>NZ_JBHUEQ010000016.1:0-148980 GCF_042680945.1 Affinirhizobium helianthi | reverse complement strand
CAAGCCGGAGGTCTCTCCACCACGATGTAAAACTCGTCCAGTCCTCCACCGTAGGTGGAGGTTTACTTTGATTACAACAGAAGAGCCCAAGGCTATCTCGCCTTGGGCTCTTGACTTTTTGTGTGCAAAGCAGCACATGCAGTCCAGCTTTCACCTTCCGGCCGCCGCGTGAGCTGGCCCTGCGACGAATTGGATCGCGAAGAAGGCAAGCGCTAAAGAACGAAGGCCGCATGACGGCCAGCGCTGGAAAGCATTTTCCAACCACAAGTTCCCAATTCACGCGGGGTTCTTGACGCCAGAATGACCCGGGCCAGCATGGTGCTGCCAGGGCGTTCATGTCTGGCGCCCCGAAAGGTATTCGACTTGACGAATTTCCATTCGCTTGGTCTCTCCAAGCAGATCGTAGCCACCCTCTCGCAGCTTGGCTATGAGACGCCGACGCCTATTCAGGCGCAGGCCATTCCCCTTCTGCTGGAAGGCCGCGACCTCATCGGCCTTGCGCAGACCGGCACTGGCAAGACCGCAGCCTTCGGCCTGCCCATCGTTGAAATGCTGATGGCCGAAATGGCCCGCCCGGACAACCGCACCATTCGTGCACTGGTCCTGGCTCCGACCCGCGAGCTGGTGAACCAGATTGCCGTCAACCTCCGCAGCTATCTCAAGAAGACGCCGCTTCGCATCAACACGGTTGTCGGCGGTGTTTCCATCAACAAGCAGCAACTTCAGCTGGAGCGTGGCACCGACATTCTTGTCGCGACACCCGGCCGCCTGCTTGACCTGATCAACCGCCGCGCACTGACGCTTTCGAAAGTGACGCATCTCGTTCTGGACGAAGCGGACCAGATGCTGGACCTCGGCTTCATCCACGATCTGCGCAAGATCGCAAAGATGGTTCCAGCCAAGCGCCAGACCCTGCTTTTCTCCGCCACCATGCCAAAGGCCATTGCCGATCTGGCACAGGACTACCTCACCAACCCGGTGAAGGTTGAAGTCACGCCGCCCGGCAAGGCAGCCGACAAGGTCGAGCAGCATGTTCACTTCGTCGCAGGCAAGAACGACAAGACAGTGCTTCTGAAAGATGCGCTTCTGGAGAACCCGGATGGACGCGCCATCGTGTTTCTGCGCACCAAGCACGGCGCCGAAAAGCTGGCAAAGCATTTGGCCCATGAAGAGTTCGAAGTTGCCTCCATTCATGGCAACAAGAGCCAGGGACAGCGCGAACGCGCACTGAAGGCTTTCCGCGATGGCGAAATCCGCGTGCTGGTTGCCACAGATGTTGCAGCCCGCGGCATCGATATTCCGGGCGTCACGCATGTGTTCAATTATGACCTGCCGGAAGTTCCGGATGCCTATATTCACCGCATCGGCAGAACTGCCCGCGCAGGCCGCGATGGCATCGCAATCGCCTTTTGCGCGCCGGACGAGACACGCCTGCTGCGCGATATCGAGCGCCTGATGGGCATCGAAATCTCTGTTGCATCCGGCGAGCGCCCGGCAGAAATGCGCAGCCCTGCACGGCCGACCAAGGCACGCAATGGCGGCGGTGGCCGTGGCCAGAACGGTGGCGGCCAGCGAGATGGCGCCAAGCGCGACGGTGGCAACCGCGACGGTGGACGCGGCCGTTCCGAAGGAAGACCGGCCCGCCGTCCCTTCTTCGCCGAAGGTGAGGAAGGTGCAGCGCGCGGCGAACGCCGTCAGGGCGGTCCGCGCAATAACCGCAACGAGGATTTTCGCGGCCAGCGTCGTAACGAGGAAGCGCCAAGCTTCGAGCCGGACAATGATCTCGTCGCCACCTCCGATTTCGGCCAGGCACGCAAGAAGCAGTTCGGCAACAAGCCCGCCGCCGCTGACCAGCGCAAGCGCGGCAATGGCGGGGAAAGCCGTCATGCCCCGGCCCAGCAGCGCCAGGCACGCAACGGTCAGCCGGCACGCAAGCCCTCGGGCAATGGCGGCCCGGTAAAGTTTGGCGGTGAAGGCGGCAACCAGCCCCGCAGGCGCGACCGCGCCTGATCGCGGCTGTATTTCTGTTAGATACGAAAACGCTCCAAGACAAAGAAATCGGCCCGCCTTTATCAAAGGCGGGCCGAAACTTTATGCGGACTTTGCGTAGGCGGACTTTGGTAGGCAGGGCGCCGCTCAGGCGGCCCGACGCACCGCACCCTGACCGCCACGCCCCGCATCCTGAGGCAGTCTGAAGCGGCCGACCAGCTCTCTCAAACGTCCAGCCTCATTTGCCAGAGCGCTCGATGCCGCAGTCGACTGCTCAACCATGGCCGCATTCTGCTGCGTGGTCTGGTCCATGTGATTGACCGCCGTATTGACTTCCGCAAGACCCGCAGACTGCTCACGCGACGAGGTGGTGATCGTCTCCATAAGCTGGTTGACCTGAACGACCTGACTGCCGATCTCCTTCAGCGCAGAACCCGTATCGCGAACAAGCTTCACCCCGTTCTCGACCTCGTTCGAAGAGTTCAGGATAAGGCCCTTGATCTCCTTGGCGGCATTGGCCGAGCGCTGGGCAAGTTCACGAACTTCCTGCGCAACAACCGCAAAGCCCTTGCCAGCCTCCCCGGCACGCGCAGCTTCAACACCGGCATTCAGCGCCAGAAGATTGGTCTGGAAGGCAATCTCATCGATGACACCGATGATGTTGGAGATCTGCTGCGACGATTCCTCGATGCGGCGCATCGCTTCCTCGGCATCCGCAACAACCCGCACAGAGCTTTCCGCATTCGCATTGGCACGCGACGCTACCTGACGCGCCTCATCCGTGCGCTTGGCAGCCATGGAAACATTCTGCGTGATTTCGTCCAGAGCAGCAGCCGTCTCCTCAAGCGAGGCCGCCTGCTGTTCCGTGCGCTTGGACAGATCATTCGCACCACCGGCAATCTCGGCCGTGCCGCTCTCTATGGAATGAACCACGGAAAGAACGCTGGATATCGTATCTCCCAACTGCCGAACCGTCTCGTTGAAGTCAGTGCGCAGTTCTTCATACTCAGGCGCAAACGGCTCCGACAGGGAGAAGGATACATCGCCAGCGGCAAGCCGCCGCAATCCATCACCCAGGGTCTGCGTCGCAAAGCGAAGCTTCTGCGCCTCTTCGGAGGTCCGGCGCGCCATATCAACCGATTGCGCTTCCTGTGCCTGCCGCGCAGCAGCCGCATCGGCCTGAAGCCTGATGTTTTCCAGGCCCGATTTGCGAAGCACTTCAAGCGCGATTGCCATCTGGCCCAGCTCATCGCGCCGATCGGTGAACGGAACCTGCTTCTCCAGGCTTCCACCGGCCAGAACACGAACTGCACTGGAAAGCTCGCCGATTGGATTGGCAACGCCAAAAACGGTGTAGGCCATGGAGAGGACAGCCAGCGTTATGCTGATGACCGAGACAACGATCATGATCGTATTGGCATTGCTGGCAACATCGTCAGCGTTCACAACAGCATCTTCAATGGTCTTGCCAAGATAGTCTTGAATATCGTCAACACTCTTGGCCGCAGCCTCGCTGATGCCGGGTACTTCCTTGGCAACCACAGCCTCGGCAAGATCGTTCTGCCCCGAGATTCGCAGCTTGTTGACCTTGCTGACAATATCGCCATAGGCCGAGATCGCATTTGCGAAATCCTGCGCCCTGCGGCGCTCCAGATCACTCGTCATCAGCTTTTGCAGGCTGGCTACCGTCTGTTGCAGTTTCTGCTGTTGCGCATCCTGCGCCGCAACCGCAACTTCAATTGCCTTTGGTCCGTGAAGGGTGGCCGCAGCAACGCGCGCCGCCATCAAACGAAAAAAGACGAATTCCGTTTTGACATTCGCCGCAGCCATCTGCTTCTTGTTCAACTCATGAGCGATCACATTCATATTGCCTGTGATCTTCGAAATCCCCGACAGGGACGAAAAGGCAAGCGCCAGAATGGAGATCGCAACAAGGGACAAGGCAAACAACAGCCCAAATCTAATATTAATCCGCCCCACGAGCAGCTCCTTTATTAGTAATACTATATATTTACTTACTGCGGCACAACTTGCGCAGTATCTCTTAAAGAAAAATAAAAACGGCGGTTTCATTTCCGCAGCGCAGCAATTCGTCGCAGGGCCAGAGTGGCATGATCCGCTAACAACACCGGGGCCAACCCCTTACACCTTCTGATTGACCAGATAGACTCCGATGACGACGGTCACGGTTCCCGCAATCATCGGCAGTGTCAGCGTTTCGCCGAAGAGCATTGCGGCTTCGATGGCCACCAGTGGCGGCATCAAATAGATGAGCGAGGCGGCGCGTGAGACCTGACCGCGCCGGATGAGATACAGAAGCAGTCCCACCGCGCCCATGGAAATGCCGAGCACCGACCATGCCATGGCAGCGATGGCAGGCCAGCTCCAGTCAAACCGACCGTTTTCCAGGCCATAGACGAGCGGAACGGTGACGGCGAACGCACCCAGATATTGCAAAACGGCAATGGTGCGAAGATCGCCCTGCGCCAGAAAGCGCTTCTGATACAGCGTGCCGAGCGTGACCGAAAACATCGCAATCAGGTTGACGAGCACCGGCACCGCAAGCCCCGTCAGCCCGGTCTTCATGACATCGGCAAACTGCGGCGAGACGGCTATGGCGACACCGGCAAAGCCAAGAAGCAGCCCGCATACCTGTTTCACACCGAGACGCTCACGCAGCAGCAGAATGGCAAAGCCCGCCGTCAGCAAAGGCTGGAGACCGGCAATCACCCCGGAAAGGCTGGCGGGAACGCCTTGCCCGATGGCCCACCACAGGCCAGCCAGATAAAGACCATGCAGCAAGATGCCCGATGTAAACCCGTGCAAAACGGCCTTGTTGGTTCGCGGCCAAGCGGCGGAAACAGCAATCGAAAAGGCCGCAAACACAATCGCCGCGAGCATGTGCCGAGCGGCCAGAAAGGTCAGCGGCTCCGCATGGAGCGAAGCAATCTTGGCCACGATCCAACCCGTTGACCATAGCAGAACAAAGAGGGCCGGAGCCAGACGATCAAGCATTTCGGGAGGCCTTCAACCAACTGCCGAGAGAATGGGCAGACTGTGATTACGCCGCAGGCAAAGGAAAGACAAAACAGAAGCACTGAACAATCGAATAAGTTCATATTCCCAGTCAATCAATGGGTTTTCCAGCCAGATCACCACCCTGATTGCCCAAGTCTAAGGCGTGTCAAACCGGGCCTTGAGGCGGCCCGGCATCTGCGCAGGACAGCAACCGATGAATTTGCTTTTTCGGTTGCGCATGGTTCTTGCAATGCTCTTTGCATTGTATTCTTATGGACAAAAATCAGGGAACACACCATTGGCATTTGACGAGATGTTGACTGCGGAAAACCTTCCGCGCGCCCCCTACAAGACTTATCAGGAGTGGTATGATGCGCAGGATCCAGCGCACCTGATCAGGAAATCCCAGGACGCGGAAAACATCTTTCGAAAGACCGGCATTACCTTTGCAGTCTATGGTCACGAAGATTCCTCCGAGAAGCTGATCCCCTTCGATATCATCCCCCGCATCATCTCGGCCCGCGAATGGCGCAAACTGGCACAGGGCATAGAGCAGCGTGTTCTGGCCCTCAATGCCTTCCTCGATGACATCTACCACAAGCAGGAGATCATCCGCGCCGGTCGCATCCCGCGCGAGCTGATCGAAAACAACGATGCCTTCCTGCCGGAAATGATCGGCTTCAAGCCGCCGGGTGGCGTCTACACCCACATTGTCGGCACCGACATTGTGCGCACTGGCGAAGACCAGTTCTATGTGCTGGAAGACAATGCCCGCACGCCTTCCGGTGTTTCCTACATGCTGGAAAACCGGGAAACCATGATGCAGATGTTCCCGGAACTGTTTACCCTGAACAAGGTGCAGCGCGTGGAGGATTATCCCTATCTGCTTCGGCAATCGCTGGCATCGCTGGCGCCGCCCGGCTGCAAGGGGCGCCCGCGCGTGGCCGTCCTCACGCCCGGCATCTATAACTCGGCCTATTACGAGCACTCCTTCCTGGCCGACACCATGGGTGTGGAGCTGGTGGAAGGTTCGGATCTGCGCGTCATCGACGGCAAGGTGAAGATGCGCACCACCCAGGGCTATGAAGCCATCGATGTGCTTTACCGCCGTGTGGACGACGATTTCCTCGATCCCCTCACCTTCCGCCCGGATTCCGCCCTTGGTATTCCCGGCATCATGGATGTCTATCGCTCCGGCAATATTACCATCGCCAATGCTCCCGGCACTGGCATTTCCGATGACAAGGCGATCTACTCCTACATGCCGGAAATCGTGGAATTCTACACCGGCCGCAAACCGCTTCTGGAAAACGTGCCGACATGGCGCTGTTCGGAACCGGACAGCCTGAAATATGTGTTGGAGCATCTGGAAGACCTGGTGGTGAAGGAAGTTCATGGCTCCGGCGGCTATGGCATGCTGGTTGGCCCCACAGCCTCCAGAAAAGAACGCGCCGCCTTTGCGGAAAAGCTGCGCGCCAAGCCGAACAACTACATTGCGCAGCCCACGCTTTCGCTCTCCACCGTGCCCATTCTGGTGGACAAGGGCATTGCCCCCCGCCATGTGGATTTGCGGCCCTACGTGCTTGTTTCCGACAAGGGCGTGAACATCATTCCCGGCGGCTTGACCCGGGTGGCGCTGAAGAAAGGCTCGCTGGTGGTGAATTCCAGCCAGGGCGGCGGCACCAAGGACACCTGGGTTCTAGAGGACTGAGCGACATGCTGGGAAGAACTGCAAACGGCCTCTACTGGATGTTCCGATACATCGAACGCGCCGAAAACATTGCTCGTCTTGTGGATGCGGGACTGCGCGTATCGCTCACACGCACGGGTTCCTCCGATGAGGACTGGGATGGCGTGCTGCAAAGTGCGGGCGTGCGCGATGCCTATATCGAGCTGCACGGCACGGTGACGGCCGCCAATGCCATCGATTACCTGCTGCGGGAAGTCAGCAACCCTTCCAGCGTCATGTCCTGCATCGAAGCGGGCCGCAACAATGCGCGCATGGTGCGCACGGCGCTGACGCGGGAAACCTGGGAAGCCACCAACGAATGCTGGATCGAGCTGAAGCAATTGCTGCAACGCAAGGTGAAGGCTGCCGATCTTCCGGGCGTGATCGATACGGTCAAGCGCCGCGCCGGGCTCATTCGCGGTGCCTTTCATGGCTCGATGCTGCGCAACGATCTCTATAATTTCTCGCGCATCGGCACGTTCATCGAAAGGGCCGACAATACAAGCCGCATTCTGGATGTGAAATATTATGTGCTGCTGCCGGCAGTCAGCCAGGTTGGCTCGTCGCTGGATAATTTCCAGTGGGAATCCATTCTGCGCTCCGTCTCGGCCCATCGCTCCTATGGCTGGGTCTATGATGCGGAATACCGCCCCTCCAATATTGCGGATTTTCTGATCCTGAACGCGCGGATGCCGCGTTCGCTGGCCTATTGCTATGAAAAAATCGTCAGCAACCTGAAATATCTGGCGGAAGATTACGGCCAGCGGCATCAGGCACATGAGACGGCAGACAGCATTCAGACCATGCTGCAACGCGGCTCGATCGGTGACATCATGGATCAGGGCCTGCATGAATTCCTTGAGGATTTCATCAGCCGCAATAACCAGCTGGGCGCGGAAATTTCAGAAGGCTACCGCTTCTATCATTAAGCCACCCCAAGGGCAGGTTGAGAGGCGTTTTTTGAGGGACGGATTGGCCGGATGCATTTGAAGATCTCGCACACCACGGAATATGTTTACGATGAGCCGGTGGCCTATGCGCTGCAAAGGCTGCGGCTTCACCCGCTGACAAACCCCATGCAGACGGTTCTCAACTGGTCGCTCTCGGTTGAGGGCGCAAAGGTGGAAGCGGGCTATGCGGACCAATTCGGCAATCGCACGGATCTGGTGTCCGTCGAAGGCGGCGAACGCACGATTCGCATCACGGCCTCCGGCGAGGTTCGCACCATTGATCGGGCTGGCGTTCTGGGCATGCATCAGGGCTTCGTGCCGCTGTGGCTCTTCCTGCGTGAGACGCCACGAACCCAACCCGGCACACTGGTGCGGGATCTGGCGCACAGCATTCACGGCGAAAGCGAACTGGCGAAAATGCATGCGCTGATGGAGGCAATTCACACAACAGTTGCCTATGAGCCTGGCACGACAACAGCGGAAACGACGGCAGAACAGGCGCTTGAAGCCCGCAAAGGCGTCTGTCAGGATCATGCCCATATCTTCATTTCCGCAGCGCGCGTCATGCGCCTGCCCGCCCGTTACGTTTCCGGCTATTTGCTGATGGATGGCCAGACAGAACAGGTGGCCACTCATGCCTGGGCAGAGGCTCACATTCCGGGCCTTGGCTGGGTGGGCTTCGATGCTGCCAACAAGATCTGCCCGGATGAACGCTATGTGCGAATTGCCTGCGGCCTCTGCTATCGCGACGCCGCACCCGTTTCAGGCATGCGGATTGGTCAGGCGGGCGAGAACCTGCATGTATCGCTGAAGGTTGAGGCAGAAGGCCAGACACAGATGCAGGACGGCCAGAGCCAGTCTCAATCGTAACCTTGAAGCGCAAGCCTCGCGCGATGCCGCTGCTCTACAAAGACGTCCGAAGGGAGCTGCCATGCTGTTCGGGCGATCTGTGTTTCAATCCATCCTGACGCGTCTGGATGGCGAGGAAGAGGAGGCAGAACCTGCCGCGCCTCAAAGCTTTCGCGTTTCCGGCCTGACAAGCGGCTTCGTGGCCGAAACGACGCCGACCGCAGCAGCGCTTCCACAGGCTGACCTCGCCTATTTCGATGTCCTGGAGTTTCCGGCACCCGAGCCGGAACCGCCTGTGCTTGCGCCCGAACCGCCCGCGATGCCAGATCACCTGTTGCGTTTGACTGAAGCGGAAATCGCCGAGGATCTGTGTCTTGCCAAGGAAGACACGCCCGATCTTCTGCAAGAAAAACGCAGGAACTTTGCCAAGCTCAACCACCCGGATCGCATTCATCCGAATTTTCGGGCAGAGGCTACAACCCGCATGACCATTGCCAACATGCTGATCGACCGCGCAATCGCCCGCCAAAGCCGTCGCTGAGAGAACAAATCTCCTCTCCCACACTTTTTCCGTTCCAAGCGATTGATGCAGCCCCCGACCTTTGTTATGAACCCTGTATCGGCAGATGCGAAGCAGCTTGCTTCACATCTGAAACGCACCCGTAGCTCAGCTGGATAGAGTGTTGGATTCCGATTCCAAAGGTCACAGGTTCGAATCCTGTCGGGTGCGCCATTTAATTTTCCTCTGCCTCGCCACATAAGCCCGGATTCACTACCATTAAAGCCGGATTCTGACGGCATAAGTGTGGATTCGTCAGATTGAAATGGCGGTTATTGAATCCTCTGGCCACCAGACGAGTCTTCGGTTTCACTGTTGACAATTCATTGTTGACAACGAGATTCCGCGCGAATCGACATCGATAGGTCGGACAACTATCTCGTTCACATATTGTTACACGCTTTTCCTGCGAAAGGTGGCCCTTAAGCGCCTTAAATGAAGTAGAGCCTGTCGACGGACGGCAGGCGTGGATCGCGGATATTAGACCAAGACGAGATCAATCAATCGACACGAAAGCTTACCCAAATACTATCTGGAGCTCAGAAATATAGGTCGAAATTATACATAAATTTCCCGCCCCTACGCCGTCAAGACAGCGGCCGCGGCTTCCCGGACAACGAAGGTGGCCATCAGAAGCGGGCGGCGAATCCTGTCAACTGAGGATTAATCCGACTGTTTCAAAGGACTTGGTCTCGAGTTCTTTGATCACTGAGCGAAGCCTGCGAATCGAGAGAAGCCAAGCTGGCGCAGAATGCGGCCTATCAGAGCAGAAGCGGCGTCTCGGCGTTCGCCTTCTTCTTCGCCCACAGCTCCGTCGTGCGATCCATTACGATCAGTTCTGGCGGGAATGTTCGCTTCTGAAACGCAAGCGCGTCATCGAAGCTCCCATGAAGCCACCGCTCATATTCATCCCGGTGAAGCAGGACGGGCATTCGGTTGTGGACCGGTGAGATCGCCTCGTTCGCATCGGTCATGACCCCGGAATAGACGGGACCCCATTCGTCACTGACCCGCCAAAGCCCCCGCCCAGGCGAATATCGTGTCGTCGCGATGAGAGAACCATGCCCGCGTCATACGTCCTTTCGGGCCCTCCGCCTCGGCGAAACCCGTAAGTGGAATCAGGCATCTCGCCTGCGGTTTACGAGCAAGGGCGATCCACATCCTGCCCGTGAGGTCGGCGATGTTATTCACGGGCTTAGGCTTGGATTCCGGCTTCATATCCTTCAGCCGCAATGGAAAGCCCCAGGTCATGGAGCGGAGTTCGCGCGCGCACGTGCCAAGACTAAGCAAGCTCGCTATCCCACACTTCGGAGCCGAGATTCACCATCGGGATCGGAATCCAGTGCATCCAGCACCTCCTGTCCCGATAGCTCGAGCGAGGCAACCAGCGCATCGACGAGCTTCCTGCAGGCGGAACGATGAAGCTCAAGGATTGCCTTAGCGCGAGCGAGCTGCTCGTCGAGGATCCTGTCCACCCGTCGCAGCACGCTTCGATCCATCCTGGTGATGTCGATCATGGGCGCGTCCGAGATGTCGCCGAGCGATCCCAAGCCATCACCCATCCCGAACGCCCTGTCCAGAAGAAGCGCGGTCCGGGTTGCCTTGTGGAGATCACCATTAGCTCCAGCCACGCCATCGTCGTGACAGCCCAACATCAACTGTTCGGCCGCCATTCCTCCAAGTCCCATCGCAATCTCATCAAGGTAGTAAGGCTTCGTGCGCCTGGCCCATGGCCGCCGATCGAATGTCGCCCTCCCCACGGACTGGCAGTTCGTCGACAGAATGATCTTCGGCGAAATCTCGACACGGACGAGCTCCATGCCCAGAACGGTGCCGACCACGGCATGACCGATCTCGTGGATGGCATTTACTCTCAGCGCCTCCGGGGGAATGAATGCCGGGATCGGCAGGTGAACGAGCACGTCCGCGAGGCCGACCGACCTTCTGAGCCTCCGAGCCTCTCGGCGGGCGTCACGAGCGATCTTTTGAATGTCAGCTCCGGTGATGCCTTCGCTGAGTTCGGCGAAGGTGTTGAGCGCCGCCTCCTTGAACTCGCCGCGGAGATGCATCCTGAAGATCGCCGTCCGCGCGGCGATATCCGGGAGTGGAATCCTGATGTGCCGATCAAGCCGGCCTGAACGCAGGATGGCGGCATCGATCTTCTCAGGGCGGTTGGAGGCGGCAACGACGACAACGCCTTCGCGGCCCTCGAGTCCATCCAACTGCTCGAGCAGGCCGTTGATGGCCTTGGTGTCATAGGATTCATTCTGCGTGCTGACGCTATCTCTGGATCCGAAGGCATCGATCTCATCGATGAAGAGAATGGAGGGCGCATTCTTCTTAGCTTCCTGAAAGCTCTTCTGCATCGCCTTCAGGAGGTCATTGAGGTGGCCCTTTGCCTGCCATGTGGCGTAGGAGGCGACGACCAGATGCGCCCCGCATGTCGCGGCCAAAGCCTTTGCGTAGATCGTCTTGCCTGTTCCGGGAGATCCAGACAGCAACATCCCCGTATCGACGTCGTCCCAGGAAATCGTGCCCGCCCGCCAGTCATCGAAATCACGCGCCAAGTCGAGCCCCCAATTCTTGGCCTCGCCGTAGCCCTCCATGCTTTCCAGGCGGATGTCTGCGATGACTTCACCCCTCCGGTTTGGTGCACGAGGTGCGGCTGGTGCTCTCGGTACACCCGCCTTCGCCATTTTCTCCATGATCGCAAGTACCCGCGACATGGGCCGACCCCAGGTCATTGCCAGCTTCAGCCGCCTCCAGTCGCACGCGATAAGAGCCTCAGCCTGCTCGTCTGTAAGCGGCGTTCGATAGCCCCAGTGAACGACCCCGCGGGCCTGACGGACGTCGGGCGGCTCGACCTTGACGACGATGTCGAGCGCAAGCAGGAGATCGGGCGGGATCGCCTCCTCCGACCTGAAGAAGATGATGGTCTGCTTGTGCTGAAGCAGATCCATCACGGCTTCGATGTGGTCGTCCGACCGCGTCTCGTCGAAGATCTTGACCTGGTCCTGGAAGCGGTAGTCCGATCTCTGGTCGATGAACATGACCGCGGCCTGTACATAGCTCGTCTTACGCTCCCAGTTGTCGAGAACGATGCCGATGGCGAAATGTGGGGCGCGTCGGTATTGGCGGATAGCCCGGCTGATACCCGCGTAGGCGAGGAATTCCGGCAGGGCGAATCCTGCCCGGTCTCGAAGAACGTGTTTCATAGTGTGATCCCGGATTGAAGATGATGCGGCTGGCGCTCAGGCGCGCGTCACGTCATCCCCGTATCCGGCGCACCTGCGTCTCCGGGCTAAGAAGCGCGTCATCCAGATCGACCTCCAGGAATCCTTGGAGGATCAGCGACGCAAGTGTCGGCATCGGCCGCCCTTCCCTGATCGCAGAGAGACATTCCGCAATGGTTAGGGACCCCATCTCCTCGAGGCCTGCAAGCAGCCGAATCCTGTCACCCAACGGCGGTCGATAAAAGCCGTAGCGGAGGAGATCCTTGGCATTCCGGAGGCGGAAGCTGTCAGCGAAGTCGATCATAGCCACCGAACGGTAACGATGGCCCATGGATTCGACAGCACCAGACAGCCAGATAGGCGGCGATGGTTCTTCCTGGCCGACATCGATCAAGAAAGAACCGTTTTCGGTAAGAACAACGAAATCGAGCTGGTACTCGTCGTCGCCGTTCCGGAGCAGCGGCGGCGCCGTGCTCCATCGGGCGACGTCAAGATCGAGGTCTAGCAGGCAGGCGAAGTCTCTCGCCTGCTGCGAACGGAACTTGGCGCGACCATCGCATTTGATAGTCGGCATCGGAAAATAGGTCGGTGAAAGCGTGACCTTGTGCGGGACATCACCGTCCCTCCGGTCAGTCGAGACTACCGTCATGGCATCCCTCGTAAACGAAACGCAGAACAGGGCGACACCGGGCGAAGCCGGAGTGCATCAGCGTATTCGTATCGAGTGGCGCGCGAAGGTGTTCATGGCCGGAACGAATATAGAACACGCGGGATGGCGTCAAGACCTTAGGCTTGCGACTTCCGGGACTTGGTCCGCGATGTCTTTGGTTTGGTACTGGGGCGAGTTCCGGATGTTTGCGAAGCCACGTTGCCGCTCCGGGAGGCTTTCGAACTCTTGGCGGCGACGGTGGCTGCACTGGGAACTCCGCGCCGTCCCGGGATCCTGACCACCAGAACACCCCTGAGTGTACCATCACCCAGAAGGTCTCCTGTGCGGGTTTCGTAGCACTTGTCCATGTGGGCGAGTTTCAGGTGTGGTTTGGAGAGATCCAGAACCAGCATGACGCCGAGCTTTACGTTTGTAGCCTGATAAATGGCTGTCTGATCACCGTAGGAAAGCATGAGATTGTCGAATGAAGCGTCGGAGAGTTCCCTCTTCACCTCGATGATCATCCTATGCGGATCCGCCTTGTACCTGATATCAGCGCGGCCGCCCGCGACCCCCTTGATTTCATCGTCCACCGGCAGGCGGTTGGACTTGCCATGCCGCAGAAAGTCCTGTTGCAGGTCCTTCTCGACGGGGAGCGGCTGGTGCTGGAAAAGGTACCTCGAAAAAATGTCCTGTTCGCGGGATCCGTCGAGCTTTAGTTCGAGAAACAGAGCGATGGAATAGACGAGCGTGTTGAACACGCGCCTTACTGACGGATCCTTGTAGTCCGCGATTTCGTCAAGCCCGCTCGCGGTCGATTGGATCATCATCATGACCGGTTTGGTCGCGCCGGACGCGTGCTGGATTTCAACAGTGTCGAGGATTTCACGGAGCACCGCTTCCGCCGCTGAATCAGTGAAGTGTGCCCAGCTTCTCGAGGCGGATTCCGGGGGGCTTCCGGAATCCACTCCGAAAGGGTAACCCCCGCCCTCCCGGAAGAGTCGTCGAGCGATCTCGTTCAGTTCGTCGACGATGCAAGGGTCGTGTTCTGAACCATGCTGGCGGATCCACTCTATGATCGCCATCGCATGGGCGTGGTTGCCAAAGATTCGGGCTTCTATCTGCGGTCTGATGACGCAGTCGAGACCTTTGCCCGGTTCGGCGGCAAAAACCGTCCTATTGGCCTCAAAGGCAAAGAGAAGGTGCTTCTCGATCAGGTTCGCCGCCTCCAACCAGAAGCCGTCGTTCAGGCGGCGATCCAATTCGGACAACCTGTCGATGAGAACAGCCAGGGCGGTGGTCTGACTTGCCAGCGCACCGAGGATCGGATCCTTTGCGTCGCTGCCGGAATATGCCATGTACGCCCACGCGTCTTCTCTTAGATGGGCCAGGATCGTCTCGAAATCCGCCGCCACCTGATTTTCATGGAAGTCAATCAGCAGTTCGACCGCTGACGCGTATATTCGCGCGTCGTACCTGCTTTCGCGCAGGCTTGCCGAACGAGCGAATTCCCGGTGGCAGTCGCGCAGATGCTGCAATATGACGGCCCTGTCGGATCCTTCGATCGCAGAATGAAGGGCGACGAGTCCGAGTTCGAGATGTACCTGATCGGCAGAGCCGCTGACGACACTCGCCGCATTCAGAAAATCGAGAAGAGCCGGGTTTCGTGTCCTTCCAAGAAGCACGCCCGCTATCCGCGCGGCATGCGCGATGAACGATGGATCATCGTTGAGATCGGTATCTACAAGATCGGCGATCAGCCTCGTCAGACGTATCGAATTGTCGCGGGCAAAGGCGAGCGCGGCCTTCAATGCGGCCGAACGGAGCCGGACCGAACGGCCGGTCTGTTGCGAGACAGCAAGAAGGCGGCGGAAGACCGCGTTGTCAGCCTGTGTGTCTTCGTAGCTGATGGCGAGAAGGTAGTTGGCGATCGCGTCAAGCTCCGCGCCGCGGTCGATGGACATCAACACGTTATCGATGAAGCGGTCGACATCAGTCCTGCGGAGCGCCCGAAACGGCAGGACGAGCTCCACGAAGAGGTCAGGAAAGATCGAGGCACCGATAGCCTCTCCGTCGGACAGGATGTGGTCAATCCCGCCGAACGCTTCGACGCTAGGAACCGCCTCGCGGGCGAGGATGTCTTCCATGATCTCGTTGTATCGCATGGTGGCCTACCAAAGGTAACCGTCATCCCGATTCTTCACGACATTCTCGCAAGGGACATGTGCCAGGATTGCGTCGCTCTGGATTCCGGCAAGGAACACCTGGATGGTCGGTAGCGACAACTGGAGTTTCGAAAGACCGGTCACGATCGCGACGACGTTTTCGTTCACCACCTCGTGGCTGCCGACGGAATCCACGAGCAGAACGCCGGGATGCCTGCCGATGCCGCTTTCCTCTGCCACCTGGATCAATGCCAGCGTCGCTGCGAGCTTGAGGCGCATGCGTTCGCCTGCCGTGCAGTCGCCAAAGCTCTTCTTGCCTCCCTTGGTGTGCACATCCATGTGCGTGTTGCCTTTCAGCTTTACGCTCTTCAGGTCATCCAGACCGAACGCGCGGGCGAAGTCGGCGGTGAGATCCGACACCTTGCCAAGCACAGACTGCTGTTCCTCGTCATACATGTCCTTGGTCGCATTCACTGCTGCATCCAGAAGCTTGATGTCATCGACTTGGACCGCGGGTTCCTCGGACACCATCTTCTCCAGTTCTTCTATCTGAGCGGAGAGCTTTATGAGTTCCATCTGTCCATCAGGCCGGGACTTCGACGCTTCGATCTCTTTCTCAAGTTCCTTCGACTGCACGTCGAAGCGATCCCGCTCCGCCTCGGCCTCCGCCCTGCGCTTGTTCGCATCCACGAGTCGGCTACGGAGCCTCCGGCTTTCCTGCAGGGCATCGCTCACGGCTTCGCGAAGGCGGGCCTCAACTCCTTCAGAGTCGTCCGGAACACGATGATCCTCACGACCGCAGACAACGCAATCGTGATGCTGTTCTCGCTCTTCGCGATATTCATCGGTGTACGCTTCCTCGCAGCTCGGGCACGAGACAGGCTTCAGTTTTCTGAACACGCGTCCAGCCGCCTGGCTTTCGAGGAACGCGTTCAGCTCCCTGGTGGCCGCCGTCGCGGCCTCCTCGGCGCCGCGGCGATCACCGTCGATCTCGTTTACGAGCATAATATGCTTTCTGACCTTCTCGGCCGAGGATATGAACTTCGTCAGACTGTCGGAAAGGCGCATCCGCAGATCCGCAAGCGGTGTCGAATCCTTCTGCTCCTCTGTTATCGCTTCCTTCGTTTTCCGCAGGTCGGCGAGACGTGCCGCGGCAGCGTTCGACACTTGTCTGGCCGCCTTCGACGTTTGCTTGTTGTCGATCTCAAGCCGCTTCCGAGCTTCGATGAGCGATGCTCGAGTCGCGATCCAGGGCAGACCGAGATACATCTGCATCATCCGGATCGGTTTTCCATGCTGGACATCACCACCGCCGAACACCGCCTTCGGATCCGGATCGATCCAGAGCGCTCCGAACAGCCAGTTCCATCCGTGGCGCTGCTCCACGCCGCCATCTTGCTGCTCGGCTATGACCTCGAGCGCCTCGAGACCCAGCTCATGGAGGAAGAACCCGTCCATGGATTCGTTGAACTGCCTATGATCAGAAAACTCCGCAACTACGAACTCCTTCTGTCGGACGAACTTCACAAGGCGACCGCGGACGTTCTCTGGATCCGTGAGCTGGACCTCGTAGATATCACTGTCGAGACTGAAGCGAAGGGTGAAGGAGCGGAACCAGCCTGCCATATCCTTGGGAAGGTCTCGCGTGCCTGTCAGCCCCCACCTGATCATCTTCAGGAGCGAGGTCTTGCCCTTCAGGTTGCGCTTCGAGACGAACGCGTGCAGACCAGAAGGCAGGTTCTCCCGGGAGAAATCGATCGCAGTCGTTTCATAGTCTCCCGTTTTCGCGCCATCGAATTTGAGCCCCAGGATCTGCAGCCGTTTGGGCACCGAATGTGTCAGACGGGGGTCGATCCCGTACTTCTTGAGCAGAGCCTCGATCTCCGAGGTGCTCAAGTCCGTCTTCTTGGAGATCTGTCCGATCCAGTGATCTCGGGCTGCAATTGGCGAATTCATCAGTGGATCTCCGCAAGCCTGGTTTGTACCCGTTCCGCAATCGTCGGGATCAGATCGCCGATCTGGGCGTCGTGATATTCCTTCTGCTCATGCTGCCGCTTCTTCAGTGCTGCACCGCCTCGGCCGTTGGCGACCCGAAGTACAAGGCGCGCCCGTTGCGAGTACCAGTCGAATATCGGATGGTCGCTCACGATCTGGTCGGCTATTTCTATTCCAACCTTGCTGACGAGGAAATGCTGAGGATTCGTTGTCGGGTGATGGAGCGTGACGGGGCGTACGAGACCACGCACAGACAAGATCGCGAGCACCGTGTCCAAGCGCTCATAGGCCCCGTAGTAACGTCGAAGCATGGGAATCGTTTTTTCGGACGGCTCGTCGTCGTCAAATATCCCGCGCGCCGTGTCGATGAAGAACTTATCGCCAGTCTCTTCGAACTGAGCGAGGAGCTCGTCGGCCAGATAGTCCGGATAGCGGATCCAGAAATCCAGCGCCTGCAATCTTGTTTCGCCCTCGAATCGGAGCGGGTATTCCTGTGACGTGGACGGATCTCGATTGACCTCGGATCCTTCTTTCAGAAGAAAGAGAATCCGCACCGCATCCCGGTATTCCGTGTTGCCCATGCCCGCCCCTCAAGTCCCAACGTCGTCGGCAGAATGTTATGTTGAGAATCAGCCGGCGATAAGTCTAGCGCCATAGTAGCAGTGGTGTAATCGACAGCTTTGAGTAAAGGTAGGGGTGGACTAGGTTCGAGGAGAGCACGAATGCCTGCAATGACCGACCCGATGGCGGCCCTCATATCGTTTCAACGGGAATTGAAACGCGGCACGCTGCAAATCCAGCCATGCGAGACCGACCCGAATCTCTTCGTCCATCTCGACCACCCGACCGGAAAGCCCCGGTTCACATACGTGCGCCTGGAAGGAAAAACAGTCGCCTCCATGGCGATCTTCGCTCTTGTCGAACCTATTGAGCGACAGCAGTGCTTCCACATGGGCTACGCTGTCGCCGAAGGCTTCCGGCATCAGGGTCGAGGTAGGGAGATAGCGGCGGCGGCACTGAGGGAGCTTGCAAACGGATTCAGCAGAACGCCGATCAGGACATTCTACGTTGAAGCGGTCGTTGGTGTAGGTAATGAGGCGTCCCACAAAATAGCGGCAAAGCTGCTGTCCGGTATGCCAACACCGATCACTGATGAGATATCAGGGGAACCCGCTTTTCAGTATCTACTCAAAGTGGACACAAGAGAAGCGTAGTTAGATGTGTCATCGCTGCCATCCGAGGTTAGCGGCTTCGACTTCTGTTTACTTTAGTTTTTCCGGCTTCGCTTCGGTTCGGAAGGTCACGTAGGAATTGTGGTCGATCACTGCGTTTCTGAAGTCGGAGGCGGTCCGCTTCTTCGGCGCAACGTCCACGCGGTCTACGACGACGCACGCAGACCTGATCTGCGAGCGCTTCGTGTAGTTTCCGGGGCTGTTCTTCACCTTGATCATCAGTAGTCCGTGAAGATCTTCCTCAGATCCCTGTCGCTTATGTTGTCTCTGCAGGCGTCACCGACGCGGCGCGCCTTACCACCGTTAACGCTCTTGTAGCAGGTACTGGTTCCATCGGCGTTAACGGTCAGCTCATACTGGATCTCGCCGTCCGCCTTTGTCCAGACCCTGCGGTCCGGGCCAACCTCGAGGCGCCAGTCAAGGCACGCTCCATCGATGCCCGCCATCGCATTCGCTACATCCAGCGCCGACTGGTAGCGATCTTCAGGCTTCGTCTCCAGACACTTCTTGATCACGTTGCGGAGCTTCGATGGCACATGCGCGGCGAAGGACTTGCGGTCGGGGAACCTCCCGTTCCGGACATCGAAGCGGAAAGTATCACGGTCGAAACCCGCACCGGTCCCGTATTTCGCCATCTGTGAATAGAAGTGTTCGTTGCCGTTGCTCATGCGGTACAGCGTGAGCCCGACCTGATAGATGTCGAATGTCCGGTCGAACTGGTCCGTCTCCAGAGCCTCCGGAGCGATCATGGGATGGTAGTGTCTGTCCTGGATGGCCACCCCCCGGTAATTCATCTGCTTCGCCTGGCCGAAATCCGACACCAGCGCCTCGCGCCGCGGCGACAGCAGGATGTTGTCCGGCTTCACGTCGAAGTGCACGAGGTTCTTGGAGTGGATGTTATGTAGACCTGCCAGTATCTGTGACCCGAGAGTTATCACCTCCCGGATGGTCATGTGCTTTCCGGTGATCAGATCCTTGACGGAGCCATTCTGGTAATAGGGCATCGCGACATAGACGTGGTCGGCGTCGAAGCATGCATAGTGGATCTGTACCACATGGGGATGCGCGCTCGAATAGAGAGCCTGGGATTCAGCGAAGAACTCCTCCGGAGAATTCAACGTGTTCTTGCGGATCTGCTTCGTGACGATCTCGGCGTTGAGCTGATGGTCACGGGTGACGTAGGTCCGGGAGTTGCGCCCGTCCTGTCCGATCTCCCTGATGAAGTCGAAAGCGAGTTCAGCCTTCTGGTATGGCTTATGCATCCTTCGCTCCTATGGCGCAGAGGATCGCCTCCCGTTCTTCTTTACTCATCTTTTTCCAGTTCTCGACACCTGGATACTCCTTGCCTTCCGCGAACGGCTTGAACTCGTCGCGGTCAATGCCGAGTCTCCTGGAGATCGAGGCGATCTGCCCGACGTAGTAGGATTGGAGTTCGCTGCTTGCGAAGGCCTCGAGGATAACACCTTCGATCTGTATCCTTTCGATGTTCGGATTTGCCATGCCTTCGGTGACCCTGATGCCCGCGCGCTCGACCTTATACTCGTGGAGAACGTCAAGAAGATTCGAGCGGACGTACTTCAGCGCAGCAGGCGTTTCGAATGCCGCCGGGATTTTGATCTCTTCGACGTTGACGATGGTCGACTCTTCGGCATCAAAGATCGCGAACGTGACCACCTTCGGTGTGGCCCGAATGCCTATCGTAATCATGGATCCCCCTCCCGAGGTCAGCGATGGTTTCACGGCCGATGTCGAGTCGCGGCCATTCTACGCGCGCCGAGGAGCGCAACTCAAGGATTGGTTTCCTCTTTTGTTCGTCAGTTTCTGCGAAGCCCTCGCCGCCTCGTCCGCCATCACATTTCGCTCAATCCCCGAATGCCCCTTGCACAGTTGGATCCTGACCAACGGGTTCCGCTCCACCAGTTCATCGAGTTCCTGCCACAGCTTCGGATCCGGGATCGGCCGACGTCTCTCGTGAGAATTCGCCCTCACCCGCTTCCAACCGTTGCCGCGCCAGATCTGCCGCCATCGAACGCATCCTTCGACTACATGAGCGGAATCTGTCCAGATCACCGCGGCCGTCGCCGGGGCTTCGCGCTCAAGCCAGGATACCGCTTGAACGATCGACAGGACTTCGAAGGTGTTGTTCGAGGGGCCAGACGCAGTGCCTGCGGCCGCGTGGATCTGGCGCTCGCCGTCCATGACAACGAAGGCCCGGCCTCCGGATCAGGAGGCGGCATCGAAGGAGCCGTCAGCATACAAGTGAAGGGCATCGGCCATTTGAGGGAAACCTTCCGTAGTGACACGTTGTTCACCCGATTGAGGTTGTGTTGCCGAGCCGTTCGCCCAAAGATGAGTTATGGAGGGACGTGATGCGTAGCAAGAAACCAATCGAAAAGATGTGGAGCCGTATCGAAACCGATGCCGTTTGCGACACAAGAAAGCTGTGCGCCGCGATAGTCAGGATGTCGGAACAGTACAAAGCGATATTACCTTCCGAGTACGACCCGAATTTTATATTCCACGCTCTGAATGAAGCCACATGGCAAGACGTTCGTCGGATCCAAGCCAATCTCGAAACGGCACAAAGCGGCCTGAACATTCTCGCAGGGACGTCGCTGGAACGATATCGTATGCCGATCAAAAGTACCGAACCCGCTTAAAAATCCTGGCTCCCCAATCTTTCCGCCAACCCGCGAAAACACGGTCAGTTGGTTCCGGACAACGTAGTTGCACCGAGGGCAATTGCAATTCGTTTCACATTTTAAACATCGTGTTCTCGATCGAGAAACACCCGAGCCGCTACCACCCATTCCGGGAATCGAGACCTGTGCCGGCTCGAGCCTGCCTACAGGATGATTTTGATCCTGGTTTCTTCAAGGGGATGGAATGGATATCGTTTCTGCAGAACGCCTTAGAAAAGCAGCGGAAGGTCTAAGTGAAGACTGGTTACAAAATCTCGGAACTATGGGCTTGGGAGGTTTTGCGGAATTACGCTCGGGCGATGCGTTGGCATCAGCCATCGGCAATGTGTTTCAGGTGGTTCGCGAGAACGCGGTCGGTAATAATGTGCCGCCTGGGCAACCTGCTATAGAAACTGATCAGTCCGTATCCGTCGCTCCACTCACAATCATGGTGACTAATTTTCTCCAGGATACGGAGGTCTTTCCCGACATCACCACGTGGATGGCTTATGCGGCTACTCTATTGGCGCAAGAAGACTTCGCGACGACATTTTCAGCGACGGGTAGTCATGAGGAGCGTCTCACAGGACATCTGCTATCCAGCCTTCTTAATTCAGTAGACGTAACACTTGATTATGCATCACGTTGCTTTCAAGACCAAGTCTTCCCTGACAAGATGGACTTTAGATCCCAACAAGCAGAGATCAACGAGGCAATTCTCTTCCATTACGCCGACATTGCGATGGGGAAGCAGGAGAAGGACACTGGAGCCGACTTAGGGGTCGTTCTCTGCTTGTTTATCGAAGGAATACGATGCTTCCGGCCCTTCAGGCTCCAAGCAAAAAAGGTCAACAGCGAAGGGCGGGCCGATATTCGCCACCCGAAACACAATGTTTGGGGGCAAGCAGAGAAGCTACTCAATTCTAGGATCGGTCACTACCTGTTTTATTTTCAGCGCAATTCAACCAACGACCGGCCTCTGGCGGTACCATCGCCGATCGTGCAGTCTGTTGAAACGATTTTGTCGACGTCAGAATACGCGAGCAACGTCGACACTTCTATCAATTCCCTTGACCTCGCCACGTTTATCCTACGCGAGATGTGCCGGCTCGAACGAGATGAACACGATTACTCTACGCTCGACGAAGCTATCGGTGTGCTTCTCGAAAATCATGACGACCCGCCGAGTGGAGTAGTGGCATTTGGCAATGTCGACACAGCTTTTCGTTTAACTCGGAGATTGGAAACGGCAATCGACAACATTCAACGTCATGTCCAGCCGGAGCCGGAACCAGATTACGAGAACGACGGTCCAACATACAGGCCCGCACTGATCGCCTCAAAAGGCCTGAACAGGTAAAGCAAAATGACCAGGGCGTGGAGAAAAATCACGCTGACGAGGCACCTCCACACGCCCCGAACTCCAAGACCTTTCCGCCCTCGGCCAGGTAGGCATCCCTGTTCTGCAGCCAGACGACCTTTGGCGGGATCCAGCGCGTCACCATCGGCCTCCCCTCACCGCCCTCGTCATCCACGATCCATCGACCGGGGGTCAGAGTGGTGTTCGACCAGTCGATGTTCCAATCGACCTCGTCGCACCCGCATTCGTAGATCTCGGTTCGTTTCGTCCCGGCCGTCTCCACTCGAAGCGATGACATCGTCCCTTGCACGTCAGGGCGGGCACGGGAAAGGTAGAGCATCGCGTTCGTCGCCAGCCGGGCGAGGTGCCAGAGGCTCGCCTGCTTCGCCAACGCTTTGTCACCAATGATCTCGAGCTTCTTGTAATTCAGCTTCGCGACGTCGGCATCCTCAGGGATCGTGAAGGCGACGAAGCGATTGAAGTTGACCAGCGTCTGGTCGGGCATGTGGTGTTCTCGCTGATCCCAACCGGGATAGTTCGTCACGAATGTCAGGAGCCAGCCGCGGACCGGGCTGTCGGTATGGGTGATATAGAAGCCTTCGATCAGGGATGCCGGATTGTCCCGGTCGTATTCAAGGGTCTCGCCGACGTGGCAGTAGATTCCTGTCCGCCATGGGAAGACGTTCCGGAGCGTAATGCCGTCACTCCATGTGGCTTCGAGATGAGGTCCGATCTGAGCCATGTCGAAGATGATACCGCCGTTTTCGAGGTGATGGTTTCGGACTTGCCTCAGGAAACTCGGCAGATACTCGTTTCCGCGCTTCCGGCGATCAGCGTATTCGAGCTTCTTATAGAGCTGCTCGACCGCATCATCACTCGTGTCGGCACCTGCGGCCGCCTGTTCAGCCCGGATGCGCTCCCGCAAGTTCGCCCGCTGGATGTTTCCCAGGTTATACCAGAGATCGAACCTGAGAGGATGATACCAGACGGGCAGGCCATATATCTCGTAGCCCTTGTCCGCTATGTCGCCGCCTTCCGTCATTTGCCCCGTCGCTCTCCTGAATCAGTCATGGGACGCTATACCGGATCAGGATCGGCGCCAACGGACCGGTATCAGAATACCGGTTGCCGCTTGACAATTTGAACAAACCAGGAACATATGGCGTTGCCTGTGAAATCCCACGCTCCATGATGGAGGCGCCTGATGATGGCATTGCGAATACGGATACGTCGTCTCTGACGTCAGATTGTGCACCCGTTCCCCAGGGGAATGAAGAGCGCACGAGCCCCATCGCGAATCCTTGAATGAATCCTTGCCGCCCCTCCAAAGAGGCCGCGGCACGCTTTCCTGCGTTGCGAAGTATAGCCGCCGCTGACCTTCCATAGGGGGCGCCGAAGCATTGACACAACTTCAGCGATACTTGAGCGCGGGTGAACGTGGACGAGTTCAGGCACGAGTCCTGTCGGGCATCTGACAACCGAAAATCAGAAAAATAATTGAAATCAAAGGATTCGTCTTGGGGTGCCTCGGGAGGATGGCGGACCCCGGATTGCGTTTCTCATTTTCTGTGCTTTCCTCATACACGTTCGACGGGCACAGCCGGAGGACAAGTAAGCAGTCACAGAAACCAGAAAACATGCCGCCGGAAGCACCGGGGCGTGAACGGAGAAGCCATGTCCAATCGCAAGAACCCCAAGTCGCAGCGCGTCCTCTCACGCTCGATGACGATGAACGACCTCGAAGAGTGGTTCGAGGCCGAGTTCAGGAGAATACGGCGCCGCGCACAGCGCAAGCGTCATCCAGCCACCGTGGCGGCCACGGGTCGCAAGAAGGAGAAACATCATGCCTAACACGACGAATTACAGCGATTTCGAAAAAGATCTGGAGAATGAGGCCTATTGGAAGGCCGTCTTCGGGCCTGACAACGAACCCCAGCGCGAATTCAGGGCCGGAACTCGGCACACGACCCTGCTGGGCTGGTTTCCAACCCGCAAATGCATCCGCGGGGAAGTCCGAACCAGAGAGCCTCTGATGGGCGACCTCCTTTTTCACCTCGACACCGATCCGGCCATCCGTGTCATCACGGAGTTCCCTGTCAAACAGCTCTACGATGCGCGCAAGTCGGACGGCACGCCTATCGCAAAGGAACACATCCCGGATCTCGGGGTACTGCGGGCGGACGGCGCGGTCTTCGTCATCGACGTGATGCCGTTTTACGTCCGGAAGAGCATCCGCGGGATGGATAAACGCATCGCCATCCTTCGCCGACACTATCGGAAGCTTGGTGCCACGTACCTGCTCCTGGACGAGACGACGATCCGGCTGGAACCGCTGTTCTCGAACCTTCGCCTCATGTGGAAGCACAAGCAGTCGAAGCATGAGCCTTCTGGAATGGCGCAGCTCCGCGACGCGCTCAGGGAGGCATCCTATCCCGCCTCCATCGAGACCCTCATGCGAACGATGCCGAACAACGCGATCTTCGCGCGGTGGAGCGACGAACCTCCGTCAGATGCCCGGCATGTCATCGAATGCAATCCGACGTTCTCGGCTGTCATGCAGCTCGCGATCTCGGGCGAACTCGACGTCGACCTCAACTCGAAATTCTCAAGCAAAACCATCGTTACGCGGAAGGAGAACGCACATGTCTGAGGATATCATCTGGCGCAAAGTCAAAAGCTACCATGAACTCGAACTGCCGCCCGACCGTGACGGCGGATTGCCGATGCAGGGGTTCACAATGACCCCGCGCTCGACCTTCATCGTGATGAACATCCGGAAAACCCGGTACGGCATCCTCGCCTACGAGGGCGGCTTCCAGCCGACCCAGGATTCCCAGCCATTGTCGCGCTTCATCCATGTCGGCACCAACGATGTCGTTCTTCTGTCGAACTGGCAGCTTCACCTTCTGCAGAAGGACGGCCGCATCCGCCCGGTTATGGGTCCTGATGACAGCCCGAGAAACGTGCCGGGTTCGTCTCTCAACATCACGGGACCGAAGCGGGAGAAGGCGCTGCGCATGATGGAATATGCGGATGCCTTTGAGGAACACATGCGAGAGCACAATACCTGGACGCTCTCGGACGAGCAGAAGGCCACGATCGTCGCCGAGGTCGCCGCACGGATCGGCGACGACAATCCACCGAAGCGGTCTCGATGGTACGAGCTGATGCAGACCTCCCGGAAGGGAAATCAGTTCGACCGCTTGATCGCCTTCGCCGACAACGATGCCGCAAAAGGCAACCGGAGCCCTCGCTATGGCACTGCAGTGAACGAGGCCATCAAACATGCCGCCCACGCGGCCGTGGCAGCGCAAGGCGACTGGCACAGCATCCGATCCAACCTGGTGAATTGGGCAAAGATCGGCAAGGAGTACTATCATCTCCGCGATCAAATCCTGGATGAGAACGGGGTCTGCAAGATCCCCGAAAGAAAACTTCAGCGGGTCTTGGGAAGCATGAACCGCTACGTCTACGACTTCCTGCACTATGGTCAGGAGCACGCCGAGCGAGTCCACAAGAGGACACTCAAGCAGATCCGGCCGAACGCGCCGCTGGCCATCGTCGACGTCGACCACTCCACGTTCGATATCGAGCTGATCGACGATGTGTACCCGATCGCCTATGGACGGCCGGATCTGGTTCTATTTAGGGATCGATGCACATCGATCCGGCTCGGATACGGCGTGGCATTTGGAGCGCCCTCGTACCAGACCTTTCTCGAAGGGCTGAAGCACGCGATGTTCGAGAAGGATCCGGGCCTCATGAATGGGGTGGTGTTTCCGTGGTTCGGGACACCAGTAACGCTCGGTGTCGACAACGCGAAACATCTGGTCGGACTTAACATCCGTGCAGCCGCCAAAGAATTCGGTTTTAGAACAGTAGCTTACAAGCCGGGCCATCCATGGGAAAAAGGCGCGCTTGAGGTGCTGTTCGGCATCCTTGGACGCAAACTCGTGCACCGTTTACCGGGTACGACGAAAAGCAATCCGGAGGCGCGCGACAAGTATGATGAGGAGCAGGAACTTGCGCGCCCGGTACTGACGGTTTCCGAATTCATGGGCTTCCTGAACTACTACTTCGCTTACATTGACCATCGCAGACCGACACAGGGCCTCGGCGAGCTTTCCACTTTTAGCGGGGTACCGGCTGACCGTTGGGAAGAACTCATCGCTGACGCTCCAGAGGCGCCGTTGATCTCCAAGGACATCTTCACCAGACTCGGCGGAGATGTCGGTTCCGTGTGCATCGGGACGCGCGGTATCCGGTGGGAGTACGTCACTTACCAGTGCGCAGAACTCATCGTCCTCACCACTAATCCTGGGCACAAGTCCAACCGGAAGTATGACGCCAGACGCAACCCGGACGATATCGGCAGCATCGATGTGAAGGATCCGTATTCGCGGCCAGAGCGTTGGATCACCGTTCCGGTTTGTGATGCGGACGCTGGCTACGCCGTCGGCATGAAGCTCCATGTCCATCGGGCAATCGCGAAATACAAGCGCCAGCAGGAAAAGGACGCTGACAGGGAGATCACCCTGCAGGAGGCGCGGGCCGAAATGGAAGCTTCCCTCGTGGAACTCCACGCCCGCCGCAAGAAGCATGGTACGGCGATGAAGCTGGCACGCTGGTACGAAGGCAACGTCCAGAAGGAAGAGCGCTCGCGCATCGTCGACATGGGCCGCGTTGAATATACGGCAGGTAGGATCGACCTCGCAGCGATCGATAACCGTGCTCCCCCACCCCGCATCAGCACACGTGCGATCGGCGTGATGCCGACGGCGCGTCAGCCTGTCGAGGTTCAACCGAGAGCGTCGGCCACGCGCACCGTCTCCGGGGAGCCGATCAAGTCGGCAACCTTCAACAATCACGACAACGGTCTGCCAGACGACCTGGCTGATTGGGATCTTTAGTAAGGAGTAGACCCGTGACCAACAAGAGCAGGAACGAAGCCGTTTCGAAGGATTCGGCACTCATCAATATGGCGGCTGTCGACAAGGCGGCGGAACCACGGTTTCATACCGAAGCCTTCGAGTCCGACGAAGACAGGATGGCGGCCAGCCGTCTTCCTGTCTCCAGACGGCAGTGGATGATCAAGAACCTGATCGTGAAATACCCGATTTTCAACGAGGGTTATGCCATCATCGCCGAGAACCACTACCCGGTGGCAGGAGGCACACACGCGACCGGCACCGTCGGGGCGATGCTGGGCGAATCCCGGACAGGAAAGACCGCCGTCTGCAGCTACTATTCGGCAATGCATCCTGCGACCTATGACGATGAGGGTGAGATCTTCCCAGTTATCCACCTCACTGCCAGCATCAACATGTCGCCGGTTGAGTTCGCCCACGAACTCAATCGCCTGACGGCGGCTCGATACGCTCGCATGCATGGCGGTGTCGGAGCCTATGTGAACAACGCCCTCCTTCGGCTTCTCAAGGTGAGGACGGAATTGCTGATCGTCGACGACGCGCAGTATCTGTTCTTCGAGCGGACATCCAAGACGGCAGCGAACATGTTTAAACTCATCAAGACCATTGTCGATTACAACACGATGAGCGTGATGCTCGTGGGTGAGGAACGCGTCAGCGATTACGTCAACTCGATCGATGCATTCGTGAACCGCGGCTACAATTCGCATGTCCTCAGGCCGCTGACATCCGGCAAGTCGGACATGAAGCGGTTCGAGAAGCTCCTCGGCGCGATCGACAAACGACTGCCCTTCCCGAACCTCAGCGGCTTCGATGATCCATACCTTGCAAAGGAGATGTACCGATACTCCAACGGGATGATTGGCCGCGTGATGAATCTTGTGCGCCCGGCGGCGTTCAAGGCCATGAACGAAGGCACGTGAGAATCATGATCGAGCACCTGCGGGAAGCTGTCGCGACCCGTCGCCGGAAGGGCGACACGCACGACTATTTCGGAGGTACGCGCGATGCTGCATGATCAATTTCGCGCCGAGCGCATCTTCTCGAGATGGAGCGTACGCCCATGCTTCGGCGAGCCCACGAACGCCTACTTCGCCCGACTGGTCTACGATGGCGAAAACTGCCTTCCGGAGACCTTTGCGAAAAAGACGGGCGTCTGGGTCTCACGCGACAGGTGGGAGATCCTTCTGCAGTCCTTGCTGAAGCTCCCGCTGACGGAGGATGAGAGGCAGGGGCTCGAGCGTTGGTCGCCGGTGCAGTCCGGTCATCGCCATTGGGCACTCTGCGGTGAGAATATCAGTATGACATTGGTCAAGCCGGGCGCGAGATCGTGCCCCGAGTGCCTGAAGGAGGCAGGCTATCATAGGGTATGGTGGGATCTGAACGCTTTCCAGACGTGCCCCGTTCACGATTGCGCCCTTCAGCTCAATCCCAACCGGCATGATCGACGCTGGCCATTCTACGGTATCTGCAAGGAGAAGGTCTCCGCCCCGCCGGAGCTTTCGCCCAGAGGTCGTAAGTCGCTCGAGGGATATATCCTTCAGCGCCTTGGCGCGGTGAGACCAGTGGCAAGACGGCCTCTGTTGGATGGCGAACCCCTGGATGCGGTCATGAGCACCTGCTCCGTTGTGGGCACATTCCTCGACAACCGTCCGACACGGAGGCGGCCGAAGATGTCGAGCCACCATTATGAGATCGGTTTTCAAGCCCTAGGACGCGACGAAGATCATCTGGTCGGCAGTTTCTCGGGATGGCTCAAAACCCACTATCCGAGGGAGGAGCTGCGACAGATTGCGATGCGCAAGTTCGGTTTCATAAGGCATATCTCGCGAAACCGGAAGCCGTTGAAGGATCTGATCTCGACGTCCCAGGTCAAGGCATGCGCGCGTCTGGGCATGCTGAATCCTAAGCTCCGCAGCATTTCGGGCGTCGATGCCCCTGTGCTTAGGAGTAACTTGCCGACCGTGTTGCGGGTTTCGATCTACAGCTCGAATGCTCTTTTACGGCGATCAGGATTCGATCTACAGAAAGGATCGGGAAGGCTAGTGGAAATCCCAGATGGACTCGTTGAAGAGCTCAAGCGCGAAGTCGCTCGGTCTGTCCCGATGTCGGAGGCTGCCCGGCTCCTAGGATGCACGGAGACCGAAGCCTACCTCGTCTCCATGAAACTCGCGAAGTCAGGCTGGGCTGGATGCATTCAGGTCCAAAAGGAGCAAGGAATCAGGCGCCAATACATCGAGGACGAACTCGAGAAACTTCTCGACGTAGTCCGTGCGCTGCCGATCGATAGCGAAAGCAACGAGACGGTCGGCTTTTCAGGAAGAGTTGTGAAATCCCAGGTTTCGAAAACGCGGCTCATGGCCGATGTGCTTCTAGGCAGAGAATCCGCCTATGTCGATCCGGAGGTCCCTGGCCTGAGCGGCCTGCGGTTCAAGAAGCGGAGGCGCGGCGGCAAACCCGCGGAGATTGGTCAGAAGAAGAACGATGCCGACTCCATGATCTGGAGCGAGTTCTTTGCGATGACAGGTGTTTCGAGCAGGGGAATACAGTACCTCGTCGAACAGGGGATCCTTGAGCAGCATTCGAAAAAGGGACTGATGAGGAAAAGCGCGGATGATTTCCACGCTCGTTACATCAACCCCATCCGGTACCTCCGGGGTCAAGGTGTGAACCAGCATTCTGCTGTCAAGGGCCTCGAGTCCTATAGTCTCGAGTATGCATTCCCACCTCATGAAATTGGTAGCGTTCTGGCAGTCAGGAAGCACTTCATTAAAAAGATGGGCGCCCTCTATGTGGCGCCGAGGCGCACCACCGACTTGTGGCCCGACCTGGTCGAAGCTGGAAGGCGTAACTGCCCTTCACTCATGATCCCAAGGACTCCTGGTGATGGGATGTTCGACATCGGACCAAGCAGTCGGCTGCTCTCGGTCAAGGCGATCCTGCAGAATGACGGCATTTGGATCGGAATGCAGTTCATTCCGAGCTATCGACGAATGTGGAAGATCCTGTGTGACAACGAGGCGGAAATCCGCGCGTCCTTGCGATTTCTAAATTTTGTGGGCGGCGACGACCTGCAAACGATCTACGCTACGGTTGCGACGCTCGACGACATCGACCGGGTGACGGCAGATCTCGGAAGGCTCAACATATTCTTCCGCAACGAGGCCCCCTGAGCAAAGGAACACATGAAAGCGCGGCCTCCCCGAGGTTGCGCTTTTTGCTTGCGCGATCCTCTCCTTACATCCCTATAATCAATGAACAAGGATGGCGAATCGGAGCGACCAAACCCACGAAATGCGGAATCCACGCTTATGAGTTCTGGGGACGGCAGAATCCACCCTTGTGGTGGACGGATCCACGGTTATGCTGGTCGATGTGGGGAAAACGCCAATGAAATCAGTCGCGGTGAATCCGGACTTACGCGGCGGGGCAGATTTCCTATAATTTGTTTTAGGCCAAGTAGCGGTCCTTCCAAAAGCCCAAATTAGTAAGGAACGCTGCCTTCACCCTTAATGCGTCCTCTCGATCTGTCTTTACAAGATTGCAAACAACCACTGACGCGAAGCCCAAGTGGGTGGCTAACTCTTCGAACCCAGCGCGAAACAAGCCGTAGTCAGGGAACGGGCCGATCTGAGTCATGTTTCCGGGTGAAATCAACTGATGCCCGTTTGGGTTCACGTGCGCGGCATGATGGCTTAACATGTCGTAAGACTTTTGACGCTTCTTTTCTTTGAAACCGTCAATCTCGTCCAACCGCTCCCGTACGCGGATCGGCTTGAAGTGCTTCTTGCGCTCCTTCTCGCTCATCGTGCGCCAGTCACGAAAGGACTGCGGTTGCTTGGTGAACAAGTCCATGAGGAAATAGATTTCGATCAGGTCACGCACCATTGTCATGGCAGGCTGGAAATAACCACATCGAAGAAGGCGGAGGGCGGATGCGCCGCTGTTGAAGCAGCGTATCGACAAACGCAGAAGCGTCAGTTCATCCTCATTCGTCTCCGTATGAAGCTCCGGTAGTCTGGAAAGGAAATCCAGACAACTGTTGATATGGTCGAGGTGGCGAGACAAATCCTCGTCGCTAGCAATCATGCGGTCATGAGCGGCAACGATGGCCGTTTCATCCACCAGAAACCGTATAGCTGACCCGCCCAATTACCATCCCCCTCTATCGCCTTGTCAATTATTCCCACTAGACCGAGTTGACAAATAATTTATAGCGGCTTTTCAACATATGCCGTCCACATTTGAGCCAGCTGAAGTCAAAACCAGCAAGCAAAAAGGACAGATGATACTAAGTCAAGTTCCTGAAATAGCTACATTATAGGAACATTCTTTAAGAACAAGAGTACCCAAAGGCACGTCGGGCGAGCCATTTTCAAGCAAATAACATTTAATGTAGCCGCCCCCTGAAGCTCCCATTGTTCAGATCGATTTCAGCGAAACCCGTTTCTCAAGCTCCGCCGCCGCTTCTTTCCGTTCGCTATAGCGGTCGGTCAGGTAGGCGGAGGCATCGCGGGTCAGGATGGTGAACTTCACCAGTTCCTCGCAGACATCAACAACGCGGTCGTAATAGGATGACGGTTTCATCCGGCCGTCGGCATCAAATTCCTGAAACGCCTTGGCAACAGATGACTGGTTTGGAATTGTGATCATCCGCATCCAGCGGCCAAGAATGCGCATCTGGTTGACGGCATTGAAAGACTGACTGCCGCCCGAAACCTCCATCACCGCAAGCGTCTTGCCTTGTGTGGGTCGCACGGAACCGACCGAAAGCGGGATCCAGTCGATCTGCGATTTCATGATCCCGGTCATGGCCCCGTGGCGTTCCGGGCTCACCCACACCTGGCCCTCTGACCATTGGGAAAGCTCCCGCAGCTCCTGGACCTTGGGATGGCTGACAGGCGCTTCGTCCGGCAGTGGCAGGCCCGCCGGATCAAAAATCCGGACCTCGCATCCCAGGCGCTCAAGCAAACGGCGGACCTCGAAGGAAAGCAGCCGACTGTACGACACCTCCCGAAGCGACCCGTACAGAATGAGAATCCGAGGCTTATGGGTGGAAAATGCAGGCCGAAGGGCTTCGGGATCGACGGGGCGAAGATGCTGTTCGTCCAGTGCGGGGAAAGTATCAGCCAAGGCGCTTGCCCTCCGCATCCAGAACCTGCTCTCCATCTTCTTTAGTGAACGGCCCCGTGAATGCATCGGACGGCAGAATGTCGAGTACCAGTTCCGAAGGGCGTGCGAGACGGGTACCAAGCGGTGTCACCACAAGCGGACGATTGATCAGGATCGGCGTCGAAATCATGGCGTCAAGCAGTTGATCATCGGTCAGATCGGGATTGTCGAGGCCAAGCTCGGCGAACGGTGTGCCCTTCTCCCGGATTGCTTCGCGAACAGAGAGGCCCGCATCGCGGATCATCTTCGCAAGTTGATCGCGCGCCGGCGGATTTTGGAGATATTCTATAACGGTTGGTTCGATCCCGGCGGCACGGATCAGGGCCAAGGTGTTGCGGGAAGTTCCGCAGGCAGGGTTATGATAGATGGTGACATCCATGTTCAGGACCTTTCAGAAGCGGTTGTCCGGGAAACGGCGGGCGATGCCTCGTACCAAGTCTTGGAGCGGTTCACGATCCAGACAACGGAGAGCATTACAGGCACCTCGATGAGCACACCGACCACGGTGGCAAGAGCAGCACCCGACTGGAAGCCGAAGAGGCTTATGGCTGCGGCGACCGCCAGTTCGAAGAAATTGCTGGCACCAATCAGCGCAGAGGGTCCAGCCACGCAATGACGTTCACCCGACATGCGGTTCAACAGATAGGCCAGGCCAGAGTTAAAATAGACCTGAATGAGGATTGGCACCGCCAGCAGCGCAATAATGGCCGGTTGCGCCAGGATTTGCTCTCCCTGAAACGCGAAGAGAAGCACGAGCGTTGCCAGAAGGGCAACGAGTGACACCGGCTGAAGCTTCGCAAGCAGGGCATCAAGCGCCGTGGTGGTTCCGTCGGCCGTGAGGCGGCTGCGCAGCATCTGCGCGATAACAACAGGCACGACGATGTAGAGAGCGACCGAAAGCAAAAGCGTTGCCCACGGAACGGTGATCGCCGAAAGCCCCAGCAAAAGCCCCACAATCGGCGCAAAAGCAACGACCATGATCGCATCGTTCAGCGCCACCTGCGACAGCGTGAACAAAGGTTCGCCACGGGTCAGGTTGCTCCACACAAAAACCATGGCTGTGCACGGAGCTGCAGCGAGGATGATAAGACCTGCGATATAGGAATCGATCTGGTCGGCAGGAAGATAAGGCCGAAAGAGCCAGCCAATGAAGAGCCAGCCCAAAAGCGCCATGGAAAACGGCTTGATTGCCCAGTTGATGAACAGCGTGACCCCGATTCCGCGCCAATAGGAACCGACCTGCCTCAGCGAACGGAAGTCGATCTTGAGAAGCATCGGAATGATCATCAGCCAGATCAGAATGGCCACGGGAATGTTGACCTTGGCAACCTCGGCAGCGCCAATAACCTGGAAAACCCCGGGCATGGCATGACCGAAGGCGACGCCAACGGCAATGCAGACGAAAACCCAGACAGTCAGGTAGCGTTCGAAAGTGGACATTAGGCGGGCTTTCCTTGGCTCGTTTTGCAATCTGCAATCTCTCGCGCACAGCAGGGTGTTAGCTCCGCGATCAGGGGCGCGCAAAGCTCGGAGGAGCCGCCGCAACAATCCTTGAGCAGGAACAGCATGAGGTTACGAAGGCCAACCAGATCGGCTCTATAAATGATTGATCTGCTCTGCCTCTCGCTTTTCACAAGCCCTGCTCGGGACAGTGTGGCCAGGTGAGCCGACATCGTGTTTTGTGGAACATCAAGAAGCCGCGCAAGCTCTCCTGCAGCAATGCCCTCCGGTTCATGCCGAACAAGCAGGCGGAAGGTTTCGAGCCTCGTGTTTTGAGCCAGCGCAGCAAGAGCTGCTATCGCAAAGTTATTTTCCATATATCCAGAATAATCGATATGATGTCGATGTCAACCGACATGCGTTCCGGGCGTCTCGTCAGACGAAGCTCGCGCCTCCTGCCGCATCCCGCCAAGGAACCATCCTCTCCCCTGCCGGTTTAGTGCCCATCACAGACAGGAGCGACCATGACCGACGCCAAGCAGGACGCAGGCAGCGATGCAGCCAGAAGCGACCCCAAGACCGCAGAGAAGGATCGTGAAAAACTGAAGGAAAAGGCGGAAAAAGGCATGCGCGATGCCACCGGCGAACCGCCGAAGGATCAGGTGTGATTTATTTCACCAGCGACACACATTTCGGCGATCCACGCGTCTTGCGGCTGGATCGCCGTCCTTTTCCTGATTTGACCTCGCATGATGTTGCACTGATCGCGCTCTGGAACGAGATCGTGCGCGAAGACGACGAGATCTGGCACCTGGGGGATTTCATGTCCGCCCGCGCTGGCGATTGCGCCCCTTTGCTGGATCGGCTGAACGGGCGCAAACACCTCATCATCGGCAATAACGACCCGGACGAGGTGGTAAACGCCAGCCAATGGCAAAGCGTGCAGCACTACAAGGAGTTGACCGTGGATGGGCACCTGCTGATCCTCTGCCACTACCCTTTCCGCACCTGGAACAAGATCGGCAAGAACTCCATCAATCTGCACGGCCATTCGCACGGCAAGTTGAAACCAATCCTGCGCCAGTTCGATGCGGGCGTGGATGCGCAGGCGCTTCGACCCGTTACCCTGCCTCAAATTCTGGCGAGCAGGAGCAAAGCCAGTCAGGGCCAGACTTCATCCTGAACGGTTCTTTCGGAATGCGCGCCGCCATAGTCTTCATCACTCACCTGCTCCAGCCAATCGACAACCTTGCCGTCCAGACTTTCCTGAATGGCGATATGTGTCATCGCATGGGTGGGAGAGGCTCCGTGCCAGTGCTTTTCGCCCGGTTCGAACCAGACAACATCACCGGGGCGAATTTCTTCAATCGGCCCGCCCTCGCGCTGCGCAAGACCCGCCCCTGAAACAACGATCAGCGTCTGCCCAAGCGGATGTGTGTGCCAGGCGGTTCGCGCACCGGGCTCGAACGTTACCGTGGCTGCTGCCGCACGGCGGGCATCATTGGGAGAAAACAACGGATCGATCCGCACATTCCCGCTGAAATAATCGGCCGGCCCTTTGGTTGAGGGCATGGTGCCGTTTCTGGTGATCTGCATGGTCGCCTTCCTTTCGCTCTATTCCCTGACATCTAGGACGATAAGCACATTTGTCAGGAACCTTGCGGCTCTGGATTTCCGCCCCCGCTGCAAAACATGCACAGGCAGCAGAAAGACGCAATTTCACTGACACAATACAATGTCATCCATTCCGTCATCCCTTAGAAACAAGACGTATGATGGCCCCATCATCGAATGCGGGAACGGGTTGAGCGATGACGAACACGGCGGGTGACAAAGATCTGATAGAGGATGCCGGCGATGCGAGCGCCGCACCGTTTCCCATGCAAGGCTCAAAAGAGGCAGCGCAGGCTCACGGATCCAGCAGTCTGTTGCGGGAGCACCTCGTGCCCTTGCTTCTGGTGTTTCTGGTGGCACTTGCCACCCTGCTCCCCGGCATAAACACCCTGCCCCTGACGGATCGGGATGAGGCGCTCTATGTGCAGGCAAGCCGCCAGATGCTGGAAAGCGGCGATTGGGTGGATATCCGCTTTCAGAACGAACCCCGCTACAAGAAACCCGTCGGGATCTATTGGCTGCAGGGTCTGGCGGCCAAAACCATCGGCACAGGCGCCGGGAGCGCCCTGTGGGTCTATCGCCTGCCCTCCCTGTTCGGCGCAATTCTCACCGCAATGCTGACCTATGCAATTGCCGCGCAGATGGGCGGCAAGCGAGCAGGCCTTTTGGCTGGCCTTCTCGCCGCCATGACCGTCGAACTCGCATTCGAAGCCCGCATCGGCAAGACGGATGCCATGCTGTGCGCCACCATTGTCGCTTCACAGCTTGGCTTGCTCTCAGCCTATCTGGATGAAAACCGCCGTCAGCGCCTGTGGCGCAATGCGCTGTTCTGGCTGGCACTTGGACTTGGCACTTTGATCAAAGGGCCGGTCGCCCCCATGATTGCGGGCTTCACGCTTCTTGGCATCCTCGCCACAGAACGCAACCTCTCCATCCTCCGCGCCCTCTCGCCGGTTCGCGGCATCATCGCCTATTTATGCGTTGTGCTGCCATGGCTCCTGGCCATTGGCTGGATTTCAAAGGGCGCCTTTTTCCAGCAATCTGTCGGCCATGACATGCTGGGCAAAATTGCCACCGCGCAGGAAAGCCATGGCGCACCGCCCGGCACCTATATTCTGACCTCGCTTGGCACGTTCTGGCCCCTTTCCATCTTCTTTTCTCTGGCAGTCTGGTGGGCATGGAAAAACCGCCATACGAAAACGGTCGCGTTTCTCTTCTTCTGGATAGTGCCCGCCTGGCTGCTGTTCGAGCTGATTGCAACCAAGCTGCCCAATTACATCCTGCCCATGATGCCCGCCTGGGCCGTGCTGGCGGGATTGGCGGTGAACGATATCGGGCTGAAGACATCCAATCGCTGGTTCCGCTTCACCTATCTCGGCATTGCCGCTGGAGGCGTTGCACTGCCACTCGCCCTGAACCTGCTGTTTTATCATATCGAAGGGCATATCCACTTGATCGGCCTCGCACTGGGTGCTTGCGCGGCCACACTCAGCATTCTTGCCAGCGTCTGGTTCATGCGCAACCGGCTACGTGCGGGCTTCACCGCCGTGATCGTGGCCGTCGCGGCCATCTATGCCCTCGGCTACGGGCTGCTTCTTCCGGATGCGCGGGGCCTATGGCTTTCAGACAGAATTAAGGAAGCCTTCAACCGACAGACCAATTGCGAAAAACCTGTCAAACTCTCCATCGGCTATGCGGAACCCAGCATCGTTTTTCGGCTGGGAACGCCGATGCAGCGCCTGAATGCAGAGGATGGGGCAAAGGCCTTCCACGACGCAGCCTGCGCCATAGCTGCCGTTACCTCCAGCCAAATGCCCGCTTTCACCGCAGCCTTGGCGACCATGGGAGGATCGGCAGATCCCGTGGAACTGGTCACGGCACGCAACCTGAACGGATTGAAAATCCAGTCGGTCCAGATTGTCCGAAAGCGGCTGAACTAGAGCTTTTTCGCATCCAACAGAAACACGAAAAAGCTCTAACGGCTCTGGAGAGGACTGCGATCTGATAGGATCCTGTCTGCTCGCCTGAACTCGGCCTTTTACGCGCAGGAAAGAAGGCGCAACGCTCCCCCTTGCTTGCACGCAGAAATCCGTCAGCCGGTTCGCGCCAGACGATCCAGCTGCCACGCATTCATCGGCAGAGAATAATGCGATCAGATTGGAATCGGTCGAAGATCAGAACACAACTATAAATACATAGAATTCAGGGGCGAAATAGAGGTTTTACCGCTGGTTTTGGGGATGTTTCGCTAAAAGGCCCTTTACGAAATCGGCTGGAACAGGTCATGAACCTGCCAATCTGATGACCAAAATGAGTGCAGGCGATCGACAATTTTCTGAATTTTACCTTCAAAAATACCTGCCAAAAGCCAAACTCGAATTATTTTCATTGTCACGTACAGAATAATTCACGGGCGAAACTGACTTTCTATCAACAAAACCCTAGATAGAATCAGGACCGATAGCTATAGATCCCGCCAGAAGCATTCGTGACAAGCTTTCGGCCATGGTGGCGATGGATATCACCACTATAGCCGAAACACATATTTCTAAAGTTTGGCGTACTAAATGAACAATACTGAAGAGAAGATCGTCTTCAACTGCGTCGCCCATCGGCCGGACGTGGAACGCTTGAGCGTCCACCTGTACCGAACGCCCATTCCGCCGCGAACGCATTCCGGCTTTGCACTGGCTGTCGTGACAAAGGGACTGAAGCGCCTGAACCATATGGGCATCATGCACGAAGTTCCCGCAGGGTCTCTCACCCTTCTCAATCCGGATGAGTTGCACGCCATAGAGCCGGACAATCAACAGGGCGTCATCTATCAGGCCCTGCATGTGCCGACATCGGCCATGATGGACGTTGCCCCGCAAGGCTTCGTCTTCCCCACGCCCGTTTTGCACAACGCTTCCATTGCAAGGCGCTTCGCCGAGCAGCTTATCGTGCTGGATGCGACCCGCAACAACGCTTTGTGGAACGAACGCCTCAGCGATATTCTCTATCACGCAAGCGCGCTCTTTTCATCGCGCAACAACCGCCCTGTCTCCCATGAGGACCACAGAATAAGCCTCGTTCGTACCTATATCGAAGAGCATATCAACGAGAATCTCGAGATCGAGACCTTGTCGGCCCTGATCGATCTCAGCAAGTTCCACTTCATTCGTCTGTTCAAGGAGAATGTCGGCGCAACACCTCACGCCTATATTCAAGCCCGCCGCACGGCGCGTGCCAAGCTGATGCTACAGACCCGCCCGCCCATACAGGTCGCAAGCCTGTGCGGCTTTGTCGACCAGAGCCATCTGACACGGTGGATCAAGGCCTGCTATGGCACGACCCCAAGCGCCTATCACAAGCGGTTCCGGGCGGCTGGACGTGGTATCGCAGAGCCCATGGCCGCCTCCGGTTGATCTGGAGCGCCTTTCACGGCGTAATCGCTGATATGTGAGACAATCAGTGTACGCCATGCCGAAACATCAGAAGAAGAGCGAGTTGCCCTCCAAGATCTGCGTGGTTTGTGCACGGCCTTTCAGTTGGCGGCGGAAATGGGCGCGCGACTGGGAGACAGTGAAATACTGCTCCGACCGCTGCAGACAGTCCAAGGGGGACCGCAGATGATGAAACCGGAGATCGCAATCATCGGTGCCGGTCTTGCAGGCGTCGCTCTGGCAACGCGTCTGGCCCCTCATGCCGAGATCACGCTGGTCGAAAAAAGCCGTGGCCTGGGTGGGCGCATGGCGACCCGTCGCGGTGAGAGCGCTGGCTTCGATCACGGCGCCCAGTATTTTACCATTCGGCATCCTGCCTTTCATGATTTTCTCGAACCCGCTATGGAACGCGGTGTGGTGGAAGTGTGGGATGCTCCGCTGCATCGGCTCAATGCCGCCGCAAAGCTTGAAAAACTGGAGGATCGGTCTCCACGCTTTGTCGCCAATCCCGGCATGAACGCGCTGGTCAGATTTTTCGCAGAGCCACACAAACCCCGATTGAACACAAAGATTGTCGGGGTCGAGGGCAAGCCCGGCCACTGGGGGCTTCGCACAGAAGATGATCAGAGGCTCGGTCCATTCGCCTGGATTGTCTCGACTGCTCCCGCGCCCCAGACAGCAGACCTTTTGCCCCTTGCTCCGGACGATGCCGCAGCAGTCAGGTCGGTGGAGATGCATGGCTGCTTCACGTTGATGATTGCGCTTGGCGAGGCAAGCAGCCTGCCCTTTTCCGCCGCACAGGTTGAGCATCCGGTAATTGGCTGGATCGGTGCAAATCATTCCAAGCCGGAGAGAGCATCAACGCCAGCTCTCGTCGTGCATGCGCGAAACGATTGGTCGCAGGAGCATCTGGAAGCGCCCCTCCCATGGGTGGAAGCGCAGATGATGCAGGCGCTCGCCACGCTTCTGCCTGACCTGGCAGATCTCATCGCCGCGACGCCGGTTCTGCATCGCTGGAAATATGCAAGCACCGCGACGCCACTTGGAAGCCCTTTCCTTCTGGACCCAAACCGCCATCTGGCAGCTTGCGGCGATTGGTGCATCGGCAACCGTGTTGAAGCCGCGTTCCAGAGCGCCGATGCGCTCGCCGCGAGCCTCCTTACCCAGTTAGAGATTGAGCCATGAACCCCAGATACCTCACGCAAATCCTCACCTTCAGCGGAGCTCTGCCCTTTTACCTGCTGCTCATTCCCGGCCTGCCATTGTTTGACGATCCGCTTCGTTTGCAAGCCTTTCTGGCCTATGGCGCCGTCATCGCCTCCTTCATGGCGGGCACGGTGTGGGGAATGGTTCAGAGAGAGATCCGGCCTTCCATAGCCGTCATCATCGCCAGCAATGTCGTCGCCTTGGGCATTTGGGGCTCGCTGTTGCTCCCCAATGCCCTGGCAGCACTTATTCTTCAGCTTTTCGCCTTCTCGCTACTCCTCGGAGTGGATCGCCTGGTGTTCAATCGCGGCGGCGAGCAGGACTGGTATTTCTCAATGCGCATTCGCATCACTGCACTCGTGGTGCTTGCCTATCTTATCCGCCTGACGCTTCCCTTCGGCTGATCACCACGGAATAGAGGAACCGTCATAGGCGAAGAACTGGCCGGTTTGGGCCGGTTGAAGGCCATTCAGAACGGTCAACAGATTGGCTGCGGCAAGATCGGGTGCCGTCCGCTCATGGCCGCCTGAATATTTCTCGGAGAGCGATGTTGCGACCGTGCCGGGGTGTAGCGGCACCAGAACAGATTCGGGATGCGTGCGGGAAAGTTCAACCGAGGCCGTTCGCAGAATCTGGTTCAGTGCCGCTTTCGAGGCTCGATAGGAAATCCAGCCTCCCAGATGATTATCGCCTATGGAGCCGACACGGGCGGAGAGGAAGCCCATCAAGCCGCGCTCCTTCTTCGGCAGCAGGGGTGAAAAATACTTCACCACCAGTGCTGTACCAATTGCGTTCAAGGCAAACTGACGTGACATGGTCTCGGCTGTGATCTGACGCAGAGACTTTTCCGGCCCCACGCCATCAATCGTCAGACCGCCGGTTGCGCAAAAGATCAGATGGAACGGGCCTTCCAGACGCGAAGCAGCTCCTGCAACACTCGCCTCACCGGTGACATCAAGACCATCCTTGCTGCGCGAAAGCTCGATCAGTTCACTGCAATTCATATCGCCCTTAATGGCGGTTGCCATTGCAGATCCAATCCCGCCGCTCGCCCCCAAGACGATTGCGCGATATCCACGCGGCAGCGATGTTAGAAGTGTCATCAGCCCTCTCCTTCAATGCCTATACCTATGCTACGTGCGCACCTTGGTCGTGGTTCAGACGACATCACCTGCTTCCAGTTTTTTCAGAAAGTCGCGTGCACTGACGCGGTAGCTCTGCCGCTGCTCATCGCTCATCCGCCGCCATGTGGCATAGGGCTGCGCCAGCCGCCTATTGCCGGACAGCTTGTCGCCATTGCGATCCAGAAAATCCCAATAGAGCGCGTTGAAAGGACAGGCACCCTCGCCCACCTTCTTCTTCACATCGTAGCGACAGTGCTCACAGTAATCCGACATTTTCGAAATGTAGTTGCCGCTTGCAGCATAGGGTTTCGAGCCCAACAATCCGCCATCGGCAAACTGGCTCATGCCAATCACATTCGGCGCTTCCACCCATTCATAGGCATCCGCATAGACTTCCAGATACCACTCATGCACCTGGTAGGGATCGATGCCCGCCAGCAGTGCAAAGGTGCCGGTCACCATCAAGCGCTGGATATGATGTGCATAGGCGTGATCGATCGTCTCGCCAATCACTGTCGAAAGGCAGCGCATGTGCGTCTCCGCCGTCCAGTAGAAATCCGGCAGATCCCGTTTCGCGTCCAGGAAATTCAGCGTCGTATAGCCCGGCATCTTCAGCCAGTAGACACCACGGACATATTCGCGCCAGCCGATGATCTGGCGGATAAAGCCTTCTACCGCATTCAGCGGCGCATGGCCCGCGTGATACGCCGCCTCCGCCGCGCGACAGACGGCAAGCGGATCGAGAAAACCGATATTGATGTAGAACGAAAGCAGCGAATGGTTGAGAAAGGGATCGGACGCCAGCATGGCATCCTGCGTTTCCCCGAACTGCGGCAGGAAATCGCGAAGAAAACCTTCCAGAACCTCTTCCGCCTGCGACCGGGTGACCGCAAAGCCGAACGTCTCAAGCTTTCCAATGTGGTTGCTAAAGCGCGCCTCGACCAGAGAGAGAACCTCGCTTGTGATCTCGTCCGGTTTGAAACGCTTGTGCTGCGGGCGCAAAAGATCGGGCTTGGCGGGCTTGCGGTTCTCGGCGTCGAAATTCCAGCGCCCGCCTTCGGGGTGATCGCCCTGCATCAACAGCCCCGTCTTTCGACGCATCTCGCGATAGAAGAACTCCATTGTGAGTTCCTTGCGGCCCGACGCCCATTCCCGGAACTGCCTGTGCGAACAGAGAAAGCGCGTATCGGGCAAAATCTGCACCGGCACGCCGGTCAATTGCTGCCAGGCCTTCATATCCTCCAGCACGCGCCATTCGCCCGGTTCCGTCACCCGAATGGCCTGCGGCGAAAGCTCCTGCACGGCAGCCCGCACTTCCTCGCGCAACGAGCCCTTGTTTGCCTCATCATCCAGCCTGCGATAGTGAACGCGAAACCCGCTTTGCCGCAGTTCTTCCGCAAAATGGCGCATGGCAGAGAAGATGAAGGCAAGCTTCAGCTTGTGGTGGCGCACATAGGTCGCCTCCGCCGCCACTTCGCACATCAGGATATGGTCTATGCGCGGATCTGCATCCCGCAGACTGGAGAGTGCAGGCGAAAGCTGATCGCCCAGAATGAAGATGAGATTGCGGAGCTTGGCCATCGGAACACTGCGTAAGGAACTCTTGCAAATCCGATACGCAGCGATCCGGCAGGCAGATTACAATTTAGCGCTGGCAGAGTTTCAGCGGAATGATCTGGCCCGTTTGTTCAGGCACCTCGGTGTGAGGAAGGCGGGTGCGGCCAATGGGAAACCGCACGATCTTGTCCGTCTCTTCCAGTTCATCCGGGCGGCGCGTCAACAGGGCGTAAAGCTCAGGGACCAGCCCATCGCCATTCTGCTGGGCAAGCTTGTGCAGCCCGATGAAAATGGTGCCATCTCGACTATCATGGTTCATGGCGTTTAAGCGTTCCGTTCCTTCATGGTCTGCAATGCCCGCTCCAGGCTCGATTTCGAGCCGTTGCGCAGGGGAATGAAGGTTTTGCTGAACTTCTTGCAGCCGCTCTTCACCCGCAGGCAGGCATCGTGACTGATACAGTCGATGGGGCAGAACACGCAGTCGACAGAGGGCAGAAGCGTATCGATGCGTGAAACAGCCTCTCTCAAACCGCCATCATGGTGGATGAGTTCCGCACCGAAGTTGTTGGCAATCTCGCGCAGATGCGCCACCTGGCAATCGCGCCCGCCCACATAGAGGAAGCTCTTCACATCATTCGAAGCTTCCGCTTTTTCCACCGCCTGCACGGCTGGCTTCTTGCTGGCTGGCTTGCGCTTGTCCTTCTTTGCCACGGCTCGTCTTCCCTCAATTGCGAGTCATGCCCGTCAGGGCGTTGCGAGCGGCACCATAATTAACATGACAAAAAGAGTAAAGTATAAACATGATGATTTTTGTCAGGAAATCACAGCGGCAAGCTTGGTCGCCGCAAAAGTTTTACCGTTTGATAAAAAAAATTGTCATGCTAGGCTCGGTCAGTTGCGTATAAATCCATAAAAGAGGGAAGCAACATGCACAGACTGGGAAGCGGTATCGCAGGAGGCCGTCTGGCACCTGCGGAGTACGAACACAACTTCAAGGATCTCCACCCCCGCCTCGACAAACACGAGGCTCTGGTAGCATCGGACCGATGCTATTTCTGCCATGACGCGCCGTGCATGACGGCCTGTCCCACCGAAATCGATATTCCGCTGTTCATCCGGCAGATATCGACGGGTAATCCTCTCGGTGCGGCCCGCACCATCTTCAACCAGAACATTCTGGGCGGCATGTGCGCCCGCGTCTGTCCCACCGAAACGCTCTGCGAGCAGGCTTGCGTGCGCAATACGGCTGAAGACAAGCCGGTCGAGATTGGCCGTCTTCAGCGCTATGCCACCGATATCGCCATGGAAGGCAATCGCCAGTTCTTCCAGCGGGGTGCTGAAACCGGAAAGGTGGTTGCGGTGGTCGGTGCGGGTCCGGCAGGTCTTTCCTGCGCCCATCGCCTCGCCATGAAAGGGCATTCGGTCGTCATTTTCGACGCAAGGGAAAAGGCGGGCGGCCTGAACGAATACGGCATTGCCACCTACAAGGCGCCGGATGATTTCGCCCAGAAGGAAGTGGACTATCTGCTTGCCATTGGCGGCATCGAAATTCGCAACGGTCAGGCACTGGGCCGTGACTTTTCGCTGCAAGATCTCGCCGCAGATTACGACGCTGTCTTCCTCGGCCTCGGCCTGGCTGGCGTCAACGGCCTTGGCATTGAGGGCGAAGAGCTGGCGGGCGTGGATGATGCGGTGGATTTCATCGCTTATCTGCGGCAGGCTAAGGACAAGTCGGAGGTTCCGATTGGACGCCGCGTCGTGGTTCTCGGCGGCGGCATGACAGCCATTGACGCTGCCATTCAGGCCAAGCTTCTCGGGGCAGAAGAAGTGACCATCTGCTATCGACGCGGCAAGGAAAACATGAACGCCTCTGAATACGAGCAGGACCTTGCCGCTTCCAAGGGCGTGACAATCCGCCATTGGCTGGCGCCAAAGCGCATCCTCGGCAAAGACGGCGCTGTTGCCGGTATCGAACTGGAATATACCGCGCTGCGTGACGGCCACCTTGTTGGCACTGGCGAAACCGGCGTGATTGCCGCTGACCAGATCTTCAAGGCCATCGGTCAATCCTTCAAGGCGAGCGGTCTCGGCAGCCTCGCCATGGAAAAGGGCCGCATCGTGGTGGACGAGCACTGTCGCACCTCCATGGAACGGGTCTATGCCGGGGGCGACTGCATCAACCGGGGTGAAGATCTCACCGTGTCCGCCGTGGCCCATGGGCGCGATGCCGCAGAAGCCATTCATCTTGCCTTTGCTTTAGCCGGTCAGCCGGCTGTGGCCGTCGCTTGAACCGGGAGATGAACCATGGCTGATCTTCGCAATAATTTCGTCGGCATCAAATCGCCCAACCCCTTCTGGCTGGCCTCTGCTCCGCCAACGGATAAGGCCTATAATGTGGAACGCGCTTTCAAGGCGGGCTGGGGCGGCGTTGTCTGGAAGACGCTTGGGTCGGAAGGCCCACCGGTGGTTAACGTCAATGGCCCCCGCTATGGTGCCATCTGGGGCGCTGACCGCCGCCTTCTGGGCTTGAACAATATCGAGCTGATCACCGACCGCCCGCTTCAAATCAATCTGCAGGAAATGAAGCAGGTGAAGATGAACTGGCCGGATCGGGCGCTCATCGCCTCCATCATGGTTCCCTGCGTCGAGGAAGAGTGGAAGGCCATTCTGCCGCTGGTGGAAGAAACCGGTGCGGATGGCATTGAGCTGAACTTCGGCTGTCCGCACGGCATGTCGGAACGCGGCATGGGTTCTGCCGTCGGTCAGGTGCCGGAATATATCGAAATGGTGGTGCGCTGGTGCAAGCAATATACCCGCATGCCTGTCATCACCAAGCTGACACCCAACATCACCGACATCCGCCACCCGGCCCGCGCTGCAAAACGCGGCGGCACGGATGCCGTCTCGCTGATCAACACGATCAACTCCATCGTTTCGGTCGATCTGGATAATTTTGCGCCGGTTCCGACCGTTGGCGGCAAAGGCAGCCATGGCGGCTATTGCGGTCCGGCGGTAAAGCCGATTGCGCTCAACATGGTCTCTGAAATCGCACGCGATGAAGAGACCTATGGTCTGCCAATCTCCGGCATCGGCGGCGTGACAACATGGCGGGATGCAGCGGAATTCCTGGTTCTGGGCGCTGGCAATGTTCAGGTCTGCACCGCCGCCATGACCTATGGCTTCAAGATCGTTCAGGAAATGATCTCCGGCCTCTCCGACTGGATGGACGAGAAGGGTCATCGCACGCTGGACGACATTACCGGACGTGCCGTTCCGAACGTGACCGACTGGAAATACTTGAACCTCAATTATGTGGCGAAAGCCCATATCGACCAGGATGCCTGCATCAAATGCGGCCGCTGCCACATCGCCTGCGAGGATACCTCGCATCAGGCCATCACGAGCATGGTCAACGGCGTGCGCCATTTCGAGGTGATGGAAGACGAATGCGTGGGCTGCAATCTCTGCGTCAACGTCTGCCCTGTCGAAAACTGCATCACCATGGTGGGGCTGGAACCGGGCGCACTCGACCAGCGTACCGGCAAGGTGGTTGACCCCACTTACGCGAACTGGACCACGCACCCCAACAACCCTATGGCGCAGGTGGCCGCGGAGTAAGCGCGTTTAAGTGAGAGATTGGGCGGGGCGCAAAAGGTGCCCTGCCTGCCTTCTTGAAGGCCCTCACCTCAATAAACTGTATATCGTCGACGTCATCGTGCTTATACGGCGCGGCAAGACGCAGATAATGGCATCCCGCATTGTTAATCAGCCACCACACAGGGAAGAGCTAGAAAAGACATGAGGAGCGAACTTCCTGCCCCGCACACAAAGCACAACAGCGGCTCCATCGGCAATGGAACGAGGTGGCTCCAGGAAAAGGCCGCCACGCCGCCTGCGAGTGAAACGATGAAAATATCATGCGGGCGTTTGCGCAATTCAAAGAGAGTATAAATCCAGGCGAGGATCAGCGCTGGGATACCATAAAATAGCATTGCGGCGAGCGAGGCTACGGGAAGCATCAAGGCAAAAATCACCATATCCGCACTGAGGAAATCGGAAGCTCCGAGATTTTGAAACAAAAGCCATAAATAGAGGAAGAACCCAGCTACAGCAGGGCACAAACTGAAGTACCAAAAAACTCTTATTTTGGGATACATTTCAATGTCCTGTCTTGCCATTCCTATCGAATGGCGAGCCCGCGCATGAACAGCTCTTCCAGAAAGCGGGCGGCATCCTCAAACCGTCCCTCGCCTGATTTTTCGCCCAGCACAGCCTGCACCTGCACATCGAAATCCGCATAATGCTGGGTGGTGGCCCAGATGGAAAAAATCAGATGGTGCGGATCGCATTTTGCCATTTTGCCCGCCTTGATCCAGGCACGGATCACGTCTGCCTTTTCATCCACCAATTGCCGCAAGGGGCCGTTCAACTCATCCGTGATGTGAGGTGCGCCCTGAATGATTTCATTGGCAAAGAGGCGGCTTTCACGGGGGAAATCGCGCGACATTTCCAGCTTTCGACGAATATAGGAGCGGATTTCCGTTTCCGGGTTTCCCTCCGCATCGAAAGCGCGCAACGGCTCCAGCCAGGTAAACAGCATGCGGTCCAGAAGCGCGCGGTGAATGGCATCTTTGGTGCGGAAATAATAGAGGAGATTGGGCTTGGACATGCCAGCCGCCTCGGCAATCTGATCGATGGTTGCTCCGCGAAACCCATAGGTGGAGAAGATATCCAGCGCCGCTTCGAGGATCTTTTCCTCTTTCTCTTCCTGAATGCGGGTGCGCCGCTGTGTCTTCGCCGCTCGCGGTGTCATCACCCTCTTTCACCCCTTCTTGCACCGCACTGAGCCAACGCAGATGCACAAAAATTACCCCGGCAAAACGACTGCCGGAAACTTGTTCATTTTTTCAAGGCCATCGTGATTTTGCGCTTGAGTGCGCCGATGGAAATTGTAAGCTTTTACCAATCGGTCAAATATCAATGAGCTGCCGGGCAAAGGCAATAGACCTCTCTTCGCCTTGCTTCAAGAAGCAGCCAACGACCGCCCAGGGAACAGCAGCCGCATCGCGTTGAATAACGGCTGAAACAGATAAAGGAATGAACGTATGGTGGCGGCACCAGGCGAAAACCTGCGCGTGAACGGCGACAGGCTGTGGGACTCGTTAATGGACATGGCGAAGATCGGCCCTGGCATTGCCGGTGGCAACAATCGCCAGACCCTGACGGATGCCGATGGCGAAGGCCGCCATCTGTTTCAGAAGTGGTGCGAGGAAGCGGGCCTTACCATGGGCGTGGACAAGATGGGCACCATGTTTGCCACCCGCCCCGGCACCGACCCGGATGCCCTGCCCGTCTATGTCGGAAGCCATCTCGATACGCAGCCGACGGGCGGCAAATATGACGGTGTGCTCGGGGTTCTGGCCGGTCTGGAAGTCATTCGCACCATGAATGATCTCGGCATCAAGACCAGGCACCCCATCGTCGTCACCAATTGGGCAAACGAGGAAGGCGCTCGTTTCGCGCCTGCCATGCTGGCCTCCGGCGTGTTTGCCGGCGTTCATAGCTTGGATTATGCCTATGGGCGCAAAGACCCAGACGGCAAGACCTATGGCGATGAGCTGAAGCGCATAGGGTGGCTCGGCGAGGAAGAGGTGGGCGCGCGCAAGATGCATGCCTATTTCGAATATCACATCGAGCAAGGGCCCATCCTGGAAGCAGAAAACAAGCAGATCGGCGTCGTCACGCACTGCCAGGGCCTCTGGTGGCTGGAATTCACGCTGACGGGCAAGGAAGCCCATACCGGCTCCACACCAATGAATTTGCGCGTGAATGCGGGGCTTGCCTTTGGCCGCATTCTGGAAATGGTGCAGGAAGTGGCCATGTCCGAGCAGCCGGGCGCTGTGGGTGGCGTGGGACAGGTGTTCTTCTCGCCCAATTCCCGTAATGTGCTGCCGGGCAAGGTGGTCTTCACCGTCGATATTCGCACACCTTCCCAGGAAAAACTGGACCGGATGCGGGCAAAAATAGAAGCGGAAGCCATGAAGATCTGCGAGCCGCTTGGCGTTGGCTGCACGGTGGAAGCGGTCGGCCACTTCGATCCCGTCACCTTCGACCCCACATTGGTCGAGCGGGTGCGCAGCGCTGCGGAAAAACTCGGCTACAGCCACATGGATATTATCTCCGGTGCCGGTCACGATGCCTGCTGGGCGGCCAAGGTGGCCCCTTCCACCATGATCTTTTGCCCTTGCGTCGGCGGCCTCAGCCATAACGAGGCGGAAGAGATATCGAAGGAATGGGCAGCGGCAGGTTGCGATGTGCTGTTCCATGCCGTCGTCGAGACAGCGGAGATCGTCGAATAAGCAAGCGGCCGGCAGCCTGAACGAAAGACAAAGGGTGCCGGCCAAAGCCGGTCCCTTCAAGAAGACAGACAGAGGGAACGGATCAATGAGCACAGTCATCAAAAACGGCACCATCGTCACGGCAGACCTCACCTATATTGCCGATGTGAAGGTGGATGGCGGGAAGATTGTCGAGATCGGGCCGAACCTTTCCGGCGATACGGTTCTGGATGCCAGCGGCTGCTATGTCATGCCGGGCGGCATCGATCCGCATGTGCATCTGGAAATGCCCTTCATGGGCACCTATTCGGCGGATGATTTCGAGAGCGGCACCCGCGCAGGTCTGGCAGGCGGCACCACCATGGTGGTGGATTTCTGTCTGCCCGCACCCGATCAATCGCTCCTCGAAGCGCTGCAAATGTGGGACAACAAGACCTCCCGCGCCACGGCCGATTACTCCTTCCATATGGCAATCACCGGCTGGAACGAGCGCATCTTCGACGAGATGCAAGTGATCGTTCAGGAGAAGGGCATCAACACCTTCAAGCACTTCATGGCCTATAAGGGCGCACTGATGGTGAATGATGACGAGATGTTCGCCTCCTTCCAGCGCTGTGCGGAACTGGGCGCCCTGCCGCTGGTCCATGCGGAAAACGGCGATGTGGTTGCCTCCATGACGGCAAGACTTCTGGCAGAAGGCAATGATGGGCCGGAAGGCCACGCCTATTCCCGCCCGCCGGAAGTGGAAGGCGAAGCGACCAACCGCGCCATCATGCTGGCAGACATGGCGGGCGTTCCACTCTACGTGGTCCACACATCCTGTGAGCAAGCGCATGAAGCCATTCGCCGCGCGCGCCAGAAAGGCATGCGCGTGTATGGTGAGCCGTTGATCCAGCACCTGACGCTGGATGAAAGCGAATATTTCAACAAGGATTGGGATCACGCAGCCCGCCGCGTCATGAGCCCGCCTTTCCGCAACAAGCAGCATCAGGATTCGCTCTGGGCAGGCTTGCAGTCCGGCTCTCTCTCCTGCGTGGCAACGGACCATTGCGCTTTCACGACCGAACAAAAGCGCTTCGGCGTCGGCAATTTCGCCAAGATCCCCAACGGCACCGGCGGCTTGGAAGACCGCATGCCCATGCTGTGGACCTATGGCGTAATGACCGGTCGATTGACCATGAACGAGTTCGTCGCCGTCACCTCCACCAACATCGCCAAGATCCTCAACATGTATCCTAAGAAGGGTGCGGTTCTGGTTGGGGCCGATGCAGATCTCGTGGTCTGGGATCCCAAGCGCTCCAAGACGATTTCTGCCAAGACCCAGCAATCCTCCATCGATTACAATGTCTTCGAAGGCAAGGAGGTGACCGGCCTGCCGCGCTTTACGTTGACGCGTGGCTATGTCGCCATCGAGGAAGATCAGGTGAAGACGCGCGAGGGTCACGGCCAGTTCGTCAAGCGCGAACCCTTCACGGCCGTCAACAAAGCGCTTTCCACATGGAAGGAGCTGGTCGCACCCCGCAAGGTGGAGCGTACGGGCATTCCCGCCACGGGGGTGTGAGCGGTGCAGCTTGCGGGCTCAACATGGCTTCACCGAAGCGTGCGTTTTACCGCTGGCTACACCCTTGCGGTTCTGGTCGGCGTGCTCGGCATGTGGGTGACAATGGAGATAGAGGATGCTGTCCTCTACGGTCGCCTACCGCTTTTCATTCTGCTCTTTCCCGACCACGTCCTGAAAGTCCTGCGGCTGACGGCAAACATCATGCCGATCTGCCTTCTGCTGGCGCTCCCATGCGCGCTTGTCAGCCTGCTCATCATGAAACGGCGCGGTCGGCAGCAATGGTGGCATTTTGTAATCGCTGGAGCGGTCTGCCCGCTCCTCGGCATCACCGCTCTGCAGCTTCTGACCTTTGGCCGCTTCTTCAACCGCAGTATTGTTTTCCTGGCGCTGGAGCTTGTGCCCACAGGCATCTTCGCAGCACTCGTGCTCTGGTTCGTTGCCTTTCGGCAGCGCGAAGGGATTTTGAGATGACAGGAGGTTCAGGTCTTCACCAGAGCATCCAGTTCCGGCAGCAGCACCACGCTTTCCTGCTCATTGGGATCCGTGCGGGCAATGATTGCTGTCGCCGGTTCATCGAAGGAATTGGCCGGAAGGTGCGGCACGCCTGCGGGGATGTAGAACAGCTCGCCCGCGCTCACCACGACATGATGCTCCAGATTGTCGCCATACCACGTATCCGCCTTGCCGGAGAGCATGTAGATCGCGGTCTCGTGGCTCTCATGCAGATGCGCCTTGGCACGTGCGCCAGGTGGCATCGTCAGAATATGCATGCAGATGCCTTCTGCCCCCACGGTTTCTGCCGCAATGCCCTCAAAGTAACTCAGCCCCTGCTTGCCGTCATAGGTATTGCCCGGCTTCACCAGCCGGCAGGTGGGTTTTGATGATGGGTTCATGTGACGTCTCTCCCCGTCCTTTTCGCCTGCCAGCCAAAGAGGCTGCACGCTTGAATACTCAAACCGAAGATAGCAGAGATCATGCCACATACTATCTGTCCCTTTGCATGTGAGGCCTTGCGATGAACGATGTTTCTTCCGTCGTATCTGCCCGCAATCTTGGCCTCACCTTTGAAACCAATGACGGTCCGGTTCACGCGCTGACCGGCGTTGACCTCGATATCCGGAAGGGCGATTTCGTCTCCTTCATCGGGCCATCCGGCTGCGGCAAGACGACATTTCTGCGCGTGATTGCCGATCTGGAAAAGCACACCAGCGGCACAATCGAAATCAATGGCATGACACCGGAAAAGGCGCGGCAGGCACGCGCCTATGGCTATGTGTTCCAGGCGGCTGCCCTTTATCCCTGGCGCACCATTGAGAAGAATATCGCACTTCCCTTGGAAATCATGGGCTATAGCGCGGCCGAGCAGAAAGAGCGCGTGGAGCGCACGCTGGATCTTGTGAACCTTGCTGGCTTTGGCAAGAAATTTCCCTGGCAGCTTTCCGGCGGCATGCAGCAGCGCGCCTCCATTGCCCGTGCGCTTGCCTTCGATGCTGATCTTCTTCTGATGGACGAGCCCTTCGGCGCGCTGGACGAAATCGTGCGCGACCATTTGAACGAGCAGCTTTTGAAGCTCTGGGAGCGCACCAACAAGACCATCTGTTTCGTGACCCACTCCATTCCTGAAGCGGTCTATCTTTCCACCCGCATCGTGGTGATGAGCCCGCGTCCGGGCCGGGTGACGGATGTGATCGAGTCCACGCTTCCGCGCGAGCGGCCTCTGGAAATCCGCGACACACCGGAGTTTCTGGAAATCGCCCACCGTGTGCGCGAAGGCTTGAAGGCAGGGCATAGCTATGAGGAGCACTGACCTTTTTCGCGACCGCATCCTGCCGGTTCTCACCGTGATCGCGGCCATTCTCGTCATCTGGCATTTGGCCGTCATCTATCTCAACGCGCCCTTCGTGCGCGATCAGGCAGCCCGCGCGGGCACGACCATCAGCCTTGGAGAGATCATTCCGCAAACCTTCAGCCAGGAACGGCCTGTCCTGCCTGCCCCGCACCAGATCATCGCCGAGCTTTGGGATACCACCATCGCCAAGCCAATCACCTCGAAACGCAGCCTTGTCTATCACGCCTGGATCACGCTTTCAGCAACGCTCATGGGCTTTGGAATGGGAACGGTGCTTGGCATCGTGCTGGCAATTGCCATTGTGCACAACCGTGCAATGGACAAGTCTCTGATGCCATGGGTCATTGCCAGCCAGACCATCCCGATCCTGGCCATTGCGCCCATGATCATCGTGGTGCTGAATTCCATCGGCGTCTCCGGCCTTCTGCCGAAGGCGCTGATTTCCACCTATCTGTCTTTCTTTCCCATCGTGGTCGGCATGGTGAAGGGCTTGCGCAGCCCGGATGTGCTGCTGCTCGATCTCATGCACACTTATAGCGCCAGTAAATCGCAAACCTTCTGGAAGCTCCGCTGGCCGGCCTCCATGCCCTATCTCTTCACCTCGCTCAAAGTGGCAATTGCCATCTCGCTGGTGGGCGCCATTGTCGGTGAATTGCCAACCGGCGCGGTGGCGGGTCTTGGCGCGCGGCTTCTCTCCGGTTCCTATTACGGCCAGACGATCCAGATCTGGGCGGCTCTGTTCATGGCGGCAGCGCTTGCAGCCGTGCTGGTTTCCATCATCGGATTTGCCCACACGCGGGTTCTGAAGCGGATGGGGGTAAAGCCATGAACGCCTATCTGATATCCGCCGTCGTCATCTGGTTGCTTGCCTGGGGCCTGAACGAGTGGCTGGTGCGGCAGCGGCCAGCAAACCCCGGCGTGCAGAAAGCCATTGGCATTGCGGTGCCCGTGATCTTCGGACTGACGCTGCTTGCTGTCTGGGAATGCCTTGTGCTCGGCTTTCGGATCCCGCCGATCCTGCTGCCCGCGCCTTCTGCCATCTGGGCGAAGCTGATTGCATCCGGCCCGGTGCTCTGGGCAGATTTCCAGCAGACCTTCCTGAAATCCGTCATCACCGGCTATGTCGCAGGCTGCGGCCTCGGCTTCATTGTCGCCATCCTGATCGACCGTTCGCCCTTCCTGCAAAGAGGCTTGCTGCCCATTGGCAACTTCGTCTCGGCGCTGCCGGTGGTCGGCATTGCGCCGATCATGGTCATGTGGTTCGGCTTCGACTGGCCGTCGAAGGTCGCCGTTGTTGTCATCATGACCTTCTTCCCCATGCTGGTAAACACGGTGCAGGGCCTGGCTGCCGCCAGCCACATGGAGCGCGACCTGATGCGCACCTATGCCGCAAGCTGGTGGCAAACGCTCATCAAGCTGCGCTTGCCCGCCGCATGGCCGTTCATTTTCAACGCGCTCAAGATCAATTCCACCTTGGCGCTGATCGGCGCTATCGTGGCCGAATTCTTCGGCACCCCGATCGTCGGCATGGGCTTTCGCATTTCAACGGAAGTGGGCCGCGCGAATATCGACATGGTGTGGGCAGAAATTGCCGTCGCGGCAGTCGCAGGCTCAGTATTTTACGGTTTGGTAGCGGTCACGGAAAGGGCCGTCACCTTCTGGCATCCGTCCATCCGTGGGGGACGGAGTTGATAATAACCAAAAGAGGGAACTGACATGACAATCAAACTTGCATCCCTGATCCTTGCGGCAGCCGTTTCGCTCACCGCCATGCAGGCCGCTGCGGCGGACAAGGTAACACTCCAGCTGAAATGGGTCACCCAGGCCCAGTTCGCCGGCTACTATGTTGCCAAGGAAAAAGGCTTCTACGAAGAGGAAGGTCTGGACGTCGAGATCAAGCCCGGCGGTCCGGACATTGCCCCTCCCCAGGTGCTGGCTGGCGGTGGTGCCGATGTGATCGTGGACTGGATGCCATCTGCTCTTGCCACCCGCGAAAAGGGCGTTCCCCTCGTCAATATTGCCCAGCCCTTCAAGAAATCCGGCATGATGCTGACCTGTCTGAAAGAGACCGGCATCACCAAGCCAGCGGATTTCAAGGGCAAGACGCTGGGTGTCTGGTTCTTCGGCAATGAATATCCCTTCCTGTCCTGGATGGCGCATCTCGGCATCAAGACCGATGGCTCTGCCGATGGCGTGAAGGTTTTGAAGCAGGGCTTCAACGTAGACCCGCTGTTGCAGAAGCAGGCGGCCTGCATCTCCACCATGACCTATAACGAATACTGGCAGGTCATCGACGCGGGGATCAAGCCAGACCAGCTCGTCACCTTCAAGTATGAAGATGAAGGTGTGGCAACGCTTGAGGACGGCCTCTACGTTCTGGAAGACAAGCTGAAAGACCCGGCCTTCAAGGAAAAAATGGTCAAGTTCGTCCGCGCTTCCATGAAGGGTTGGAAATACGCCGAAAAGAACCCGGATGAAGCGGCAGAGATTGTCCTTGAAAACGATGCATCTGGCGCGCAGACGGAAAAGCACCAGAAGCGGATGATGAGCGAAGTGGCCAAGCTGACGGCAGATTCCAATGGTTCGCTGGACGAAGCCGACTATCAGCGAACAGTCAAAACGCTTCTTGGCGGTGGCTCCGATCCTGTCATTACCAAAGAGCCGACAGGCGCTTATACGCTCGACATCACAAAAGCCGCACTTCAGTAACCTCTCCGCAATCATGCTTTTCAACGCCCGGTGTTTACCGGGCGTTTCTCTTATCCGCAGATAGGACTGAAAGCTGATACAGAGTTGCGATTGATCAAGTACCAGGACACGGCTAGTCTCAACAACGTTTAGTTGACGGGGTGATCTTGTGCAGTGATGTTTGCGTACCCACCTGACATCAGGCTGATGCAGGCGGTTGACGCGGAAAAATTCGCAAGGAGCAGCCAATTGCGCATTCATGCGTGTGAGGCGCTCCGACGCAAAAACTTTATGACGCGATTGAACGCGCGAAGCAGCTTGAACAGCCGCACGGCGCGCAGCCACTGGCAGGCATCATCTTTTCTGCCTGCAGCAGGCCAGTATAGTAGCAGAAACTTATTTGTACGATTGGGAACAGGTCAGACTGGGATGATGGGGACAGCAGAACTTATTCGGGCGCTGTTGGTTGGCGCCTTGGCATCGACTGCACTGGCAATGCCCGTGGCGGCACAAGAGCCTGTTCCGCCTCAGCAGAACCAGCAACGGCTTCCGGCAATCATGGTCACGAAGGTGGTGGAGCGCCCGCTCAAGGACAGCATCATCGCCAGCGGAACGATCCGGCCCGTGCAGGAAGTGTTCGTTCAGCCGCTGGTGGATGGACTTTCCATCAAGTCACTGCGCGTCGATGTTGGCGACCGGGTGAAGGCTGGCCAGGTGCTGGCCGAACTCAACAGCGACTCGCTTCTCCTGCAGAAAAGCCAGCTCGAGGCAAACAAGGCAAAGGCTGAAGCCGGTCTGGCGCAGTTTCGCGCGCAGGTTATCGAGGCACAGGCCAATGCCGATGATGCCGCCCGCCAGCGCGACCGCACGGCAGCCCTTGCCAAGAACGGCACCGTTTCCACGGCGCAGGTTGAGCAAACGGCCGCAACGGCACAGGCTGCACTTGCCCGACTCAATGCGGCAAAGCAGGCCGTGAATGTGGGCGAAGCCGATGTGAAAGTGGTGCAGACACAGATCGACGACATCAACCTCCGTCTGGAGCGCACGGATGTGAAGGCTCCGCTCGATGGCGTCATCTCCAGACGCGATGCCAAGGTTGGCGCTATTGCATCCGGCGCCGGTCAGCCGCTGTTCAACATGATCCGGGACGGCGAAATCGAACTGGTTGCCGATGTGCCTGAGGGCATGATCGGACGCATTTCGCAGGGTATGAAAGCCAGCGTGACGATTGCCGGCACCACGAAGGCGCTTGCAGGCACGGTGCGGCTCGTGGGTCCCGTGGTGGATCAAACCACACGCCTCGGCGCAGTTCACATTGTGGTGGACGAGGATAGCGGTGCCCGGCCCGGCATGTATGCCAGCGCCGAGATCATTGTGGAGGAAACCCGCGGACTGGCGCTGCCTCAATCGGCGGTGACCAGCGACCGAAAGGGCTCCTTTGCCCGCAAGGTGGAAAACAACATCGTGAAACAGGTGGCGGTGGAAACCGGAATTCAGGACGCAGGCATGGTGCAGATTCTGAGCGGATTGAGCGCTGGCGATGAGGTGGTCGCAAAAGCCGGTGCCTTCGTGCGAAACGGTGACCACATCAGGCCGGTTCCTGTCGAAACCGACGCTTCGAATTGATGGGAACCTGATCGATGAACTTTTCCGCCTGGTCCATCAGAAATCCCATCGCACCGCTGCTGATCTTCGCGCTCTTGTTAATCATGGGCATCCAGTCCTTCAACAAGCTGCCCATCACGCGCTTCCCCAATATTGATGTCCCTGTTGTCTCCATTTCTGTCGTACAGAGCGGTGCTTCGCCGAGCGAACTGGAAATGCAGGTGACCAAGGAGATCGAAGACGCGGTTGCTGCCATCAGCGGCGTCGATGAGATCACCTCCACGGTCACCGACGGCCTCTCCACCACAGCCGTGCTCTTCCGCATTGAGAAGCCGACGGACGAGGCGGTGCAGGAAACGAAGGATGCAATCGACCGCATCCGCTCGAACCTCCCGGCCTCTGCCGAAGCTCCCATCGTCACCAAGATCGATGTGGAAGGGCAAGCCATTCAAAGCTTTTCCGTCACCTCTCCCAACATGACACTGGAGGAGTTGTCATGGTTTGTGGATGATACCATCAAGCGGGCGCTCCAGGGCCAGCCGGGCATTGGCCGGATCGATCGCTACGGCGGGGCGGACCGGGAAGTGAAAGTGGCGCTGGATGCGGCAAAGCTGAATTCCTATGGCATCACCGCCTCTGAAGTGAACAACCAGCTGCGCGGCAGCAATGTCGATCTGGGCTCCGGCCGTGGCCAGGTTGCTGGCAACGAGCAGACCATCCGCACCCTGGGCGATGCAAGGCGGGTGTCTGACCTCGCCAACACCACAATCGCGCTCTCGAACGGCCGCTTCGTCAAGCTGTCGGATCTCGCGACGATAACCGATACATATGAGGAGCCGAAATCCTTCGCGCGCTTCAACGGTCAGCCCACGGTCACCTTCGCCGTCTTCCGTGCCAAGGGTGCCAGTGAAGTGTCCGTCGCCCAGACCGTGGCCGAGCAGCTGGACATAATCCGCCAGCAGCACCAGGATGTCTCCATCACCATGGTGGATGACAGCGTCTATTTCACCTATGGCAATTACGAAGCCGCTATCCATACCTTGATCGAAGGCGCAATCCTTGCCGTCATCGTGGTCATGCTGTTCCTGCGCAACTGGCGGGCAACGCTGATCTCTGCCGTGGCACTGCCGCTTTCGGTCATCCCCACCTTCCTGGTGATGGACCTGCTGGGCTTTTCGCTGAACCTCGTCAGCTTCCTGGCGCTCACTCTCGCCACCGGCATTCTCGTGGATGACGCGATTGTCGAGGTGGAAAATATTGCCCGTCACATCAAGATGGGCAAAACACCCTACAAGGCAGCCCTGGAGGCGGCGGACGAAATCGGCCTCGCCGTGATCGCCACCAGCTTCACCATTATCGCCGTTTTCGTGCCGGTCTCCTTCATGCCGGGCATCGCCGGGCAATACTTCATCCAGTTTGGCCTGACCGTTGCGTTCTCGGTCTTCTTCTCGCTCTTGGTCGCACGCCTCATCACGCCGCTGATGGCCGCCTATCTGATGCGCGCCGAAGACGCGATGGATGACCATCACGACAACGATGGCAGGCTGATGAAGGCCTATACCGGGCTTGTGACCGCCACGACGCGCCGGGTCTCCATGCGCTATGCCACGCTTTTCGGCGCGATCCTTTTCCTGGCCGGATCGCTCTTCCTTCTCTCCAAGGTGCCCGGCAGCTTCCTGCCGCCGGAAGACAGCTCGCGTATCACCATATCGCTTGAACTTCCGCCGAATGCGAGCCTTGCCGAAACCGAGGCGACGACCTCGAAAGCCTATGAGATCATCAGAACCGTGGAAGGTGTGCAGAACGTCTTCGTGCTTGGCGGCGCCTCGCCAAAGGGAGACCTGGAACTGCGCCGCGCCACAATCAATGTCCTGCTCGGCAAGATCGATCACTCGCTTTTAAAGACCATCGTCAACAAGGGCTTCGGCAGTATCCCGCTCATCGGCCCCTATCTGCCCAAGGTCGAGGAAAAAGGGCGCACAATCCCGCAATGGGAGATCGAAAAGCAGATCTTTTCCAAGCTTCACGCCTTGCCGGATGTTCGTGTTACCAAGTTGAACGACCGTGGAGAACGCGAACTCGCCTTCAACTTCCTTGCCAGCAATGGCGAGGAACTGGACGATGCCGTGGCAAAGCTGGAAAGCAGTCTTCGCGCCTCTACCATTCTCGCCAATGTGTCTTCGGAAGGCGCCCTGCCCCGTCCCGAGCTGCAAATTCGTCCGCGCAAGGATGAAGCGGCTCGACTTGGCATCACCGCGCAACAGATTTCCGAGACGGTGCGCGTTGCCACGATTGGCGATGTGGATGCGGCGCTGCCCAAGATTTCGCTGGATAACCGTCTCATTCCCATTCGTGTTCAGGCATCGCTGGATGTGCGTCGGGATCTTCAGGCGATCCGCGATCTGAAGCTGAAGACGGCAAACGGCCAGATCGTTCCCCTCTCCGCCGTTGCCGATGTGGATTACTCGGAAGGCCCGAGTTCCATCAAGCGCAATGATCGCAGCCGTGTTGTCTCCATCGGTTCAGATCTGCCTCAGGGCGTGGCGCTTGATACCGCCACGGCTGAATTCAAGCGTATCGTGGATGAAACAGAACTGCCGCCGACCGTTCGTCTGGCGGAAAGCGGCGATGCCAAGGTTCAGGCGGAAATGGTTGAGGGCTTTGCCAATGCCATGCTGCTTGGCCTGCTGCTTGTGCTGGTGGTGCTGATCCTTCTGTTCAAGGATGTCATCCAGCCCTTCACCATCCTGTTCTCCCTGCCGCTTGCGATTGGCGGTGTGGCCGTGGGCCTCATCCTCACCAATAACGCGCTCTCCATGCCCGTCCTCATCGGTATCCTTATGCTGATGGGGATCGTCACCAAAAACGCGATCCTGCTGGTGGATTTCGCCATCGAAATGCGCCGCCATGGTCTGGACAGGCTTCATGCCATGGTGGAAGCTGGCCGCAAGCGTGCCCGCCCGATCATCATGACCTCTATAGCCATGTCGGCAGGCATGCTGCCTTCGGCACTCGGTGTCGGAGAAGGCGGCTCCTTCCGTGCGCCCATGGCCATTGCCGTGATTGGCGGCATTATCGTCTCCACGGTCCTCAGCCTGGTCGTGGTGCCGGCCTTCTTCCTCATCATGGACGATCTCTCAGGCCTGCTCGCCCGCATTTTCAGCCGTTATGTGGGCAAGAAGGAAGAGGAAGAGGCTATCCTGACCGAGGAGGAACTCAGCCGCGCAACGCGACAGACACAGCAGAAACTGTCCGAGCTTGAGACACGCCTCGAACAGATCAGGGCGGAAACGCCTGAGAAAACCGAAAAGAACAACGGTATAGCCGGGTCAAACAACGTCCTCAGGCTTCCCCCACTCGCCGCAGAGTAGTAGCGTCCTATTTTACTCATCTAGAGTGTCCGGATTGACATCGATCAATCCGGACACGCATTCGTCATGTTAGTTCACGATCATGACATTTGGGTTTTTCAGGTCAGCCGAATGATGGGGAGTCGGGAGATGCTGGATAGAAGCAATAGGGCAAACAACCGCGAGCGCAATCTGCTCGCAAAAACGTCATTCATGAAGCACCTGTCTCCGGCGGCTTTGGAGAGCCTGCTGGACAGCGCGCAGATCATATCTCTGCCAGCACGCTCCATCATTTTTCGGGAAGGCGAATCTGCCACTGCGATCTATTGCCTGCTCGCAGGCTATGCCCGCCTCTACCGGATGGGCAAGGATGGCCGACAGGCGGATTTCCGCATCTGCACCCCGGGTGAAGTCTTTGCCGAATGCCTGGTTTTTGGCGGCACACACTACCCCTACAGCGCGCAGGCGGCCGAGAATGTGAGCCTTGCAAGACTGGACGCCAAGGATGTTCGTGACCTTGCCGAGCGCGATCCGACTGTTGCCAAGGCGATGATTGCCGCACTTTCCGAGCATCTGATCGTCACCACCGAAACCTTGGTGAACGACCGCCTGCATACGGCACCACAACGGGTGGCCGATTACCTTCTTGAACGCTGCCCGGTTGATTCCGGCTCCGCCTCCATTCGCCTTCCCTTCCAGAAGAATTTGCTGGCGGGCATGCTGGGCCTTGCACCGGAAGCGCTCTCCCGCGCCTTCTCTTCCCTCAAGCGCGCGGGCGTCAGCGTGCGCGGGCGGGTGATCCAGATCAGCGACGTGAAAGCGTTAAGAGAGATGTGATGGACAATAAAGGCCGGACAATCGCTCCGGCTTTTTTTTCAGGTCACGCCGGGATGAACTGCCAGCTCTCGCCTGTCCGTTCCACTCGCACAAAACCTGATACGTGACCGCCGGATGCCACCCAGCCTTCCTCAAACGCACGGGCGAAAATGCGTCGCCTGCTCTCAGCGCCCAAAGCCGCATCGGCATCATAGATGAAGCAGAAATCCGGGTCGTCCAGCTGCATTGAGGGAGCGTGCACCAGGTCTCCCCAGATGACAAGCTTATCGTTGGCTTCGCCGATCAGATAACCGGAATGGCCGGGTGTGTGACCGGGCATTGAAACCAACTCTATTCCCGGCAGAACCGGCCCCTCTGCAACAGGGGTGACACGATCTGCGTAAACCTCGAGAAGCCGGGCGGCGATATCAAACCCACCGCGCCGATTGGCGGGCACCGTTTCCTTCAGTTCAGTCCTGGTGAAAAAGGCAAGGTCTGCCTCCGGCACTACGATTTCCGCGTCCGGAAAATAGCGTCCCTCGTCTCCAAACAATCCAAGCGCATGATCGCCGTGCAAGTGGGTCACAAGAACACGCTTCACATCGCTGCGCGAGATTCCTGCCGCTTTCAGTGCCGCACGACCAAGCCCAAGCTCCGGCCCCCAATAGGGCCCGGTGCCTGCATCCACCAGCATGATCCCGTCGGGCACGGAAAGGACAAAGAAATTCACATCCATATCGATGGTCGGGGTGTCGCAAGCCGCCACCGCCGCATCACGCTTGTCCAGGCGTGCCGCGTGATGCAGATGCTCCTTCGGTGCCTTGTACACACCATCGATGAGGATCGTTACGTCATAGGGACCAAAGCGCCTGGTTGCATTCATGCGGCAAGCCCTCCATGCGTTTCAAGGAAACGAACAATGTGGTCCACGCCCTCGCCCCGCTTTAGATCCGTAAATACAAAGGGCTTGGCGTCACGCATACGGGCTGCATCGCGGTCCATCACATCGAGATCGGCACCGACATAGGGAGCCAGATCCTTCTTGTTGATGACCAGAAGATCGGAGCGGGTGATACCCGGCCCGCCCTTGCGCGGGATTTCCTCACCCTGGCAGGTGGAAATCACGTAAATGGTGATATCCGCCAGATCCGGCGAGAAGGTCGCGGCCAGATTATCGCCACCGGATTCGATGAAGATGACATCGAGATCGGGAAAACGCTCGTTCAACCCGGCAATCGCCTGCAGATTGATCGTCGCATCCTCGCGAATGGCCGTGTGCGGGCAGCCGCCCGTTTCCACACCAACAATGCGGTCGGAAGACAAAGCCTGCATCCGCACCAGCGCCTCGGCATCTTCCTTGGTGTAGATATCATTGGTCACCACCGCCACGGAATAGTGCTCGCGCATGGCCTTGCAGAGCTTTTCCGTCAGCGCCGTCTTGCCGGACCCGACCGGGCCACCAATGCCGACACGCAATGGTCCATTCGTCGATTTCATTGTCGTCCCCTAACGTGATTCATGACCGAAACAGGCGCGAGACCTGCGTTTCATGGCGAAACGAGGCAATATCCGCCTGCACGGCTGCCGTGCCCAGATCATCGAGATCTGAGGCGGCAGCCTTAGCTGCGACAGCCGCCAGCCTAGGCTCAAGCTCCGCCAAAATGCGCACGCCATCCTGCTGTCCGGCCACGCCTAATCTTATGCCTGCCGAAACACCTTGCGACAGTCCTGCATGAAGAAAGCCAGCAACGGCCCCCTCCGCTACAATTCCATGCGCCGCAGCGACCGCACCCACAGCAACCGGATAAGCGCAATCTCTCGGCAAAAGCGCAAAAACATGCGACGGCCAGGCTTGCGCGGCGGCGATGAATGCCTTGCCGAGAAGCAGCGTTTCCTGATGCCGCTCCGCAGAGCCGGCAAGTGCCAGCGCCAATTCGCAAAGCTCCGCAAGATCGCTCTCATTTTCACTGGCACACATTGCCGCGCACAGAAGAACCGCATCGTTCCACAAAGTACCGTGGCAGAGAAGCGTCGAAAGCCAAGCTTTTAAAGTGTGCGCATCCGTCACCAGCCGGTCATGAACCGCCCGCTCCAGACCGGAGGAATAGGCAAAGCCCCCCACCGGAAAGGCAGGGGAAAGCCATGCCATGAGGCGCAGCAGGCTTTGCGTGCTGGAAGCGCTCTGCATCACCGATCAATCGTGATGATGGCCGTGGTGATGATGATCGTGGCCATGCCCGTGGTTATGGCCGTGATCATGGGAATGACCGTGGCTGTGATAGGCCCCGCGCGCAGGCTGGAAGGGTTCTTCCACTTCCGTCACTGTTGCACCCAGTCCTTGCAGCATCGAGCGGATCACATGATCGCGCAGAATGAGAATGCGGCGTTCCTCGATCTGAGCTGAAAGGTGGCGGTTGCCCAGATGCCATGCCAGTTCGATCAGATGCAGCGTATCACGCGCTTTTACCTCGAACAGCTTTTCCGCCGCCGCCTTCACTTCCACGGTGTCGCCATTATCCAGCACCAGCCGGTCACCATCGTGGAACAGCACCGCTTCCTTCAGATCCAGCATCACCATATCGCCATTGGAAAGGTGCAGAAGCTTGCGTCGCAGATGGCGCAGATCGTGCGGTAGCGTGACAGTATCGATTGGCGGATCGGTGACTTCGCCAGCGGGACGATAGGAATGAACATGCTGCATTGTATGAAACTCTCAGAAGATCAAAACAGGAAGTAGCGCTGTGCCATGGGCAGAACCGTTGCTGGCTCGCAGGTCAGCAATTCACCATCGGCACGCACTTCATAGGTTTCCGGGTCCACCTCGATCTTCGGAGTAAGATCGTTGAGGATCATGGATTTCTTGGAAATGCCGCCCCGCGTGTTCTTCACCGCAACCAATTGCTTGGCAACGCCAAGGCGATTGGCAAGACCATTGTCCAGAGCCGCCTGAGAAACGAAGGTGACGGAGGAGTTTGTGCGAGCCTTGCCGTAGGCGCCAAACATCGGGCGATAATGCACCGGCTGCGGCGTTGGGATCGATGCATTCGGATCACCCATCGGCGCTGCAGCAATCACGCCACCCATCAGCACCATATCCGGCTTAACCCCGAAGAAGGCCGGGTTCCAGATCACCAGATCGGCGCGCTTGCCCACTTCGATGGAGCCGACCTCATGGGAGACACCATGCGCAATCGCCGGGTTGATCGTGTATTTCGCGACATAGCGGCGAACGCGAAAGTTATCGTTGTCGCCGGTTTCCTGCGGCAGAGCGCCGCGCTGGCGCTTCATTTTGTCCGCCGTCTGCCAGGTGCGGATAATCACCTCACCGACGCGACCCATGGCCTGACTATCCGATGAAATAATCGAAAACGCGCCGATATCGTGCAGAATGTCTTCCGCCGCAATGGTTTCCTTGCGGATGCGGCTTTCGGCAAAGGCAATGTCTTCCGGAATGGAGGGCGACAGATGATGGCAGACCATCAGCATGTCCAGATGCTCGGCAAGCGTATTGATCGTGTAAGGCCTTGTCGGGTTGGTGGACGACGGAATAACGTTCAACTCGCCGCAGATCTTGATGATATCCGGCGCGTGGCCACCACCCGCCCCTTCCGTATGGAAGGCGTGAATGGTGCGGCCCTTGATGGCACCGACCGTATCTTCCACGAAGCCCGATTCGTTGAGCGTATCGGTGTGGATCATCACCTGCACGTCATAGTCATCGGCAACCGAGAGGCAGCAATCGATAGCGCCGGGCGTGGTGCCCCAATCCTCGTGCAACTTGAGTGACGTCGCGCCGCCCAGAACCATTTCCTCAAGTGCCTTCGGCAGCGATGCATTGCCCTTGCCGGCAAAAGCCAGGTTCATGGGAAAGGCATCCGCCGCCTCGATCATGCGGGCAATATGCCAGGGCCCCGGCGTGCAGGTGGTGGCGAGCGTGCCATGCGCCGGGCCGGTTCCGCCGCCCAGCATGCAAGTGAGACCGCTCATCAAAGCTTCTTCAATCTGCTGCGGGCAGATGAAGTGGATGTGTGCATCCATGCCGCCAGCGGTGACGATCTTGCCCTCACCCGCAATCGCTTCCGTGCCGGGGCCGACGATGATGTTGACGCCCGGCTGCGTATCCGGGTTGCCTGCCTTGCCAATTGCGACAATGCGCCCGTCTTTCAGGCCAATATCAGCCTTCACAATGCCTGTATGATCGACAATCACGACATTGGTGATAACCGTATCGACAGCGCCGTCCTCGCGGCTCACCTGGCTCTGACCCATGCCATCGCGGATAACCTTGCCGCCGCCGAATTTCACCTCTTCGCCATAGGTGGTAAAATCCTTCTCCACCTCGATGAAGAGTTCGGTATCGGCAAGGCGAACCTTGTCGCCCACTGTGGGGCCGAACATGCTGGCATAGGCAGCACGGGACATCTTGTAAGGCATGGGCTCTTTTGCTCCATCATGCATGGATGAAGCGACGCCCCTCGCGCCTGCTCCACCCGAGGTTTGTTATTGACCGAGTGGCTCGGCGAGATCTTTGAGTTCCTGCGTGCGGTTCTTCGTCATGCGCGTCAGGCAGACAATATTCAGCATGGTTTCCAGCGTGCCACCACGGGCCTGAAAGCCTTCCGCTATGCACTGGTTATCCCGATAGGTGATCCAGGCGCGTTGAGCTTGCAACAACGCTGTTTCCGCGCCGCGCTGGTCTTCTTCCAGCTCCTTGTCCCAATCGGCCATGGCCTTGCGCGTCAGCTTCCATTGATCGTTGAGCACCTTGTCCGCCGCATCATATTCTTCCTGGGCGCAGGCGTTCATTTCCATCTGCGTTTCCTTGTTGCCGCAGTCGAATTGCGGCTTTTCTTCCGCAGAGGAAGGCCCATCCTGCAACAGCACGCAGCCGCACAGCATGACGGCAAGGAGTATTTTCATTGTGCGCCTCCCCATCTGAACCGCCTCCTCACAGAGCGCCCATGATCTTCTGACGAAAACCATAGACCTCACGCTTGCCGGAAAGCGCAATCAGTGTCACTTCCCGCGTCTGGCCGGGCTCAAATCGCACCGCCGTTCCCGCCGGAATATCCAGCCGCATGCCGCGTGCCTTTTCGCGTTCGAAAGACAGCCCCGCATTGGCCTCATAGAAATGATAGTGGCTACCCACCTGCACCGGGCGATCACCCGTGTTGGCAACCGTGATCGTCACCGTCGGCTGGCCTGCATTGAGTTCGATATCGCCCTTCGCGGCAATAATTTCTCCTGGGATCATAATATCTTCCCCTCTCTTTCAGGCAGCGCTCATATCCACACAGCCTTCAGCCTTGAGGACACGCACGGTGGATGCTGGATTATTGGCAAGTTTCCCCGCCGGGCGCACAGGCCGCCGCACCAATTCACCGCCGCAGTTCGGGCACGCCCCTTTCAGGCGGCTTTCCACACAATCGGCGCAAAAGGTGCATTCAAAACTGCAAATCATCGCCTCTCGGCTATCCGGGGCAAGATCGCGATCGCAGCATTCGCAATTGGGTCGAAGCTGGAGCATGGCGTTACCGGATCGGCTCGTGAACAGTCACCAGCTTGGTGCCATCGGGAAAGGTTGCTTCCACCTGCACATCGTGGATCATCTCCGCTACGCCTTCCATCACCTGATCGCGGGTAATCACATGAGCACCCGCTTCCATGAGGTCTGGCACGGCGCGGCCGTCGCGCGCGCCTTCGACCACGAAATCGGTAATCAGTGCAATGGCTTCCGGGTAATTCAGCTTCACGCCGCGCTCCAGGCGGCGGCGGGCCACCATGGCGGCCATGGAAATCAGCAGCTTGTCTTTTTCTCTTGGACTGAGGTTCATGGGTTCCCCGATTTTTATCGCTCAGATGTTCCAGACTTTCGGCACGTTTGCGTCTTTTCGCAAGAGCGAAATGACCGGAACCAGAAGTTTTCGCAGCGCAAAACCATCCTCAGCCGCGGCCCGGATAACAAGCTTATCCTTCCACAGGCTTGCGCCTGCATAACCTTGGTCGAGAACTGGCTGAAGTCGCGGCAGATAGGCTTCCAGATGCGGGCCTGTGTAGAGCACGGTGGCGAAGGCAACCTTACCCGAAAGCACGGCGGATTGCTGGCCAAGCGAAGCAATCTCGCCCTCCATCCGCACCTCTTCCGCATGAATGAGCTTGCCCCCACGGCGCACACGCCAACGATCCCGAAAGAAGCCCTGTTCAGTGCGCTCCCCCCTTGCTGTGCGACCGAGGATCACGGCCTCAACAGCGAGAAATTCAGCACTTGGGGCCAGATCGACATGAAGTTCGCGGGTGAGAGACGCGCGGTCGAACAGGATGCTTTCCTGCGGCAGCCAGGCCACACGGCTACCCTCCCCGGCCTCTATTTCACTTTTCAGAAGGGCCGTATCGGCAGAAGCCTTGTAAATCTTCTCATTGGCCTGTGTGGTCACGGTCACATCCGTGCCCGGTCCGGCGCACAAAGACCATTCCAGCCGATCACCGCCGGTCAAGCCGCCGGAACTGTTGATGAGAATGGCTTCGAGGGAATTGTCGAAGGTTTCCGGCAGACGAATCTTGCCGCAACCTTCCTGATAGAGGGTGGCGAGCCTTGTTCGGCCCGCCAGTTGCTTGGTTACAAGGCGCCCTTTACCCCGAGCGCGCTGCGGCGCTGCTCCACCGGCTGGCTGTTGCTGCACGTCATTCCCTCGGCATTGGTCATGGCCGAAACTCCATCCGCCGCACAACCCACCGCCTGAACCTTGGCCTTGGGGGCGGAAGGTTGGGCAGTTGCGACGACATCTGTACTATCGGCTTTACGGAAGAAGTCCCACATCCGGTAGGCCGGATCAACATTTGGATCGAAGCTTGGCTTCTTGACCGATGAAACCTTAACCACACCGGCGGCCTGGCCGTCAGTGGCTGCCGCAATCACATTGGCCTTGGCGCTCGGCTTTGGCCAGTCATGCGTGCCGTTTTCGAATTCATAGGTCGCAATGCGCGCGCCCTTCTGGCAGGTATCGAAAAGGCTGTAGGTTACGCCGTCAATGGTGTCCGGCTTGCCACCGGGCTTGCAGCCATCCAGCTCCATCCAGCGCTGAAGAGCGGTCTTGAAGCCATATTGCCAGTAAGGCTTGCCGCCGCCGGAATAAGGGTTCTGCTCGTCCCTCACGCCCGCAAAGGCCATGATGGAGATCGGCTTGGCAGGCGCGCAGGTGGCAGGGTCCGGCCCCCATTTGCCTTCAGCGTTCTCTACCGGAAGGCCGACACGCAGGGAATTGACGAAACCGGCAGCGCTGAAATCCCCCGCGCCGGAACAGAGATAGGCAGACAGCATGCGCCCGCCGCCGGAATAGCCGGAGGCGTAAATCTGCGCGGGATCGACGCAATATTCCTGCTTCACACGTTCCACCGCTGCCTTGATATAGGCAACCTCATCCAGCCCACCTTCGCGAAAAGTCACGCCCGGAACATTCCAGGCATAGGTGCCGGACGTATTGCCGGAAAGGCTGCCCTGCGGAGCGAAAATGATGAAGCCATTCTTCGCCGCCACCTTATCCCAGGAGCTGCGCACCATCTGTCCGCGCGGATTGCTGTTACTGCCGTGGAAATCGAACACCACAGGCAGCTTGTCATGGCCGGTATAGCCTTGCGGAATGAACGCCAGGCCGTAACGGAGCACGCCGCCAACCTCCAGCGACATTTCATGATAGCCCGGCTGAACCGGCGTGCCGCAACCGGCAGCCTCGGCCACAACACTCGCGCCCAATAAAAATGCTCCAGCCGCAGCAACACGGGCAAGAGCGCGAACGAGCGAACCAGAGCGAATTCCAAATGCCATCAAGCGCCTCGCGAAGAAGAGTGCGTGGAAAGGGGACATGCGATGGATGAAAACCGCGCTCCGACTATCACATTAGATAAACCTTATAAACCCCGCTCCCGGGAGGCAGCCATGCAAAATGCGTTACACTGTCAGATGTCGGCGTGCCTCCGGCGTATCCAGTGTTTCTGCGGCCCCCTGATGAACGATCTCGCCCCGATCCATGATGTAAACATGATCCGCCAGTTCCCGGCAGAAGTCGAGATATTGTTCGACCAGAAGGATCGCCATCCCCGTTGAATCGCGCAGATATCGAATGGCTCTGCCAATATCCTTAATAATAGATGGCTGAATACCTTCTGTCGGTTCATCCAGAACAAGTACTCTAGGCCGTGTTACCATGGCGCGGCCAATTGCAAGTTGTTGTTGCTGTCCGCCGGACAGATCTCCACCTCGCCGTGCGAGCATGGAACTGAGCACGGGAAACAGGCTGAAAATGTCGTCAGGGATGAAGCGCTCCTTGCGCGGCAGCGGCGCAAAGCCCGTTTCCAGATTTTCCTTCACCGTCAACAGCGGAAAGATTTCGCGCCCTTGCGGCACATAACCAATGCCTCGGCTGGCGCGATGGTAGGGGGCAAGACCTTCCAGGCTTTCGCCATTGAAGGCAATCGCGCCGCCGCTGATGGGCTGTTGCCCGGTGATAGCGCGCAAAAGCGAGCTTTTGCCGACCCCGTTGCGGCCAAGAACGCAGGTGATCTTGCCCATGGGCGCTTCGATGGAAACGCCGCGCAAGGCCTGGGCTGCGCCATAGTGGAGATTGATGTTATCGACTGTCAGCATGGTGCCCTCACCGCCCCAGATAATTCTCAATAACCTTCGGATCACTCGACACGAAATCGATTGATCCTTCGGCAAGCACCGAACCTTCCGCCAGACACGTGACCTTCACGCCCAGATCGCGGATGAAGCCCATATCGTGCTCCACCACGACCACCGAACGGCTCTTGGCGATTTCGCGCAGCAGAATGGCAGTCTCGGCGGTTTCGGCATCGGTCATGCCCGCCACCGGCTCATCCACCAGCAAAAGCTTCGGCTCCTGCGCCAGCAGCATGCCGATTTCCAGCCATTGCTTCTGGCCGTGCGAAAGGTTGGCTGCCAGTTCGTCGCGCCGATGCGTGAGGCGAATAGTGGTGAGGATTTCCTCGATCCGGTCACGGTCCTCACCCGAAAGACGATAGAAAAGCGTGGCAAAGACACCCCGCTTGCGGTTCAGCGCCAGCTCCAGATTATCCCACACCGTATGGCTTTCGAACACGGTCGGCTTCTGGAACTTCCGCCCGATGCCGAGTTGGGCAATGTCTGCCTCATCCCGTTTCGTCAGATCTATCGTGTCTTCAAACAGAACCGTGCCACTGTCGGGCCTGGTCTTGCCGGTGATGATGTCCATCATCGTCGTTTTGCCAGCCCCGTTCGGGCCGATGATGGCACGCAGCTCCCCCGGCTCCACAACAAAAGACAGGGAATTCAGCGCCTTGAAGCCGTCGAAGGAGACGGATACGCCATCGAGGTAAAGCAGCGACTTGGATTTGCTGTCGGTGATATCCATGATTTCACTCCGCCGCCTGAATGCGTGATGCCGGTTGATCGTCATTCTGCCCGGCTTCGCCACGAACCGAAGCCTTCAACGCCTTACGGTGCGCATGCCGCTGTTGCACCGTGCCGACAATGCCCTTGGGCAAAAAGAGCGTAACGAAGATGAAGAGAGCGCCCAGCGCATAGAGCCAGAATTCCGGGAAAGCCCCGGTGAAGAAGCTCTTGCCGCCATTCACCAGCACAGCGCCGATGATCGGGCCGATCAGGGTGCCGCGACCGCCAACCGCCGTCCACACCACGACTTCGATGGAATTGGCAGGCGCGAATTCACCCGGATTGATGATGCCGACCTGCGGCACGAAAAGCGCACCAGCAATGCCAGCCATCATGGCGGAGGTGACGAAGGTGAAGAGCTTGATGTTTTCCACCCGGAAGCCAAGAAAGCGCACCCGGCTTTCCGCATCGCGCACGCCCACCAGCACCTTGCCGAACTTGGAGCGGGTAATGGCCGAGGCCAGCACGAGGCAGAGCGACAGCATCACGGCCGAGAGGGCGAAAAGAACAGCACGCGTGCCATCCGCCTGCACGGAAAAGCCCAGAATATCCTTGTAATCCGTCAGGCCGTTATTGCCGCCAAAGCCCATATCGTTGCGGAAGAAAGCGAGCATCAGCGCATAGGTCATGGCCTGCGTGATGATGGAAAGATAGACGCCGTTGACACGGGATCGGAAGGCAAACCAACCGAAGACGAAGGCCAGCAGGCCCGGCACCACCAGCACCATGAGGCAAGCGAACCAGAACATATCGAAGCCATGCCAGAACCACGGGAGTTCCTTCCAGTTCAGGAACACCATGAAATCCGGCAGCAGAGGATCGCCATAGACACCGCGGGAACCGATCTGTCGCATGAGATACATGCCCATGGCATAGCCGCCGAGGGCAAAGAACGCGCCATGACCAAGCGAAAGAATGCCGCAATAGCCCCAGACGAGATCGAGCGCCAGCGCCAGCAGCGCATAGCAAAGATACTTGCCCATCAGTGACATGGCATAGGTTGGAACATGGAGTGCGCTTTCCGGCGGCAGCAGCAGGTTGCTGGCTGGAACAGCCACCGCCACAGCAAGGATGATGGCGACAGTAACGAGAATGCGGCCTTCCAGAGCGCGCAGAATGAAGCTGGAAATCATGCTTCCACCGCCCTTCCCTTGAGCGCGAACAGGCCGCGCGGTTTCTTCTGGATGAAGAGGATGATGAGAACGAGCACGAGGATCTTGCCGAGCACGGCACCGGTCCAGGGCTCCAGGAACTTGTTGAGAATGCCGAGTGACAGGGCGCCCACCAGTGTGCCCCAGAGATTACCGACGCCGCCGAAGACCACGACCATGAAGCTATCGATAATGTAGGACTGACCGAGGTTCGGAGACACGTTGTCGATCTGGCTGAGCGCCACTCCGGCGATACCGGCAATGCCAGACCCGAGCGCGAAAGTGAAGGCATCGACCCAGGGAGTGCGAATGCCCATGGAAGAGGCCATGCGCCGGTTCTGCGTCACTGCCCGCATTTGCAGGCCGAAGGCGGAACGTTTCATCAGGATCAGGAGTCCAACAAAGATCGAAAGCGAAAAGGCAACGATCCAGAGGCGGTTCCAGGTGATTTGCAAGCCGCCCAGCGCAAAGGCACCGGACATCCAGGACGGGTTTCCAACCTCTTGGTTCGTCGGTCCAAAGATGGAGCGCACCAATTGCTGGAGGATGAGTGAAACGCCCCAGGTGGCCAGCAGCGTTTCCAGCGGGCGACCATAGAGAAAGCGGATAACGCCGCGCTCGATGACGAGACCGACAGCACCGGTAACGAGAAAGGCAACGGGAAGCGCAATCGCCAGCGACCAATCGAACAGGTGCGGTGCGTGGCTGCGGATCGTCTCCTGCACCATAAAGGTTGAGTAAGCACCGAGCATGACCATTTCGCCATGCGCCATATTGATAATACCCATGACACCAAAGGTGATGGCAAGGCCGATGGCGGCGAGCAGCAGCACGGAACCGAGCGACATGCCGTACCAGACATTCTGGCCGATTTCCCAGAAGTTCAGATTGGTTTCAATGGCGGAAATCGCCTTGTCCAGATCCGGCTTCAGGCTGGCATCAATGGAGGAAGAAACCGACATGAGGATGCTGATGCCATCGCGACCGCCAAGATTGGCAATGGTGGAAATCGCCTGACGCTTCTCGTCCACCGAGCGCTCGGAAATCAGGATGGAAGCAGCGCGTGCCTCTTCCATGCGCCTTCTCACCTGCCCATCGGTTTCCTTGGCAAGCGCGACCTCCACCAGTTCCAAATTCTCAGCGCTGGGGGATTTCAGAACCGCATCGGCGGCGGCCATACACACGGCCTTATCGGGGCTGAGCAGCGTCAGCCCGCCAAGGGCCGAGCGGATGACGCGGCGCAGATTGTTATTGATCTTCAACTTGGCCAGCGATGCTTTGGGCGCTTCGCCAGCCACCTCGCCGCTCAAGGGATCGATCAGGGAAACAGTCGCGCCAGCGGGCCTTATGATGAAAACGGCATTATCGGCTTTGCGTGCATAAAGTTCGCCTTCCGCGAAGGCTTCCAGGGCAGGCACCACGCGCGGATCGCCGGTTGCGGCCAATTGGCCGATCAATTGCTCTGCCTGCTTGAAATCCGCCTTTGCAAGCGCATTGAACAGTGCTTGCGGGTCAGATTGGGCAAAAGAGGGTGCGGCGAGCGCGAAAACCAGAAAGAGGTTTGATAGGAAAAGTCGTAGCATAATTTCAGCCCCTCATTGCAAAAGGCGCAGCAAGCGCCAGTGCGTGGGGCTCACCCCCCTCTGATCTGCAGGACAAAGAGGGGTAAGCGTGGTCTAGAACGTCAGCATTACAGCAAGGTCAAAGGACCAATCTTAGCTGCCCTTGCCGCCGCACTTGCCGGTGGCAGTGTTGAAATTGCCGCAGGACATGGGCTTGCGCCAATCGGAGATCAGGTCCTTTGAATCCGGCAGGTAATCCGACCATTCATCGCCCACGACGGCTGGCGTCTGCTGCACCACTTCGAATTGGCCATTCGCCTGGATTTCGCCGATCAATACCGGCTTGGTGATGTGATGGTTCGGCATGACGGTTGAATAGCCGCCCGTGAGGTTTGGCACGGAAACGCCGACAATGCTGTCGAGAACCTTGTCTGTCTCTGTGGTACCTGCCGCTTCGACAGCCTTCACCCAGGCATTGAAGCCGATATAAGCTGCTTCCATCGGATCGTTCGTCACGCGCTTGTCGTTCTTGGTGAAGGCGTGCCAGGTCTTGATGAACTCGGCATTGACCGGCGCATCGACGGACTGGAAATAGTTCCAGGCAGCCAGATGACCGACGAGAGGCTTGGTGTCGATGCCGGCCAGTTCTTCTTCACCAACCGAGAAGGCGACAACTGGAATATCTTCCGCCTTGATGCCCTGGTTTGCCAGTTCCTTGTAGAAGGGCACATTGGCGTCACCATTGATGGTGGACACAACGGCCGTCTTTTTGCCTGCCGAACCGAAGGCCTTGATCTTGGAAACTTCCGTCTGCCAGTCAGAGAAGCCGAATGGCGTGTAGTTGACCATGATGTCCTCGGCCTTCACGCCCTTGGACATGAGATAGGCCTTCAGGATCTTGTTCGTCGTCTGCGGGTAAACGTAGTCGGTACCTTCCAGCACGAAGCGCTCGACGCCTTCCGCATTCATGAGGTAATCGACAGCCGGAATGGCTTGCTGGTTCGGCGCTGCACCCGTGTAAATGATGTTGCGCGAGGATTCCTCGCCTTCATACTGAACCGGATAGAAGAGGATGGAATTCAGCTCTTCGAACACCGGAAGAACGGACTTGCGCGACGAGGATGTCCAGCAACCGAAAACGGCCGCAACTTTGTCCTTCGAAATCAGCTCGCGCGCCTTTTCGGCAAACAGCGGCCAATCGGAAGCCGGATCCACAACCACGGCTTCCAGCTTCTTGCCCAGAACGCCGCCCTTCTTGTTCTGCTCGTCGATGAGCATCAGCATGGCGTCTTTCAGCGTCGTCTCGGAAATCGCCATAGTGCCGGAAAGCGAGTGAAGAACTCCGATCTTGATTGTGTCGTCGGCAGCAAAGGCGCCGTGGAAGGCAGTGGTGGACATGATAGCGGCGATCAGCGCACCGCCAAGCTTGGACTTGATTGTCATGGTCGAACCCCTCTTCTTGTTAGGCAACGGCCCGTGAAGCCAGGCGTTAACCGTTGCTTCACGAACTATCCGTCGCTGCACTGCAAAATCCCATACGTCGAATGACGTATGGGACCAGGGGGCAAGGGCAGTCAGCCCGCGTTTACAGCTTGGGCCTGAACTCGAAGTTCACCTCATCGCCGGTGTATTTCGCCAGCTTTTCGTTGAGCTTCACCTCCATCTTGTCGAGCTTCTGCACACCCTTGATCATATCGTAGAGACCAAGTCCGAAGCCTGCCAATGCGCCCACTGCACCGGCGACGACCCCGCCGGTTGCCATGACGGACTTGAAGGCCCCTGATGCCATGGAAGCCACGTCTGCGGTTACGCCGGCAGCATGAAAGAGGCGCGGAATGGCGTTGGTAAGATGCACCATGCCTTCCGTAAAGCCGATGGCAGCAGACGCCGCCCCCGCAGTACCGCTGATGATCTCAAGCGCACCCTTGACAGGTTCACCCTGCTTGATGGAGCGGGAGGCGCTGTAAAAGGACAGACCTGCCATGGCAGCGCCGCCCGCAGCGCCCAGGATTTTGCCCCCGGCCTCGAGGTTCTTTGCATTGACGACAGAAGAAAGCGCCTTGCCGAAGGTGCCATCGGTGGTTCCGAAAGCACTGAAACGCTTGCCCGCGGCATCCAGATTCTTGGCCAGCCCTTCCGTCACCATGCCGGTGATCTGTACGCCCTGCCCCACGGATGCTGCAATTTCATCCGGTGTCCAGGCCTTGCCCGGCTGCAGACTGCGGGAAACAAGAACACTGCTCATGGCCAAGGCTTGAGCGCCATGAATGACACCGGCCTTATAGGCATCACCATCCACTCCCACCGGGGCAGTGCGTTCACCGACCGAATTACGCAGACCTGTGATTGCATCGTCCAGCTTCATGCCGCCGCGCATGAGATTGATAACCGCATTAGCATCCCGGGTGATATCCTGGGCGTAGTTGACCTTCAACGCGACCTGATTCATCTTTGCGTTGTCGGCATTTTGCCCCATGAATTGCAGAGCCAATGCATCCGCTGCCGGTTTGAGGGCAGCAGAATTACCTTTCTCATCCGCTGCGAACGGCGTCAGATCGCCGGGTGTACCATCTCCCAGATAATGATCCTGCACTCGCTGAGAGAGGGTTGCTGTGGCAACGTTCATCTTCAGCCTGACGAAGTCAGAAGGCAAAGCTTCCGTCAAAGTCGTCAGCTCGGAATTGTAGGCCTGCACGGCTTCGTCGAAGCTCTTGCCTTTCTGCAATTCCCGATCAAGCGCTTTTCCACCCACTATATCATCGAGATACGCCGTTTTTAGACGGTGCTGAAGATCACCATTTTCAGGACGCGCGACATAATCCTGGATCGCCTTACCGGCCATCATGTTCACATGCGTGCGCGTATCGGCGTCTCCCATGAGCGTATTAATGCGATCGTCGATGTTCTGGCCGACCTTATCAATCCCCGGAACGCTATCTCCATAATTATTGTCGTAGGCGTTGAAGTTTTGTTTCAACTCGACGAGATCAACGAGAAGGGCCGACTTCTGCTCCGCATTGAGGCTGCCCAGATTCTTGTAATTGTCCGGATTAACGAAGCCTCGATCCACACCGGCGAGACTATCTTTGAGAAGAGAAAATTTCTGGTTGTCGAGTTGCTTGGCATCAGATTCGAATGTTTCTGAAGCAATTCCTATTCTCTGCCAATGCTGACTTTCAAGAACATCCGACTTTGTAATGGGATCGGTTTGTACCTTGTTTTGATAGGCAGACACATCCGGCAGAGGCCCGACTTTGTCCATGGCCTCACGGTCACGGTTCATGTACTGCATGACGAGCTTGTCGTTCTCGTTCAAACCCCCGTAGCGATAATCTTTGGGAGGAGCAGTGTTTCGAGGAACATCCTTCAATCCATCATAATTGATGTATCGTTGCTTGCCGCCATCTCCCTGTACGGCCTTTGATTCAGCAAGCTGCTGCGCCTGAACTTCACCGCGCGCGGTGACATCACTCTTCAGGTTTTCTTTCGCCTTCGTATCAAGCGCTTCCTTGGAAGCTTTTGAGCCTTTCGATGCCTCAGAGGCCGTCATTTCGTCGCCACTCTTGCCGTCGACGGTCTTCTCATCGACCTTGGCATCCGCTGCCTTGGCGTCGGTTTTATCGCTCTTCAACGCAGTCTTTGCATCGGTTTCCTTCGGATATCTGGCTTCAAAGGTCTTGGTTTCGGCGGGCTTCGCCGTGGCAGCCTCGCTGCCTTTGCTTTCGGCGGACTTGGGATCAGCCTTGGCCTCCGCTGGCTTGGCGCCCTTGGTGCTTGCCCCTGAGTCAGCTACCTCGGTAGCTTTCGCAGCCTTGCCTTCGGCAGGCTCTGCCGCAGCCGTATCCTTCGCATCTGCGCTGGGAGCGACATCGTTGCCGTCAACCGGCTTATCTGCGGCAGTGCCCTTGGCATCGGTCGCCTTGGTCTCTGTGCCCTTTGCTTGCGTTGGCTTGGCAGCAGCCTCAGTTCCCTTGGCGTTCTTGGTGCTTGCCCCTGAGTCAGCGACCTCGGTACCTTTCGCAGCCTTGCCTTCGGCAGGCTTTGTCGCAGCCGTATCCTTCGCATCCGCCTTGGAAGCGGCATCCTTGCCGTCAACCGGCTTATCTGCGGCAGCGCCCTTGGCACCGGTCGCCTTGGTCTCTGTGTCCTTTGCTTGCGTTGGCTTGGCAGCAGCCTCAGTTCCCTTGGCGTTCTTGGTGCTTGCCGCTGAGTCAGCGACCTCAGTACCTTTCGCAGCCTTGCCTTCGGCAGGCTTTGCCGCAGCCGTACCCTTTGCATCCGCCTTGGGAGCGGCGTCCTTGCGTTCTCGAGGCTTTGCGGCAGATTTATCATTTGCCGCAAAGGGTGAGACCTTTTGCGTTGCTGCGCCTTTCGCAGCACCCGCAGATGCGGGCTGAGAGCCACCTGCGTTCTGCTTATGGGAACTATTTGCCGCTGCCGGTGCAGGCGGCTGTTTTTCCGGTCGCGGAGCCTCTGTTTTTCTTGCGGCAATTCCGACGCTGTTGACCATAGTCTTCACACCTTTTTGAAGATTTCGATTACAGCGCGTGACTAAGTTGGTTAACCAAAAGTTTTATGACAGTTTTAAAAGTATTGTTTTCACCGTCACGGAAAAAGGCGCCAATCTGTGAGAAAACTCTGCCGCGAAAAACCGATAAAACATTAAAAGATCAAATTAGAACTCAGAATTATCATCGTTTGTATAATATAATGCTTTTCTAAATCGAAATTAAACCGAAGATTTGTGCGCGCCAGAGCCGGAAATTGCTTACCTAAGATTGAAGAAGTTAATTAGCAAATTTTTATACGTTATAGTGAAATCTACCGAGGATTGGCGGCATTCGTAACGGAACAGGAATTTCGTGAGGAATGCAGCGCTTCGGGGACCGGATGTTCAATGAATACGAAACTCAGCAAATCCTTGGCGATAAAGCTCCTGATTGTGAGCACTACTGTTATCGCAGTCATTCTGACTGCAACTTTCACTTTCATTGTCATGCAGGTTCGGGAACGGGCAACCACAGACACGCTTGTACAGGCGGAACTGGATGCCAAAAGTACCGCACGATAGTTTGACGCCAAGATGAGCATGGTCGTTGGCGCGACTCGTTCCATGGCCGGCGAGGTTCGGAAGGGACTCGAAACCGGCTACCTGACGCGCGAAATGGTAACGGCATCGCTGCCATCCCTCATCGAAGGCTTCGATCTGATCTTTGGCTCATGGATGACGGAAACCGACAAGGGCTTCGACGGACAGCTTTCGCCCGGACCTGACCAGGCGAAAGGCACAAATTCCGACGGCGTGTTCTCGCCTTACTGGACGCGCGACGGCAGCGGCTTGAAATTGATCCTGCCGGAAGAGATCAAGTACGATGTCGAATATTATGCCCTGCCTCTCAAGACCGGCAAGACGGCAGCAACAGAACCGTACCGCGAGGACAATGCAGGCAACCTCATGATGATGAGTGTGGCAGAACCGGTCATCGTGAATGGTGCGACGCGCGCCATCCTGGGCATCGATATCGGACTGGGAACCCTTGCGGATTCTTTGAAAAACGAGCGCCCCTTCGGCACGGGCCGTGTCTATCTTCTGTCTGGAACCGGCAAGTGGTTGACCGCGCCAGACGATTCTCTCGTCATGAAGGACTACGACCAACAGGGCAAAGAACAGGTTCAGAAGGCGCTGACAGACGGCAAGACAACCATCATCAAGGGTGTCAGCGGCGCCGAGGGTGTCGAAGTCTACCGGGTGATCTATCCATTCGACCTGTCCGGCCTCAGCATGCGCTGGTACATCATTGAGGATGTACCAGTCTCCGTCATCTCGGCTGTCGTCAATGAGCAGACAATGACGCTGGTGCTAAGTGCCATCGTCATTCTTGCTGCCGTCATTACAGCCCTCCTCCTTGCTATTCGCCTTTACATCCAGAAGCCACTCAGCGAGCTGCTGCAGGAAGTTGCCCGCCTATCTTCCGGCGACTATGGCAAACCGGTGTTTGGCCAGGACCGCGGCGATGAAGTCGGTGCCTTGGCGACTTCCCTTGAAAGCTTCCGCCATAAGCTTGCAGACGGACGCGCGCTGGAAGCGACAAATGAACGCCAGCGTTTGGCCGCTGACGAGGCCCGCAGCATGACGGAACAGGAGCGTGCAGCCGCAGCCGAAACACAGCGTCGCATTGTCGATGCGCTTGGAAAGGGCCTTGCTCACCTTTCGGATGGCAACCTCACCTACCGCATCAACGAGGAGTTTCCGGACTCCTACAAGATCCTGCGCGACGACTTCAATTCCGCAGTCAACAGCCTTGAGCAGATCATCACGCGTCTTAACCAGTCCGCCCATACCATCAGCGATGGAAGCGGCGAAATCAGCCGCAGCGCAGACCAGCTTTCAAAGCGAACGGAACAGCAGGCCGCCAGCCTCGAGGAAAGCGCCGCCGCACTGGGCGAGATTGGCGAAAAGCTCAACGAAACAGCACATAATGCAGGCGATGCGGCGAACAAGGTCGAAGGCGCCTGTGCCGATGCGGATCGCTCGGGCCAGGTGGTTCAACGCGCCGTGGCGGCCATGGAAGGCATTGAGAATTCTTCCAACAAGGTCACCCAGATCATCGGCGTGATTGATGAGATCGCTTTCCAGACCAACCTTCTTGCCCTGAATGCTGGCGTCGAAGCTGCGCGCGCCGGTGAAGCGGGCAAGGGCTTTGCCGTTGTCGCCCAGGAAGTCCGCGAACTGGCACAGCGTTCCGCCAATGCGGCCAAGGAAATCAAGGCCCTGATTTCGGCCTCCAGCGATCAGGTGCAGCAAGGCGTTGCCCTGGTGGGCCAAACCGGCGAGGCATTGCATCGCATCGCCGAACAGGTTCAGGCGGTCAACGGCCTCATCCAGCACATTTCCCGCTCGGCGCAGGAGCAGGCCTCCGGCCTTCGTGAAATCAACATCGCGATGAACCACATGGACCAGACAACGCAACAGAATGCGGCGATGGTTGAGGAGACCTCCGCTGCATCTGCCGTGCTGAACGATGAGGCTCGCTCACTGCGGGAAATGGTTCAGCGTTTCCAGATCAGCGGGAGTTCGCAGCAGCAGATGCGCCGCGTCGCCTGATTCATTCGCTTTCAGGATAAAGCAAGGGCGCGAGCAGTTGATGCCGCGCCCTTTTTTCATGTCAGCTGAGCAGATGACGTTATGGCTTCGGTTGATTGCGTAGCGCCTCCGCCTGGGCGTAGAACTTCTTCTCCCACTCCTTGTGGTTATCCAGTCCTTCGCGGATGAAGGGCGTGAAGATCGCCAGATGCATCAACAGCCAGTTTACCAGTCGCGCCGGGAATTTGAGCGGCTTGACGAAATCGACGAACAGAACCACGCGCGTCTTGTCCGTATGGTTCCAGGCCTCATGCTCATAGGCATCGTCAAAAATCAGAACCTTGCCCTCTTCCCAATGGCAGATCTCATTCTCCACCCGGATCGCCAGCTTATCACGTGGCTCAGGAACGATGAGCCCGAGATGCAGGCGCAGCACACCGTTATAGGGGCCGCGATGCGGCGGCAGATGTTTGCCCGGCTCGAAAATGGAGAACATCACAGTGGTCAGCCCCGGAATCTTCTGCATGGCCTTCCAGGTTTCCGGGCAGGCTGCAATGTTCTGCTCGGAGCGGACGCCGAAGCCCAGCAGGAAGAAGGTCTTCCAGTGATTGTCAGTGGAGATGGTCTTCACATCGGCAGAAATATCCTGAAACGACGGCAGTTCGTGCTGGCGCAGCAGAATCCGGTCCAGTTCGGCACGAATGGCAGGCGTTGCAGCCTCGATCTCCTTCGCCCAGGGAAACTGGGCATTGTCATAGACCGGAGGATTGCCAAGCTTTGCATATTTGAGGTTCAGCCGTTCGGCCCAGGCAACAATGCCCATGAAAAACCGTGTGATGCGGCTTGGCCGATCCATGGGCGCGATGCCTGAAGTGCCGAAATTTTGCTGCGGTTGGGAAACACTGGCGTTGGAATGGGGCTTCACGGGAGCGGCCTCGACCTGGTTAAAACAACAATGCCCGCAGGGTTGCCGGACGGTCCCTGCAGGGGGCGTGGAAGTGCCCAATATTTAAATCGCCCAAGGTCACTTGCAAGCAGCTGTGTCAGACTTGTGACAAAGAGGAATGCGCCTTGCAATTCTTTGCGGAACCGTCAAAGTGCACAATATCTCACCACGCACAAAGAGACGGCATATTAGATGGCAGCGCGGCAACGCATCATCCCGATCCGGCGCGAATATAATCGCTGGGTGGCGGATCAGACGCTGGAGGATTACGCGTTGCGCTTTACTGCCAAGAGCGCCCGCCGCTTTTCCTCCAACCGCATTTCTCACACCGCCATCGGCGCCATTTCCTTTCTGGCTCTGGAAGCCATCGGCGGTGCAATCACGCTGTCCTACGGCACAACCAACGCCTTTTTCGCGATCCTGGCGGCGGCAACCGTCATGCTGCTGGTGGGGCTTCCCATCAGCCGCTACGCCATACGCCACGGGGTTGATATCGACCTCCTGACGCGAGGGGCGAGCTTTGGTTATATCGGCTCCACCATCACCTCGCTGATCTATGCCAGCTTCACCTTCATGCTATTTGCCATTGAGGCATCGATCATGACGGGGGCGCTTCATCTCGCCTTCGGTATCCCCACCTGGATCGGCTATATCATCAGCGCAGTCCTGGTCATTCCGCTGGTTATCTATGGCGTTCAGCTGATTTCCCGCTTTCAGCTGCTGACACAGCCTTTCTGGATCGTGCTCAACATCCTGCCCTTCCTCTTCATCGCCTTGCTGGACTGGCAGAAATTCGATCTATGGCGCTCCTTTGCGGGCGTCGGCCACTCCAATCTGGGCGCAGGCGGCGCTGCCCCTTTCGACCTTCTCGAATTCGGAGCGGCCTCTGCCGTCATTCTGGCGCTCATGCCGCAAATCGGCGAGCAGGTGGATTTTCTGCGCTTTCTTCCCGCAGAAGGGCAGACGCGCTGGCGGCATCGTCTGGCGGTCTTTCTGGCGGGGCCCGGCTGGGTCGTCGTGGGCGTGCCGAAGCTGCTGGCGGGCTCTTTTCTGGCGGTGCTGACACTCTCTACCGGCGTTCCCATCCGGGAAGCGGCCGATCCCGCGCATATGTATCTGGCAGCCTTCGGCTATATGATCCCGAATGAAACTGCCGCCCTCCTGCTGATGGCCGCCTTCGTTGTCGTCTCGCAGCTGAAGATCAACGTGATGAATGCCTATGCCGGCTCGCTCGCCTGGTCTAACTTCTTCTCACGGCTCACCCACAGCCATCCGGGCCGCGTGGTCTGGCTGATTTTCAACGTCGCCATCGCGCTGTTGTTGATGGAACTGGGCATATACCGATTGCTGGAGGCAACGCTCGGCGTCTTCTCCATCATTGCCATGTCATGGCTGTGCACAATTTCGGCGGATCTGTTCATCAACAAGCCACTGGGCCTTTCGCCCGCCGGGATCGAGTTCAAACGGGCGCATCTTTACGATCTCAATCCGGTTGGCCTGGGGGCCATGTTCGGTTCGGCGGCCATCGCGCTGAGCGCGCATTTCGGTCTGTTCGGCACCACACCGGCATCGCTGGCAAGCTATCTCACGCTTCTGGCCTTCATCATTTCACCGCTGATCGCCTGGGGCACCGGCGGGCGCTACTACCTGGCGCGCAAGCCTCGCCACGTCTGGAAAACGGCAACATCCATCACCTGCTCAATTTGCGAACACCCCTTCGAGCCGGAGGATATGGCCTGGTGCCCCGCCTATGCCGCACCGATCTGCTCCCTCTGCTGCTCACTCGATAGCCGGTGTCACGACATGTGCAAGCCGAAGGCGCAAATGAAAGCGCAAATCGGCGCGGTGGCACGATCGGTTCTTTCCGATACGATTATCGAGCGGCTGATGACCCGGCTGGGGCGCTATGCCTTGACGGCCGCGCTTTCCATTTCCCTGATCGGCTTGATCCTTCTGGTCATCGCCTACCATGTCGGGCAGGCAGCGCCCGCCAATGCCGAGGTTATCTACGGCACCACGCTGATCGTCTTTTTCGTGTTTGCCATGCTCGCGGGCATTGTTTCCTGGTTCTATGTGCTGGCCCATGACAGCCGGGTGGTGGCAGAGGAGGAAAGCTCGCGCCAGAACACGCTTCTCCTGAAAGAGATCGCCGCCCACCGCAAGACCGACGCTGCACTGCAACAGGCCAAGGAAACGGCGGAAGCCGCCAACCGCGCAAAAAGCCGCTATGTCGTAGGGCTCAGCCACGAGCTGCGCACGCCCTTGAACGCGGTACTGGGCTATGCGCAGCTTCTGGAGCGCGACGAAACGATTCCCGCACCCCGCCAATCCGCCATCCGGGTCATCAAACGCTCCGCCGATCACCTGTCCGGGCTGATCGATGGTCTGCTGGATATTTCGAAGATCGAAGCGGGAAGGCTTCAGGTCTATTCCAACGAGATCAACATTCAGGATTTTCTCGACCAGATCGTGGAGATGTTCCGCCCGCAGGCACAGGCCAAGAGCCTCGTCTTCGAGCATAGCCGCGCACCGGGCCTGCCCCTTTACGTGCGGACGGACGAAAAACGCCTGCGCCAGATTCTCGTCAACCTCCTCTCCAACGCCATCAAGTTCACAGACCGGGGTTCGGTCCGCTTCGACGTTTCCTATCGCAGCCAGGTTGCGACATTTACCGTCAGCGATACCGGCCGCGGGATTGCCGAAAAGGATCTGGCGCGCATTTACGAACCCTTCCAACGTGGCGAGGCCGACAGTGTTCGCCCCATGCCGGGACTGGGCCTCGGTCTGACCATTACCCGCCTTCTGACCAACACGCTTGGCGGTGAGATTTCCGTGGCAAGCCGCAAGGATGAGGGTTCCACCTTCCGGGTTCGGCTGATGCTGTCTGCCGTCAACCGCCCCGCGACATTGGCCGCACCGGAAAAGAAGATCGTTGGCTATAGCGGCCCCCGCAGGACCGTGGTGGTGGTGGATGACAACGAAGACCATCGTGATCTGATGCGGGAGGTTCTGGCACCGCTCGATTTCGTGGTGCTGACGGCAGGCGGCGGTCCCGAATGTCTGACGCTGATTGAAGGCGTGAGACCGGACCTGTTTCTCGTGGATATTTTGATGCCCGGAATGAATGGCTGGCAACTGGTGGAGCGCTTGCGTGAAAGCGGCCAGACGGCGCCAATCCTGATGCTTTCCGCCAATATCGGCGATGGTGCCAGCACCATTCGCGCAGGCGACGGGCACAATGACGCCATTTCCAAACCCGTCGATATTCGCCAGCTTTCGGATAAGCTGGCCAAGCATCTTGGCCTTGCGTGGATTTATGAAGGCGAGCAGCCCAGCTTACCGGCGCAAGGACCAGCCCCCATCCAGCCCCCGCCTGCGAACGACTTGCAAGATCTCATCCAGCTGGCCGAAATTGGCTATATTCGCGGGCTTGAAAGCCGCCTGACCGAGATGACAGAACAGGAAAACTATCGCGCCTTTGCAGATGCAAGCCGCAATTATATCCAAAGCTTCGACATGACGGGGCTCGTGACCTTCCTCAAACAATTCAGCGAGGAAAGGAGTTCCGGCCATGGCTGAGCTTGCAACACGCCGCGATATTGTACTTCTGGTGGACGATAGCCCCGACGCATTGGGCTTCCTCACCGAGACGCTGGAGCATAGCGGCTTTTCCGTCCTCATCGCCACGTCCGGTCAGGCGGCGCTCGCCATTATGGATCGCATCACGCCCGACCTCATCCTCCTCGATGCGGTCATGCCCGGCATGGATGGTTTTGAAACCTGCCGGAGCCTCAAGGCAAATCCTTCCCATTCGCAAGTGCCGGTCATATTCATGACCGGGCTGACGGAAACGGAGCATGTGGTGAACGCGCTGGGAAGCGGCGGCGTGGACTATCTGACAAAGCCGATCAATATCGATGAATTGCGCGCCCGCATCAGGGTTCATCTTTCCAATGCCCGCTCAGCCCAGAGTGCGCGCGTGGCGCTGGATGCGGCAGGACGCCACCTGCTGGCGGTGCGCGCAAGCGGCGCCTTGCTTTGGTCCACGCCGCAGGCAACACATCTCGTCAACACCGCGCTTGGCTCGGAAAACGGCCTGGAATCCATCGCGCGCAAACTGGCAACATGGCTGGAGGATCGCGATCGCCCGAATTTCTCGCGCGACTTCACACCACTGCCCGAAACTGACGGACAGGCTGCGCTTCATTTCGCTTTTCTCGGTGCAATTGGAGCGGATGAGCACCTTATTCGGGTGACATCTGCCAGCACCCTCGCGCCGGATGCGCTTTTGCGCGAGCATTTCGGCCTGACTGCGCGTGAGGCGGAAGTGCTTTTGTGGATAGCAAAAGGAAAAGCGAACAAGGATATCGGCGAAATCCTCGGCCTTTCTGCCCGAACCGTGAACAAGCATCTGGAACAGATCTATGTGAAGTTAGGTGTCGAAAACAGGGCATCTGCGGCGGTCAAAGCTGCCACGATTCTTCATGAGCGGTGAAATACGTAGCACGCAAGGGTGTAGCGATTGCGTGGTGACGTCACGCCTTAACACAAAAGCCCACATCGTTAGATGAAAGTTTGTGTTTAACAGAAACAAAAAAGAATCCCTAACCATTTGTTTTTACGCGTATCCGGTCGGGAGAACCGCAGCTCTTTTTTCTAAAAATGCTTTTGGCTGGCCAGTGAATAACTCGCACGCTTTCATAAACGCCAGATCCATTTGATCGCGCACATCGTATGATGCACGGAAAGCCGCTGCAAAAGATGCCATGGAAGCGAGAGGTAAAATCGATGCTCAGAAACCCGCGCAGTTAGAGATGTTTAATATAGATAATACATAAAAATTGAATTGCTACGTTCACGAAAGCCAAAGACAAGAATATTAAATGCACCCCAAACTAGTCTAGAATTTTTAGTGATTGATAATTTGCGTGGCAGCGCGTGGAAATGATTCACGTTTGGACGACATTCTATCACGTGCTTGCGGAGATTATGATGAGTAACAACACAATCCAGGCCACTTATATTTTAGGAGGCGAATGCAAGATTTCGCGAAATCCCAAGACAGTTTACATGACTGTTCTCGGCTCCTGTGTTTGTGCCTGCATCTACGATCCGGTTAAGCGGGTTGGCGGGATCAACCATTTCGTTCTGCCTTATGGTGCTGAACACGCTTCAAGAGATGCATCGCACCGCTATGGCGAGGTTGCCATGCGCAGCCTGGTCGACGGACTTCTTCGATTTGGCGCAAAGCGCGAAAATCTCGTTGCAAAGCTTTATGGCGGGCGCATCAGCAACCAGGCGGAAACATGCCCAGGCGCAATCAACATCGCTTTTGCAAGAAGCTTTCTCCATGACGAGAACATCCCCCTGATTGAGTCAAAGCTGGGTGGGCATGTGGCGCAATGGGTTACCTTCAACCCAACCACTGGCATTGCTTCCGTACGGGAAGCGGGCGAGCCGCACCCAAAATCACGCTTCGACCTTCAGATTATCCAGCAATCCATGACGCAAGCGGCCAAGCCGCCGGCCAGAATTGCTTGCTGAGCCTGAACTACCCCCAATCATGAAATACGCGACTGGAAAGCAGGCGGGTTTGCGCCACCTACAGCAAAAGCGCGTCAGCAGTTTTGCGTTCAAACTGCCTGGACACGAAGAGGCAGCCATTAACCCCTGCGTCTGATCCGAAAAACTCAGGATAAAATGAATAAAGGCCCGGAAAATCCGGGCCTCGCGTTTGATGGGAAATGAATCACATCTGGGTATAGGTGTATTTTCCGTCTGCACCCTTCTTCCACTGGTACATGACGTAGTCTGGGCGCGTAATGTCGCCCTTGGCATCAAAGCCGATTTCACCGATCACAGTCTTGAACGGCCCCTTTGACTTCATCGTTTCAGCAACCTTCTGCGGATCGTTGGTGCCCGCAGCCTTGGCCGCATCGGCAATGATCTGCAGCGCTGCATAGGAGTAAAGCGTGTAGGCTTCCGGCTCAAAACCAGCCTTGCGGAACTTCTCGACAAGATCCTTTGCATTCGGGTTCGTGCGCGGATCCGGCGGGAAGGTCATCAGCGTGCCATTCACAGCGTCGCCAGCGATCGAAGCCAGTTCGTTGGACGTGATACCATCGCCCGACATCAGCGGAGCCTTCAGGCCCTGATCCGCCATCTGGCGCATCAGAAGACCGGCTTCCGTGTGCAGACCGCCATAGTAAACGATGCCGACGCCAGCAGCCTTCATCTTGGAAACGAGCGCGGAGAAGTCCTTGTCGCCAACCGTGATGCCTTCGTAGATGGCTTCCTTCACGCCAAGCTTGTTCATCGCCTTCTTGGTTTCATCGGCAAGGCCCTGGCCATAGGTGGTCTTGTCATGAATGACAGCGACCTTGGCATCCTTGAACTTTTCAGCAATGTACTTGCCAGCGACTTCGCCCTGCTGATCGTCACGACCGCAGGTACGGAACGTGTTCCACAGGCCGCGTTCAGTATATTTCGGGTTGGTCGAAGCCGGTGTCACCTGCAGGATACCGTTTTCCGCATAGACTTCAGCCGCCGGGATCGACACGGCGGAGTTGAAGTGGCCCACCACAAATTTGACGCCATCGGCCACAAATTTGTTGGCGACCGAAACGCCCTGCTTCGGATCCGACACATCGTCGCCCAGCACGATCTTGATCTTTTCGCCGTTGATGCCGCCAGCGGCATTGATATCTGCCGCTGCCTGCTCGGCACCCTTCTGAAGCTGCGCGCCAAACGCAGCGTTCGGGCCGGTCAGCGGGCCGCCAACGCCCACCAGCACGTCCGCCCAGGCGGAGCCGCCAAAGGCGACAACAGCCGTCAGCGCGACCGCCGAAAGAAGAGACTTCTTCATTATTTTACTCCCAGTTTATTCAGCGGGTCCAAGAATTTACCGTCGCAAGCCCCACTTTCCTTACGCGGCGAAGAGTTTCCCCGGCACGCACTCTGAAGCCGAAAACAACGCCCTGTCAATTCTTACTTTTGCGGGAACGCTAATTTATTTTTTCTCTCTATAGATGCATAAGATTTTCTGACATGATGGGTAAAATGAAGCCATGAACAGACCCTGCCTGCGCATCGCATAATTGAGTTGCAGACCGCATTCTTGCTATGCAGGAGAAGAGCGTATTTGCCGAAAAATCACGCATTTCTCGCCAGTTAGACCAAGCCCAAAACTCCCCCTTGGGTTGCATCCCTGTCAATGACGAAAACGGCGGCTATGGCGTTGCACAGAAAAATTTGTAGACGATTGAAAAATCCTCGCGCTAAGGATCAATCTGTTCCAACATGCCAGCCCGAAGTGGCATATTCAGACTAAAGTTTTAATGCCAAGAAGATCGCCGTTTTTCTACAAAAACCAAGCTATACTTAAGTCGTTTGATTAGAGCTTAGAATCCGGCAATCCCGGCAAGAATTGGGTGAGACACCTCTTCCGGTAAACTCATAAATTGAGGGTACAGGTACGAGACAGACCGCACATGAATCGCCTCATCATCATTTCCGGCTGCTCAGGCGGCGGTAAATCATCCTTGCTGCTTGAGCTCAGCCAAAGGGGCTACACAATAGTTGAAGAGCCCGGCAGGCGAATCGTTTCGCAGGAGTTGGCGAGGCAGAGCACGGCCCTGCCTTGGATAGATCTGGCTGCATTTGCACGACGAGCGATCAGGCAAAGCCTTGAGGATTTGAGCCGTACCAAAGGCCTCGATGGTGACGTGTTTTTTGACAGAGGCTTGATCGATGCCGCAAACGCCTTGTGTCAGTCCTCAGCACCGGATGCTGAAAAAAGGGAGGCACAGGAACTTTGCTCGCTCCATCGCTTCCATCGGACCGTATTCATGACGCCCCCGTGGCCGGAAATCTATCACACTGATGCGGAGCGCAATCATGATCTCGTAACCGCAGTGAAGGAATATGAGAGCCTCCGCGGCTTCTATCCGAAGCTTGGCTATGAACCCGTTGCTCTGCCAAGAATCAGCATAGCCCAGCGCGCCGATTTCGTACTGACCTACCTCCGGGCCAATTGTTAGGATAGTCGCTCCCCTTGCGGCCAGCCTTGCCCGGCACATCTACCGGTTACTCTCTTGCGATACCCTGGCTCAGGGCATTTCCGGCCAAAACTGAATGCCCTGTCTGTTCAGTTTTACGCGGTCCAGACGCAAAACCGCTGACGCACTTTTGCTGGACATGCTTTAGGTGTCTTAACGCAGTCCGGACGCAAAACCGCTAACGCACTTTTGCTGGACATGCTTAGGGAAACACCGCACCCAGCAAAAAGGCCCGGTACGAAACCGGGCCTTCCGAAAGTCATGCTCGACGTCCAGCGTCAACTTACATCTGGGTATAGGTGTATTTCCCGTCTGCACCCTTCTTCCACTGGTACATGACGTAGTCTGGGCGCGTAATGTCGCCCTTGGCGTCAAAGCCAATGTCGCCGATCACGGATTTGAACGGCCCCTTGGACTTCATCGTTTCGGCAACCTTCTGCGGATCGTTGGTGCCCGCAGCCTTGGCCGCATCGGCAATGATCTGCAGCGCTGCATAGGAATAAAGCGTGTAGGCTTCCGGCTCAAAACCAGCCTTGCGGAACTTCTCGACAAGATCCTTTGCATTCGGGTTCGTGCGCGGATCCGGCGGGAAGGTCATCAGCGTGCCATTCACAGCGTCGCCAGCGATCGAAGCCAGTTCGTTGGACGTGATACCATCGCCCGACATCAGCGGAGCCTTCAGGCCCTGATCCGCCATCTGGCGCATCAGAAGACCGGCTTCCGTGTGCAGACCGCCATAGTAAACGATGCCGACGCCAGCAGCCTTCATCTTGGAAACGAGCGCGGAGAAGTCCTTGTCGCCAACCGTGATGCCTTCGTAGATGGCTTCCTTCACGCCAAGCTTGTTCATCGCCTTTTTGGTTTCGTCGGCAAGGCCCTGACCATAGGTGGTCTTGTCATGGATGACAGCAACCTTGGCATCCTTGAACTTTTCAGCAATGTACTTGCCAGCGACTTCGCCCTGCTGATCGTCACGACCGCAGGTACGGAACGTGTTCCACAGGCCGCGTTCAGTATATTTCGGGTTGGTCGAAGCCGGTGTCACCTGCAGGATACCGTTTTCCGCATAGACTTCAGCCGCAGGGATCGACACGGCGGAGTTGAAGTGGCCCACCACAAATTTGACGCCATCGGCCACAAACTTGTTGGCGACCGAAACGCCCTGCTTCGGATCCGACACATCGTCGCCCAGCACGATCTTGATCTTTTCGCCGTTGATGCCGCCAGCGGCATTGATATCTGCCGCTGCCTGCTCGGCACCCTTCTGGATCTGCGCGCCAAACGCAGCATTCGGACCTGTCAGGGGCGCTCCCACACCCACGAGCACGTCCGCCCAGGCAGAGCCTCCAAAAGCAACGATAGCAGTCATCGCGACTGCCGAGTAAAATAGGCCTCGCATATGATCCTCCCCAAATATATCGAAGTTTAAAATAGAAGACGGCGCGGGTTTCTACCACCGCGCCGTGATCCGACATTCAATTTTTAATTGGGAAGTTGATTCAGTGTCAACCCTTACTCTTCCATGAGAAGGGAGAAGTTTTCTGATACAGCCAATAATAATTGCTAGTCATCTGCTGCGTGCGCCTGTGCCGGAAACCAGCCAGCGAAAACACCAGCAAAAGCACGACATCCATCACGTAATATTCCAGGTTCAGGAACGGGCCCTGGAACAAGGCGTAATGCAGAAAACGCATCAGACCGCCCAGCAGAAACGTGTAGGCAACCACCAGCGGAAGGTTGTTCCATCCGTCAGCAACGGCACGACCGGTGCGCCATGCGGTCCAGAAGCCGAGGAGCAGCACAAAAAAGCGAAGGGCATAGCGTGCGCCGGTATCGCTTTCGAAGAAAAGTCCTTGCATTTCAGATCCTCCTTGCGTCAGCGATCAGTGACGCCCGCCTTCGAGATAGGCAGCACGAACTTCCGGATTGGAGAGCAGATCCTTACCGCTTCCACTCATGGTCACCTGACCGTTCACCATGACATAGGCACGATGAGAGAGCTTCAATGCAGCGAATGCGTTCTGCTCCACGAGGAAGACCGTCAGACCTTCCTTCTCGTTCAGCTGCTTGATGGCCTCGAAAATCTGCTTCACGATCAAGGGAGCCAGACCAAGCGATGGTTCATCCAGCAGGAGGAGCTTTGGACGAGCCATCAGAGCGCGACCGATGGACAGCATCTGCTGCTCGCCACCCGAAAGCGTTCCGCCTCGCTGGCTCTGGCGTTCACGCAGACGTGGAAACAGTGCGAAAATCTTCTCCACATCCTCGTTGAAGAACTTCAGGTTATCGAGCCCCGCCCCCATTTGGAGGTTCTCATAAACCGTCATCCGCGGGAAAATACGGCGTCCTTCCGGCGATTGCGCGATACGCAGACGCGCAATCTCATGCGTCGGCATGCGGGTAATGTCCCGGCCTTCGAAGATCACATTACCGTGGCGGGCCTGCGGGCTTCCGCAGATCGTCATCATCAATGTGGATTTTCCAGCGCCATTGGCACCGATGAGGCTGACAATCTCGCCCTTGTGCACATCCACGTCCACGCCGGCAAGCGCGCGGATATTGCCGTAATAGGTCTCGACGCCGGAGACCTTCAATAGAGGTTCGCCAGCCATTACTGCACGCTCCCGTCGAGTTCTTCTGAAATTACGTCCTCAACCTCGTCGTCCTCGACGCCGAGATAAGCGGCAATCACCTTCGGATCGTTTTTGACATGGTCCGGAGTGCCATCGGAAATCTTCTGGCCGTATTCCAGAACGACCACATGGTCTGAAATCTCCATGACCACGGACATGTCGTGCTCAATCAGCAGAACCGAAGTTCCGGTATCGTCTCTTATGCTCTTCAACAGGTTGTTGAGGGCAAGCGATTCGCGCGGATTGAGACCGGCGGCAGGCTCGTCCAGGCACAGAAGTTCCGGCCCTGTGCACATGGCACGAGCAATCTCCAGACGCCGTTGGTCGCCATAGGGAAGATCTCCTGCCGGATCGTCTGCACGATCAATCAGATCCGTCTTCTCGAGCCAGAAGCGCGCCATTTCGATGGACGCTTCCGCCTCGCGCTTGTAGCCAGCCATTCCAAGAAGGCCCATGACCGTATAGCCGGACGCCTTCATCAGCTTGTTGTGCTGCGCAACGAGCAGGTTTTCAAGAACCGTCAGACCACCGAAAAGACGGATGTTCTGGAAGGTACGCGCCACCTTGGCCTGTTTGGTGATGTCGAAATCGGAGAGGCGTTCAAGCAGATATTGCTTGCCGCTCTTCTGGGTCATCGAAATCATGCCCATTGTCGGCTTGTAGAAACCGGTGATGCAGTTGAAAACCGTGGTCTTGCCCGCGCCGTTGGGACCGATCAGGGCGGTGATATCGCCCCGTTTGACCTCCAGCGACAGGTCGTTGATGGCCATGAGGCCACCAAAGCGCATCGAGAGATGCTCAACCTTGAGAATAGTATCCTTGTTCATCGTCTGAATTCCGGAGGTCATCAGCCGTGCCCCTCCTTGGTGAAGCTTCCAGAGACTGCCTTGCGCTCCTTGAGGAAGGCCGTCGGTTCGCGCGAGCCAACGAAACCGCGTGGCTTGAACAGCATGACCACGACCATGGCCAGACCGAAGATCAGCATGCGGTAAAGCTCGGGCGTGAAATCCTCGCCGAAGACATGCTTGAGGAATTCCATTTCACGAAGCAGTTCCGTGCCACCCACCATGACGATGGCAGCGACGGCAATGCCCGTCAGCGAACCCATGCCGCCGAGAACAACGATCGCCAGAATCACCGCAGATTCCAGGAAGACGAAGCTTTCCGGAGAGACGAAGCCCTGGCGTGCAGCAAAGAACGAGCCGGCAAAGCCGCCGAACATGGCGCCAATGGCAAAGGCCGTCAGCTTGGTCTTGACCGTATCGATGCCAAGCGAGCGGCAAGCGATTTCATCTTCACGCAGAGCTTCCCAGGCACGACCAATGGGCATGCGACGCAGTTTCATCGTCACGTAGGCCGTAAGGAGGCAAAGCGCCAGAATGACGTAAAACAGGAAGATCTTGTAATAGGCGGAAGACATCGGCAGGCCGAAGACCTTGGCGAAGTTGTTCTCCACCCCGACGTCGAAGGAATAGATGCCGAACACCGATGCCTTGGCAATGCCGGAAATACCAGCCGTACCACCCGTGACTTCGGTCCAGTTCATGAGCACGAGGCGGATGATTTCTCCAAATGCAAGCGTGACGATTGCAAGATAGTCACCGCGAAGACGCAATACGGGGAAGCCCAGGATAATACCCCAGAAAGCAGCAAGGATGCCCGCAACCGGCAGAAGGATCCAGAAGGAAAGCCCGAACGTGTCGGAGAGAAGCGCGTAGGAATAGGCACCCACCGCATAGAAGGCCACGTAGCCGAGGTCGAGAAGGCCTGCGAGACCGACAACGACATTGAGGCCCCAGGCCAGCATCACGTAGATCAGAATCTGGATGCCGAAGTTATCGACAAACTTGAGGGATCCCTGAACGCCGTTCAGCGCAATCGCTACAGGCGGATAGAGAACGAGCGCGACAAGAGCAATCTTCAGAAAGTGCTTATGAAAAAAGCCTTTGTCGTCAGAGATCTCTGGAATGCCCGCCTTGGCCTTGGCGAGCTTGCGGCGATCGATATGCGGGGTGATGAAGCCAACCACGAGGAAGCGCCCAACGGCAGCCACCACCACGAAGACAGCCAGCAGGCCCCAGCGCGTGCGCCAGACCAGACGGTTGTCGATGTCCTGGTAGGTTTCAATACCCACATAGAGAAGGAACATGCCGAAGGCAATGGTGCCCGCCAGCAGCCCTTCCTTCAGCGCTTTCACCATCAGGCCGGGCGCGCCCGCAGGGGCGGAATTTTCAACATTCGCCATGAGATTATACCTTCTCCACTTCAGGACGACCCAAAATGCCGGTCGGCTTGAAAATCAGCACGAAGGCAAGGATGGCGAAGGTCGCGACATCCTTATAGGCGATTGAGAAATAGGCAGACCAGAGAGACTCGATCAGGCCGATCAGCAAGCCGCCGAGAACGGCCCCTGGAAGCGAACCGATACCGCCGAGAACGGCAGCCGTGAAAGCCTTGACACCCGGGATGAAGCCATCGGCAAACGAGGCAACACCATAATACATAAGATACATGGTGCCAGCCACAGCAGCCAGAGCCGCGCCCATGACGAAGGTGATCGAAATGGTGCGATCCACATCGACACCAAGCAGAGCCGCCATCTTGCGATCCTGCTCGGTTGCGCGCTGGGCGCGGCCAAGCGGCGTCTTGTTCACGATGTACCAGAAGGCTGCGAGGAGAATCGTGGTCAGAACGACAATCACCAGCTGCTTCAGGGAAACGGTGACAGAGCCAAAGTGATAAACATCATTGACCAGCGGCGGAATCGGCTTGTTGCGCGGACCCTGCGTGACCTGGATGAAGTTTGACAGCACGATGGACATGCCGATGGCCGTGATCAGCGGCGCAAGACGGAACGAGCCTCTGAGAGGCCGGTAGGCGATGCGTTCGATCGTCCAGTTCCACAGGCTGGTGACAAGCATGGCGACGATCAGCATCACCAGAAGCGCCAGAGCGACAGGAATGCCGGCAAAGAAGCTGGTCACGATGAGGAAGATGATCAAGGCAGCGAAGCCGCCAAGCATGAAGATATCGCCATGGGCGAAATTGATCATGCCGATGATGCCGTAAACCATCGTATAGCCGATCGCGACCAGACCATAGATGGATCCAAGCGTCAGCCCGTTCAGGAGCTGCTGGATGAAATATTCCATAAACTTTCCCCCGACGCACAGCGGCCTCATTGCCGCAGCGCCCATGTCTGTGTGGCCCTTAAGGGTTCTTGCATTTGGCGGAAGTCATAACCATTTCTTCAAAAATGTGAAGCAAAAAAGCTTTAATGTCGCCATCATCCCCCAAACAATGCTTGAAGTGATCTCGGAACGCACAAAAGTACTATAATTTCAGCAGCCTGTGCCGAAAAAAGGGCCTCTTGGCCCATCATTCCAGGTTCATTCGAGGTTCATGCCCGGTTGTTGAACATCAGGCATGAACATGCGCTACAGGCGCGACTTTCGCCGCAGCGCAGCAAAAAAAGCCGAGCTATCGCTGCCATTCGGATGGATGATCTGCCACCTCTCCCGCACCACATCAGTACCTTAGCGGAAATAGATCCCCCACTCGGATTCCGGTTTTAGACTGTTGTTCCAGACAACAGCGGAGTTCTATTTATGAATGATGAAAGTAATAATCTAGGTCTTCCTTTCATACATCCAGCGCAAGCGCAGAAGCATGTGAGCTTCAACGAAGCGATTTCCATCCTCGATGGGCTGGTTCAGCTCGTCATTGAGGCACAGGAAACGACGCCACCGGCATCCGCCCTGCCCGGTTCACGCTATATGATTGGCGCGAATGCCACCTCCGCCTGGACCGGCCACGACGGCCACATTGCCGTGCGCGAGGAAAGCGGCTGGGCGTTTCTGGCGCCCCGCAATGGTTTCCTTGCCTGGTTCGCACAGGAAAAGGTGCTGAAGTTTTTCGAGAATGGCCAATGGAAAACGCCTCCCCTGCCGGAGGCAATTTCCACGTCTCGGCTTGGCATTGCAGCCACCGCCGACGCCACCAATCGCTTCAGCCTGTCCTCACCCGCAAGCCTTTTCAATCATGCCGGTGCCTCCCATCAGATCAAGATCAACAAGGCATCGGCGAGCGATACAGCATCCATGCTCTTTCAGAACAATTGGTCGGGACGCGCCGAAATCGGCCTGGCAGGAACTGACGAGTTCGGCCTGAAGGTGAGTGGCGATGGCAGCCAATGGGTGACGGCCCTGACGGTGAGCAGCAAAGGTGTTGTCACGCAAAGCGTTCGTCCGGCAGGCAGAGCCTTCAGCGCAGCGGGCACCTTCAGCCCGGCCAGCAACACGCCGCGCGGCTTTACGGAATTGGCAACGACCCAGGGCGGGGTGAGCCTCGGCGCCACGGTGTCAGGCGGCGGCAATGTCCTGCTGATACCCGAAGAGGGCCTCTACGCCCTCAGCCTCAACATCACGCTGACGGCGGCAAGCGGATATTCCGTCAGCCTCCTGCGCAATGGCAGCGAGACATTGTTCACCTGCCGTTGCACATCTCCTTCGCCGCTGACGCTGGGCAGAACCACAATCGCGAACCTGAACCAAGGCGATGCCCTGACGCTCATCCACAAGGGATCTGCGACACTGGAAGAAGGATCACCAGCAACAGAGCTTGTTATCGTGAGACTATAGAGCCGCATCCTGTGCGCGGCAGCCTGCACCGGAATGAAGGACGCAGAAGCAGCGCGATTACATAAGGATAGGCAAATGTAGAGCTAATTGATGCAAGATTCGAAACGTGATCCGCAAGAACAGCACCTTGTGTCATGATTCATACAAATTGCGGATCACGTTTAGTTAATTGTTAAAGCTGGCGGGTTACCGTCGGCCTCGTGGTCTTGTGTAGTGTAGAGAGTCCAATGACCGAAATGATCCGTCCACGAGTAAAATATGTCATCGGCCCCGATGGCAGCCCCCTGACGATTGCGGACCTGCCGCCGGCCAATACGCGACGTTGGGTTATCCGCCGTAAGGCAGAGGTGGTTGCAGCGGTGCGCGGTGGCCTGCTTAGCCTCGAGGAAGCCTGCGCGCGTTATACGCTGACTGTTGAAGAATTCCTGTCCTGGCAGTCCTCGATCAACGATCATGGTCTTGCCGGCCTGAGAACCACACGCATCCAACAGTATCGCCACTAGCCATTCGCCAGTCCGCTGTTCATTCAGCTTTCTCTCTCGGGTCGCCAGCCGGGAGATTTTGGGCTGAGACAGCACCTCTTGCGATGGCAGATGGAAATAGCAGGCCCACGCCAATGGCGGAGGCCGCATAGAACCAGAGGCCCGGCAAAACCGCAATGGATGCCAGGCCACTGCTCTTGGCCGCGAAAATCGCGATTGCGACCAGCATCACGTCAACCATAGACCACTTCGACAGATGCGGCAGCACGCGGCCGAGCCTTCCCCGCAAGGAAAAGGCACCCATTTCCGTTCCCAGCAGGATCGCAAGTTTGCTGAACGGAAAGACCGCCGAAAACAACGCTATGAGCACGGCCAGCCCGAACTCTCCATCACTCCATAGCTCGCCGATAAGGTCGAGGAGCGACGGCGTGCGGGTGAATACATAAAGCCGTTCGAAATGCATGATTGGCAACGAGATTCCCGCGCAAAACAATGCGGCGATCAACAGGGCAGCCATAGGCCGCCATCGTCTGCGCAACCTGGCTTGCACCATCCCCTCTCCTTTTACCGACAAAATGCTCAACCAAGCGGAAGCGTTTCGCGACATTTCAGATCCACCTGTTGCGTCTTGTTTACCTGTTTGGCGGCCTGTTCCTATTCCATAACCGGTTTCCGCTGAGGCGGGATAGACATCCTGCCACCCCACGCACTTACCGCGAGGGTCCGAATCGGAAAGATCGCATTGCGCTCTTTGTAAAACCTCGGCGATGGCAGCAAAGCACCGGCGCACTTTTGTCTTCGGCCCGGTGCAACCTCGCCTTATCGTTGGCAATGGAATGCTGTGATGATGAAAGGAAACAGGGAATGGACATAGTCCACGAAGAACACCAATCCGGCGGGGTTTATCGCATCAACCTACCGGCGGGATCTGCGGAAATGACCTACTCGCGCAGTTCAACAAAGTTAATCATCGTCGATCACACAGGTGTGGATGACCGGCTGCGCGGTCAAGGTATCGGTCAGGCCCTGGCGGAATATGCGATTGCCGAAGCACGAAAGGGTGGCTGGAAGATCATTCCTCTCTGCCCCTTCATGCGCGCGCAGGCGCAGCGCCACCCTGACTGGCAGGATGTGATCCAGATCTAATACTGCTGGCGTCGATCCCAGCAAGCAGAAAGTTCTCACAAAACGGGTTCACCGCAGAGCGCAAGCGCCTGCGGTTCAACCGGTCGTTCCTAAAGCATGTCGCGGTCTCCAAGATCCGCAATTTACGCTTTAAGTCTTTGTTTTCACGCATGCCACTTTTGCAAAACCGCTACGAAATTTTGCGTGACATGCTTGCCTTCCTCAGGCGCGGGCGCGAACGCCCCCATCCCTCTCTTCCAATGCGGTTGCCTTGGCAAGCTCAGCCTGAGCTTCCTCCAACGCCAGCTCCGCCGCATCCTGCTGCACCCGCAATTCGCGGATGGAAACCTGCAGGTTATCTGCACGCTGACGCGCCGCCTTGGCGAAGGTTGGATAAGCGAAGTGATTCGGGTCTGAGATTCCCGATTTCTTTTCTTCCAGCGAAATCTGGTGCTCCAGCTCTTTCGCCATTCTTTCGAATTCCGACATCATCATCTGCAACTGCTGCAGCTGACGACGCTTCTCATTCACCTGAAATTCCTTCAGGCGTACAAGGCTGTCACGCGTCTTCATACGCAATACTCCCGTGGATAGCGAGACCCCGGCTATTTCACTACTCTCAACCCTGAGTCCGCCGTGCAACACTTGGGACCTAAAAATTGCCACGCCGTTAATTATTTCACGTACGCGGTAACCTTTCATTTACGGGCATCATTAATGATAGGGACGATCATTTAAGGGTCCGTAAATGCCATGGCCGGTTTTCGGCAGACGACAATGATGAGTCGTATGAATCGCTTAGAGGGAAATCTTCCCAAAAAGATTCAGGAATGGCGCTGGCAGATTCACGTGAGAAATCAGGCGAATACCAAGTTTGTTTAACGAATTCCTGTGCCTTGCCAAAGGCGGTGAGATTTTGTTAACCAATTGGTGTCAGCTTCCAAATCAGGCAACGTCTGGATCCGTTTCGCGTTGGGGGGCATTCACAACCTTCGCGGCGGTAAAGGGGAAAATTATGCGGGTTCTACTCATCGAAGATGACAGCGCGACTGCCCAGAGCATCGAGCTGATGCTTAAGTCCGAGAGCTTCAATGTCTATACGACAGATCTCGGAGAAGAAGGCGTCGATCTCGGAAAGCTGTACGATTACGATATCATTCTGCTGGACCTCAATCTGCCGGACATGTCCGGTTACGAGGTACTTCGTACACTGCGTCTTTCCAAGGTAAAGACGCCAATCCTGATTCTGTCCGGTATGGCAGGGATCGAGGACAAGGTTCGTGGTCTCGGCTTTGGCGCCGACGACTACATGACCAAGCCGTTCCACAAGGACGAGCTTGTTGCACGTATCCACGCTATCGTTCGCCGCTCGAAGGGCCACGCACAGTCGGTCATCGTCACGGGCGAATTGATCGTGAACCTCGATGCAAAGACGGTTGAAGTGGGCGGCCAGCGCGTTCACCTGACCGGCAAGGAATATCAGATGCTTGAGCTCCTTTCACTGCGAAAGGGCACGACGCTGACGAAGGAAATGTTCCTCAACCACCTCTATGGCGGAATGGACGAGCCGGAACTGAAGATCATCGACGTCTTCATCTGCAAGCTTCGCAAGAAGCTGGCCAACGCAGCCGGTGGCGCGAACTACATCGAAACCGTTTGGGGCCGTGGCTATGTGCTGCGCGAACCCGATGGTGCCGAATACGCCGAAACGGCCTGACCGGTTGCCACCCGCAGGGTTTAAGAATTCCGCCCGCACCCTCCCGGTGCGGGCGTTTTCATTTCTACGCCTGCGATGAGTTCCTGACTATTTAAAGCACGTCACGCAAAAGTGTGCAGCGGTCTTGGGGCTACGACATGCGTTACAAAACCGCTGCGCATCGGTACGCCACACGCTTTTGCACCGTTGAGTCACACAATTCACCTCAGGAGAATGGTTTGCCGTTACACGCGATAAGCGACGTGGCAGGGCCATCTGACGTTCGGCCAGATCAGGCAACCTTGCTCAGATTGGAAAAGACGGAAAACAGGATCTTTCGGTCGAAGGGCTTCAGAAGAAAGTCATCCGCCCCTGCCCGCTTGCCCACCATCATCTTTTTCAGGTCAGCCTCGATCACGCAGTAATAGATGCGAACATTCTTGCCTTCGGGCAGCGCGCGAACGGCGGCAATTAGCTCAAGAGCGCCTTCCAGCCCGGCATCGACGATGAGAATATTGGGAAGATCGGCCTGGCAGCGCATCAGGGCCTCCCGATCGCCCGATGCTTCCACGACCAGGAAGTTCATTTCGGTCAGAATGCGTTTCGCAACGGTCCGCACGATATCCGAACTATCGGCAATCATCAGGCGCTGCATTCTTGCTTCCTCCCGGCCAGAATGGCCAAACCCGCGCACGACAGGGTACACGGGTTCAGGTTAATCGTCTGTCGCTAACGAAGTGTTACCGTTTGCCTCTCGTTGAGTCAGCCCATCAACGCAGAGGCAAGGGCTTTACTTCACGCAGCCGCAGCTTCCGCCATGAAGGTGATGCGGTCTTCATGCACCACATGCTTCAGCTCCATATTGCACTCGTCTGCCAGCAGAACGGTGTAATAGGGCTGGATCGAATGGGCATCGACCGCCTCTTCCATCTGGCCGGAGCTGACCTCGGCATATTTGGCCGGAAGGCGCAGCATGCGGCCCCTGGCCGTGATGCTGAACTTCAGGTCCGTCTCCGGGTTCTCCAGAACCACATCCAGCGAGCCGCCGCGCGGAATGGCGCTATAGGCAACCATGAACAGATTGAGCAGCAACTTCACCTGGTTCTTGGGAATGATCGCACGCGGGCCGGTCCAGGTCACTTCCGTCTTCTTTTCGGCAGCAGCGAAATCCTTGGCAGCCTTCTCGGCCTCGCCAGTGTCAATCGAAGCGCCAACCGAGCCGGAGGCACCGAAGGCCAGACGGGCGAATTTCAAACGCACGGATGCATTCAGGGCCGATGTGCGGATCAGATCCAGTGCGTCGGCATCGGTACCGCCCTCATCGAGCAGCTCAAGACCGTTGTTGATGGCGCCCACCGGCGAGATGACATCGTGGCAGACGCGGCTGCACAGGAGCGCGGCCAGATCGGGACCGCTCAGCGTCAGGTTCGGGTTCTTCGGCATGGTTCATTCCTGTTCAGGATAGCTTGGCTGTTGCAGCCAGATGACACGACAATATTGCCCCGACCTTTCTGCATCGCGAAAGGAGCGGGAGTTTCGCCGCCATAATGACACCATTTTTGGTAAACCGGTTGTTAACGCGATGGCAGCAAGATAATCCCGCCGTAACAACTGGCATTCGAAATCGGAAGGAACGGACAAAGCTCATGCACTTCGAACGCGTTTCCGCTGTTGCCCGGCTGCTAGCCGTCACAATCTGTTCAGCGCTGCTGGCCCTTCAGGCCGCACCCGCACATGCGCAACAGGGCGCTTCTCAATATTCCGTCCAGGAAATCGTCGATGCAGGTCACGGCTTTTTCGGCTCCACCAGCGGTGGCCTGGCAAAGGTCGTCGAAAATGCCTTCGCGCAATACGGTCTGCCCAACGGCTATATTCTGGGCCAGGAAGGGTCCGGTGCCTTCATAGCGGGCCTGACCTATGGCGAGGGGCAACTTTACACCAAGAATGCAGGGCAACATCCCGTGTTCTGGCAGGGGCCATCGCTTGGTATCGATTACGGTGGGCAAGGCACGCGCACCATGATGCTGGTTTACAACCTGCCGTCCGTCCCCAACCTTTATCAGCGCTATGGCGGCGTCAGCGGTTCGGCCTTCGTCGTCGCCGGCGTCGGGATGACCGCGTTGCGCAACGGAGACGTTACCGTCGTGCCGATCCGCACCGGGCTTGGCGCACGTCTTGGTGTCAATGTCGGCTATCTGAAGTTTACCCAGGCTCCAACCTGGAATCCCTTCTGATCGCAGTAATGAAGGCGGCATGGCCGCAGGTCTGAACAGGCTTAAGCGACCTCCCCAGGGGCTGGCTCTATCTTAATGCTCTTGCCCATATTGCCGAACCTCCTGCGAGGCTTTAGCTCTATCGGAAACACCATCCCACAATGGACCGCCCGTGATACAGTTCGCGCTACTTTTCGGCTTTGGCTTTCTCAGCGCGACGCTTCTGGTCATGATTCTGGCCCCTGCCGTGCATCGGCGCGTCGTCCGCTACACGGAAAACCGGTTGAAGGCGACAATGCCCATCAGTCCGGCGGAAGTGCGCGCGCAACGGGATATGGCGCGGGCAGTCTACGCCGCGGAAAACGCCCGCACCAAGCAAGAGTTGCTGCAAGAGCGGGATAAGGCAGTCGATCTGCAGATCCGCTTCGACAAGCTGGTGCGCGAATCGAGCGAACTGCATTCTTCCAATCACGAACTGCAGATGCAGGTTCAGGATATGAGCACCGAAGCGGCGGAATTGCGCTCCCGTCTGCGTCGGGAAGAAGGTTTCATCCGGCAGCTGAAGGAGTCGCTGGCGGCGGTTGAACATGCAAGTGCCGCCAAGGATGAGGCGCGGGAAGCGCTCGAGAGACGCATGGCCCGGCTTATCTCCGAACTTGACGACGCCAAACTGGACCTTTCCGCCCGGGAAACCGAAATCCAGAACGCCAGACTACGCGCCACCGCCCTGCGGGAAGAGCGCGATACCTTGCGCATGGATGTGAAATTGCTGACGGCGCGAGCCAAGGATGCAGAACTACGGCTGCACGAAACGGAACGCAAGCTTCAGCGGCTGGAGGCCAAGCTGGAAAAGGAAGTGGCAGCAAAGGCCGATCTGCTCTCCCGCCTCGACTGGCGCGAGCAGGAACTGGAGCGACTTCGCTTCAGCCGAGCCGATAGCGCCGACCTTGTACAGCCGGTCACCGGCAATTACCCCCTTCCCCGCAAGAAGCCTGCATCGGCCAAACCCGCCGCCAGGAGCACGCTTCATGCAATTACGGATCTCAACCAGTCCATGATGCAGGCCAGCAGCGAACTCGAAACCAGGATACAGCACCAGGCATCGGCGCTCTCCACGGCCATCCTCGAAGCAGAAAGCGCAGAGGCACAGGAAACCGTGCGTGGCGAACTCGCGGCACTTGCCGCAGATATGGTCGCACTGACAGCCTTGAAGGATGGGGATGCCGCCTCCGTGAAAGCGGCGCTCTCCGCCAAGCTTTCCGAAACGGACCATTCGCGCGAAAGTCTTGCAGCACGGGCCGTCGAGGCTATCGATGCCCTTGCCGTCACGACATCTGCGCGTCAGCTTCCTGCCAGCAAGCTCTGAGCACGAGCCATTTCGTAGAGCGCAATCCCGGTTGCCGTCGCCGCGTTCAGACTATCCAGATGCGGCATCTGCGGAATGCGCGCTGTGCGGAAGCGCTGCATGATATGGGGTGGCAGGCCCTCGCCTTCCGTGCCGGTAACCAGCGCAAGCTTTGAGGTCTGGGCAATCGCGCGAATGTCCATCTCGCCTCTGGGAGAAAGACCCCAGATGGAAAAGCCCGCTGCATCCAGATCCTCAAGCAGCGAAAGCGCATTGCCGCCCCGCGCAAAAGGCACAGACAGAACAGAACCGACGGACACCCGCAGGGCCTTGCGGTAGAGCGGATCGCAACAGGTTTCATCCAGCAGCAGGCAGGATACGCCGAAGGCCGCAGCATTGCGGAAGATCGAGCCCATATTGTCGTGATTGGAAATCCCGCAGCAGACCGCAATCAGGCCGGACTGCCGCACCTGTTCGATCAGAGAAGCGGCATTTGGGCTGGCCCTGCGCCGTCCCAGCGCCAGCACACCGCGATGCAGATGAAAGCCCGCGATCTGGTCGAGCACCGGGGCGGAGGCAACATAGACCGGAACATCCTCGGGAAAGGCAGCCAGCAGGCTCTCGATACCGCTTACCCTATTCTCCAGAAGCAGAAGCTTTTCGGCGGCAAATGCACCATCGACCGCGCAATGGGCCGCGGCCAGCATACGCAGCACCACCGTTCCCTCGGCAATGAAGCCAGCCTGACGCCCGACAAGATCGCGCTCACGGATATCCCGAAATTCGGCGATGCGTGCATCTTGCGGGTCATCGATGCGGATGAGGTTCGGGCGCCCGGCCATCATGCTACTGGTTCGTCACCGCGATATCGGCCACCACGCGACCCACGGCAATATCGAAAATCAGCGCCTTCTTCTGCCCGTTGAGCGTGCCCCAGAACAGAATCTGACTGCCGGAGTGAGAGACAGACTGGATCTCGAAGCCAGCAGGCAATGTCGCCCGTGCCGCAAGCGGCTGATCGGCAGGAACAGCAAAGCTTGTGGGCGCTGCGATCTTTTCAGCTTCCGCCCGACTGCGCACCTTGTAGACAACAGCGAACAACACAGCCATAAGGCTGACAATAATGATGCCGCTGGCGACGATCTGCAGGCGCACCATCTTGCGGCGAACGTTTTCCATCACCGGATCGAGCGGCTCGTCTTCATGCTTCTGCTCGGGTTCAAGATGGGCCATCTGTCAGGCGTCCTTGCTGTCAACGTGTCACTGGAACGAAAAAATGAACGACCCCTTTAACCAAGGCGAGACCGCAAGGAAAGTGCTGACTGCGGGTGAAGACGCCGAAGGACGCCTGGATGCCTGGCTTGTGAGCGTTCTTGATGGCGAATTTTCGCGCAGCCGCATCAAAACACTCATCGAACAGGGGGCGGTGGCACTGAACGGCAAGGTATGCACCGAGCCGAAAAAGAAGGTGCAGCCGGGCACAGCAGTAGAGATCACCCTGCCCGAGCCCGAAGATCCGGAACCCAAGGGCGAAGACATTCCACTCGACGTGCTTTACGAGGATGAAGATCTCATCGTCATCGCCAAGCCAGCCGGTCTGGTGGTCCATCCCGGCGCTGGCAACTGGACCGGCACGCTGGTCAATGCGCTGATCCATCATTGCGGCGACAGCCTCTCCGGCATCGGCGGCGTCAAGCGTCCGGGCATCGTTCACCGCCTCGACAAGGAAACGAGCGGCGTCATGGTCGTGGCGAAAAACGACAATGCCCACCGGCATCTGGCCGCACAGTTTGCCGATCATGGCCGCACCGGCGACCTGGAACGCGCCTATCTCGCACTCGTCTGGGGCAGGCCGCAGCAATTGCGGGGTACGATCGACGCGCCGCTCGGCCGCTCTTCAGCCGATCGCACCAAGCGCAGTGTCAAGCGCGAGGAAAGCATCGACGCGCGGGAAGCCATTACCCATTACGAGGTGGTAGAGCGTTTTCTGGAGCAGGAGGATGCCACAGCGCTTGCCTCTCTGGTGGAATGCCGTCTTGAAACCGGACGCACCCATCAGATCCGCGTGCACATGGCCCATATCGGTCACCCGCTGATTGGCGACCCGGAATATGGAGCGGCCTTCAAGACCAAGGCCAACCGCCTGCCCGAACACGCAAAAGATGTGGTCAGCCGCTTCCACCGCCAGGCACTTCACGCCTATCTGCTTGCCTTTGAACATCCCCGCACAGGCGAAATCATGGAGTTTGAAGCCCCCGTGCCGGACGATATGGAAGCCTTGCTGGAAGCTCTCCGGGCCTGACCCCTTCCCTTAACGAATATGCAGTAAAACGAATAAAGAGGCGCGAGAGACGCCTCAGTATTCGTGCGTAAAGTGCGCCCTAATTCCGCTTTAATCTGGCGCGGTGATAGCAACATCAGGAAGGTTGCTTCATCATTTTTCGTGCAACCTGATGTTTTCTATCTGATCCACGCTCACATGGATTGGCGAAATCTAAGATAGCCGGAGCGGAAACAGCATGGACAAGGCGGATCGGAAGTTTATATTTCAATCCCTCTCAACCATAGAGGGATATATTGATCCTCCCGATGCCTTGGTCTTCCAGGCGCTGCTTCATTGCCAGCAACAGCGGCAAATGGCGGGTGCGCTGGCTGAAATAGGAGTGTTCTATGGCCGCTCCTATTTCCTGATGAAGCAATTGTCGAAAGGGCATTCTCCTATTCTTGCCATTGATCTTTTCGATCTTGACGAGGATCGTGCGGGCGAGCCGCAACAATACCAGCGCTTTCTGGATAATGGCAGGCAGCTTGGCCTTCCCGTCGATGAGACAAACGTCATCCGCGGCGACAGCTGCTCCCTTACACCGGACGCCATTCTGAGCAGGGTTGGCCCGGTTCGCTTCTTCAGCATTGATGGTGGCCACCATCTTCACCATGTCGCATCCGATGCGGCACTTGCGCTGGAATGCATCGCACCTCACGGCATTATCGTCTTCGACGATACATTCAACATAGCCTGGCCGGAGGTGACCGTGGGGGTGGCGGATTTCCTGCGCCAGCATGCCGATACGCTCTGCTGTTTCTGCGTCACGAAGTACAAAACCTATGTCTGCCACCGTTCCTGGCGCGATTTTTACGTCGAAACGATCCGGCAGGCGAAACAATTATCGGCTCTGGAGCGTTCGGAAATCGAGTTCCTGGGGTCCAGCATCATAAAGCTTCATACACCGCTTGGACGCCGGGTCATGTTTGAAATCATGCGACGCTCTGGTCTTGGCAGCCTGTCCGGCCGGGCGTTCCGCTAACCGACCCACTGATCCAAACGTCCGGGCGGACGTAATGGAATTGCAGATGCTTGCCATCTTGAATGGTCGATGCATCGTACTTATCTGTCACATGGCTTGGTGCGAGGTCGGGACAAGACGCGCACCTTCCGGCTCGCCGAGGCAGATGCGCATGGGGGCCGGAGACATAGAGAAAGGGGTGCTTTATGGCCCGTAATACGCTTCCATCCATTACTGCCGGTGAAGCCGGCCTGAACCGTTATCTCGATGAAATCCGCAAGTTCCCTATGCTGGAGCCGCAGCAGGAATACATGCTGGCCAAGCGCTATCATGAACATGGGGATCGTGACGCCGCACATCAACTGGTGACCTCGCATTTGCGCCTCGTGGCGAAAATCGCGATGGGTTATCGTGGTTACGGCCTGCCGATCGGTGAAGTCGTCTCCGAAGGCAATGTCGGCCTGATGCAGGCTGTGAAGAAGTTCGATCCCGAGCGCGGCTTCCGCCTGGCAACCTATGCCATGTGGTGGATCAAGGCTTCCATTCAGGAATACATTCTCCGCTCCTGGTCGCTCGTCAAAATGGGCACGACCGCCAACCAGAAGCGCCTGTTCTTCAACCTTCGCCGCATGAAGGGAAAGATTCAGGCCATCGATGAAGGCGATCTGAAACCGGATCAGGTGAAGGAGATCGCGACCAAGCTCAATGTTTCGGAGGAAGAGGTCGTTTCGATGAACCGTCGCCTGACTGGCGATGCTTCGCTGAATGCGCCCATTCGTGCCACGGAAGGCGAATCCGGCCAGTGGCAGGATTGGCTGGTGGATGACCACGACAGCCAGGAAGAAACACTGATCGAGCAGGACGAGCTGGAAACCCGCCGCCGCATGCTGGAAAAGGCGCTGGGCGTTTTGAACGAGCGCGAACGCCGCATCTTCGAAGCACGTCGCCTGTCGGACGATCCGGTAACATTGGAAGAGCTGTCTTCCGAATTCGACATCAGCCGCGAACGCGTTCGCCAGATCGAGGTGCGCGCCTTCGAAAAGGTTCAGGATGCCGTGCAGAAGGAAGCCCTGGCACAGGCCAAGGCTCTGCGCGTGGTTGACGCCTAACCATTCAGATCATAATTCGCGTCATCGCCGTCATGGAACCTTCTGTGGCGGCTTTTTTGTGCCATTTGTGACAAAGTCACAGACAACTTACCATCAATCAATTCGAATATCGAATTGAGAGTGTAATTCGCATACGACTACAACAATTAGGCTATAAATATTATATTCGTCTAATTAATCTTCGCGTTACCACTCGTGGGTATTTTGAGGTGTAATTCACAAAAACGCTGCGTGGAGAATGACTTGCCGCAACATCTCCTGCACCGCGCAACCCTAGGAGCGCACCAGTTTATGTTTTCATTCGGCTCTGGAACAAACAATGCTAGGTTGAAGGCACTGGATGTCATCAACGCAAATATCATGATCGCGGACGCCAACCTCAACATAATCTATATGAATGAGGCTGTTCGATCCTTCCTTCAGGAGGTCGAAGCAGATCTGAAGAAAGAACTGCCCCGCTTTGACATGAATAGCCTTGTTGGAAGCAGCATCGACATCTTCCACAAGAATCCAGGCCACCAGCGCACCATGCTGGCCTCGCTCACCAAGCCGTATTCCGCCACGATCACCGTGGGACACCATGCCTTCGACCTGAACGTGACACCATTGAAGAATGGTGGGACCACAACTGGCTTTGTCGTTGAGTGGGCAGACGCCAAGATCCGTATGGAAAACAATGATTACCGCAGCCAATTGATCGCGATTGGCCGGTCGCAGGCAGTGATCGAGTTCACGCCTGAGGGTGAAATTGTCCTGGCGAACCAGAACTTCCTGGAAGCAACCGGGTATGCTCTGAGCGAGATCAAGGGGAAATCGCATCGCATCTTTCTGCCGGCGGGGCCGGCGGGCGATGAGGAATTCGAACAGCTATGGTCTCAGCTTCGCCAGAATAAACCGCATATCGGCGATATCCTGCGGGTGCGAAAAGATGGACGGCAGATCTTCCTCAACGCCTCCTACAACCCGATTACCGATGAGAACGGCAAGCTGGTCAAGGTTGTCAAATTTGCAACCGATGTAAGCGACCGTGTGCATGCGGTTAACAAGATCGGCGAGGCGCTGAGCCAGCTGGCCGATGGCGATGTTTCCTTCTCTATCGACACGCCATTTGCCCCCACATTCGAGCCGCTTCGCGCCAGCATGAACAATGCCGTGAAGCGTCTGGGCGAGACACTGGTTTCCGTTTCGCGCGCGGCAGATCTCATCGAAAGCGGATCGCGTGAAACCAGCCAGAGCGCTCAGGATCTCTCCAAGCGCACCGAGCAGCAGGCGGCCTCTCTCGAGGAGACAGCAGCCGCGCTTGAAGAGATTACGGCAAACGTCAAGAATGCTGCACAGCGTTCAGAAGAGGCACGGGGCGCGACCGCGCAAGCCAATAGCAGCGCCTCGCATTCCGGCAGGATCGTATCTGAAGCTGTCGGCGCGATGGCGCGGATCGAAAGCTCGTCCGGCCAGATTTCCAACATTATCGGCGTTATCGACGAGATTGCATTCCAGACCAATCTGCTCGCTCTTAATGCCGGAGTAGAGGCGGCACGCGCCGGGGAGGCAGGCAAAGGCTTTGCCGTCGTGGCGCAGGAAGTGCGCGAACTCGCACAGCGCTCTGCGCAGGCGGCGAAGGAGATCAAGGAACTCATCCGCAAATCCTCGGAAGAGGTGCAGTCCGGCGTTAAACTGGTCAGCGAAACCGGCGAAGCGCTCCAGACCATTCAGGAGCATATCCTGGCGGTGAACGATCATATGCAGGCCATTGCGAATGCTTCGCGCGAGCAATCGATCGGCCTTTCGGAAGTCAACACCGCCGTCAACCAGATGGACCAGATGACGCAGCAAAACGCGGCGATGGTCGAACAATCGACTGCGGCAAGCGCAACCCTTGCGCAAGAGGCAGCGCGCTTGCATGCGCTCATCTCCGCCTTCGCTCTGCCCGTCTCGGCTGCGCGCGCAGCCACCGTGGCAAGACCGAAGACCGCCGCCGCCCCGCCACCACGCGCTCCGGCAGCACCGGCAGCGCCTGCACGGGCACCCGCTCCCAAGCGTCAGCCGGTTGTCAGCGGCAATACCGCCTTGAAAAGCGACGACTGGGAAGAGTTCTGAGCTTGAAAAAAACAATCAAACGTTTTGAAAGGCCGCCCCGCGCGGCCTTTCTTCATGGATCGGCAACTCATCCTGTCCCAGCTGCAGCATAGGCCGCAAGGCGCTGCTCAAGCGTGCCTGTATGCAGCTCGAAGAGATGATTATCGTCATCGTGGAAATAGATGGACAGCCCTTCACCAGCTATGCGGGAGCGACCTTCCCTCACGTCCAGCCCAAGGTGCTCGATGGCACGCAGCCTGGCATCGACGTCTCCTTCGTCGATTTTGAAAGCCACGTGATTATAGCTTCTTTGCGCAAGCGGCTCGCCTTGCATGGCAACCATCCACACGGCGCAATCGCCCTCACCAATCAGATAGAAGCGTTCCGGCGACAGGGAAAAGCCGTGCGGACCACTGGCATAGATCCGTCGCCCTTTCAAAACCTCAAGGACGATTCTCTCCATGCAATCCAGGTTGCGGACGACAAAGGTGATGTGGCTGAGCATGGCAACCTCTCGAATGATCCCGGATTTTGAATCGACACAATCATCATGGCGAGACCGAGGCCTCTTGAAACATTCCTGAGGGTGAGACGCGGGCCTGTGTTTTGGAAAAACATGAGACGTCAAAAGTATCGCGGTAGCTTTTTCCGCCATCAGATCGAGGAAAACGTGGAGCAGGCTACGTTAGCGGTTTTAGAGCATTGTCGCGTTTCTGTGAGATACGAAAACGCTCCAGGCGCCATTCAGTTTCCGGCCAAAAGAAACCCGGCCCTCAAGCGAGGACCGGGTTTCTTTTGTTCTGATGATGCAGCTTACTGGCCCTGTTGGGGGGGCGCGATTGCCTGCCATTCGCGAATGGCTTCATCGAAGGCCTTGCGGCCGTCCTCACCCTTTTGCAGGGTCAAAAGGGCGCGGCGGCCCGTGCCATAGATCAAAGGCACATCCATCCAATCGCGCGTTTTCATGAGATCCAGATTGCGCGCACGCGCATCCGGAAAATCATTCAAGGCGATCATATGGAAATCCGTGGTAATCTTGGCAGGAACGGCAACCAGTGCATCACCGCGATCCTGCTCAGAAGATTTCATCGCAATGCGCTGGACATTATCGATCGATCCACCTTCGAAATTCGGCGGAAGCGAGAAGACGAATTCAACCAGATGACTTGCCGGAAGCGAAGGATCCGTATTGCGCTTGAACGTCACCAGCGCGGTCAGGCCACGGCCCGGCACGCTGATGCGCCCCTGAACCGTTGGCTCGGTCTTGCCGTTCTCGCCGCTTTCCTTCTGGAGAGACCAGGAAACGGAGCCTTCCACCGCCGTTGGCGAGGATTGGCCGATACGTTCCTCATAGAGGAAAATCTTGTCGCCGGCGGTTGCCACCGTATTGGTAGGCTGTTCCGGGCTGCCGACGGGAGGAGTGCCGGTTGAGGTGGCCCCTGCCTGACCGGGCGTTGCCGCCTGCGACACCTCACCGGCTGCACTCACCTGCGCCACCGATTGGTTTTGCGCCGTCGCTGCCGGACCGCCCGTGCCATCGTCAACCTCTGTGCCATCGGCCAGAAGACGTTGGGTGAACTTCTGCGGTCCCGCCTCTTCGCCAGTTGCGGCAGGCTGACCGGGTGTCGCTGCCTGTTGCGGAGGCTGGGTCTGTCCTGCCTGTTGCGCTTCGTTAACGGCTGTATTTGCCGTGCCAGGCGCCTGCTGTGTGGTGCTGCCATCGCTGGCAACCGAGCCGATGACGCCGGTAAGGGCATCCCGGTTCATCCAGATGGCATAGCCACCGCCGCCCAGCAGCAGCAGCCCGACCACTGACAGAATGAGCGGCGCGATGCTGCGTTTGCGCTTTGGCTGCACACGATAGGAGCGCGCGGCAGGCGCTGCCATCAACTCTTCCAGCTCGCGATTGTCGTCAGCCTCGCTGCGGGGGTTGTCCTCATTCAAGGCAACCCGGGCCGCTGGACTGGAAGCAGCTGCCGCACCGGCCGCAGCCGCACCCGCAGTTGCAATACCGTGACGGTCCTGGCCGATAAACTCTTCCAGATCATTCCACGGATCATTGTCTGGCCCGTGTTCCTCGGTCTTGGCTATGCTTTCGCTTCTCGGGGCTTGAGCACGCGGCTGAATAAAGTCCGCAAGCAGATCTTCCGGGTCCTGGCTTGGCTTTGCGGCAGGGCTGCTGTTGAAATCCGGCAGATCGGAAACGGAAGGCATGCGGGCTTGCGCCGATGCATGGTGCTCCTCGGAAAAATGCGCGGAGAAAAGCTCGGCAGCAGCCGAATCGTCAAAGCGTTGGGAAGCAGCCTGCGGTGGCGCCTGCCTCTGATCAGGCTGCTCGCGATAGTCTGCCTCCGGCGCCCAGAAAGCCTCATCTGTCTGCGGCTCTTCGCGACGGGAATGCACGTCCGGAGCGGAAACCGCTGATGCAGCCACTTCCGGCGCATACCAGTCCTGCTGCTGCGGTCCGGCATCAGGCTCGCCAACCAGCGGCGCGGTCGAAGGCGCGTCGGGCCAGGCGGGGGCAGCCTGCGTTGCAGGGCGGAAGCTTTCCGGTTGACCGTAAAGATCCGGCTCCGTCACCGGCTGGGCGGCGTCGACTTCCTGCCAATCGTCAGCGGCTTTCTGCTGAGGCGTTTCGTCTGCGTAATCCCGCTCTGCGGAACGCTGTGGGATGTGATCCTCATCATCGGCGAAAGGATCTGCCTCCGGGTGAGCGCCTTGCACAAACCCGGCAGTGCGAACCGGCTCTGCGCCCTGCGGCTCAGGTTCGGGCCAGGCGGTGTCCGCAACCTGTTGGCTGTCCGCCGCATCATAGGGCTGGACCGGCAAGGGCTCGGGCTCTTCGGGCGCATAGCGCTCCGCCGGGGCCTCATAGGCTTCTTCAGCCGTCACCGGGGAAGCGACGGGCTCGGGCTCTTCGTAAGTGGCATCCGCAGGATCGGTCTCCTGCGGCTCGGCCTGATAGGTGGCCTCATTCTCGTAAGACGCCGCTGGTTCTTCGTAGGCCGGTTCTTCGTAGACCGGCTCACGGTAGGACGGAGTCTCGTAAGACTGCGACGCGTAAGATTGGGGCTCTACCGGAGCGGCAAACTGCTCTTCAGCCGCGGCCGGTGTGGAGACCGGCTCCTGATAGGCTGGCTCCTGGCGAGGCTCTTCCTCAGCGTGAACGGGTTCCGGCTGCACAAATGCAGACGCCGCCGCAGATGCAACGGGCATTGCATCTTCCGGCGGCAACGCCTCCTGATGTTCGGCCTCCACCTCCCTGATGGCAGCGTCAAGCTTCTCCATCTGGCGGCGCAGCATCTCGTCGGAAGGGCGCGGCTTCATATTCTCCAGCTGACGCTGGACTGCACCGCGCGCTTTCTCGTACACCCGGATGCGCATTTCGGGAGTATTGTTCGCCAGCCCATCCACGGCCCGACGAATAACCGCTACAAAATCAGCCATTGATACTTTCTCTTGCTCACCGGCATTCACGCCGAGTGAAAAGGCAAATAGTGCTGAAGCTTAGTCTTCAAACGGGTCCGTCACAAGTATTGTGTCGTCCCGCTCAGGACTGGTTGAAAGAAGAGCCACCGGCGCGCCAATGAGTTCTTCGACCTGACGGACGTATTTAATGGCCTGTGCCGGCAAATCAGCCCATTTACGTGCGCCGACGGTCGATTCTTTCCAGCCTTCCAGCGTGATGTAAATCGGCTCCACCCGGGCCTGCGCTGCCTGAGCTGCCGGGAGATAATCGATCTCCTGACCATCCAGCCTGTAGCCAACACAGATCTTCAATTCATCCAGGCCGTCCAGAACATCGAGCTTGGTCAGCGCAATGCCGGTAATGCCGTTTGTGGCAACCGACTGGCGAACCAGAGCCGCATCGAACCAGCCACAACGACGCTTACGCCCTGTAACTGTGCCAAATTCATGACCACGCTCGCCCAGGAACTGGCCGATTTCATCCGTCAGCTCCGTCGGGAACGGGCCTTCGCCCACGCGGGTGGTGTAGGCCTTGGTGATTCCCAGGATGTAACCGAGCGAGCCCGGCCCCATGCCCGAACCGGCTGCAGCCTGACCGGCCACCGTATTGGAGGACGTCACGAAGGGGTAGGTTCCGTGGTCGATATCGAGCAGGGATCCTTGCGCACCCTCGAACAGAATGCGCGAACCCTTGCGACGCTCCTTGTCCAGCAGACGCCATACGCTATCCATGAAGGGCAGTACGCGCTCGGCGATGGAGGTCAATTCCTCCATGATCGTCTTGTGCTCGACTTCGGCCACGCCGAAACCACGACGCAGCGCATTGTGGTGAGTGAGGATACGCTCTACCTTGCCTTCCAGCGCCTCAAGATCTGCAAGATCCATGACGCGGATGGCACGACGGCCAACCTTGTCCTCATAGGCCGGGCCAATGCCGCGGCGCGTGGTGCCGATCTTCGTACCGCTGTTGGAGGCTGCGTCTTCACGCATGCCATCGAGTTCGCGGTGCAGCGACAGAATGAGAGTAGCGTTTTCAGCGATGCGCAGGTTCTCCGGCGTGACATGCACACCCTGATCCTTGAGGCGCCCCATTTCTGCGATCAGCGCGTGTGGGTCAACCACCACACCGTTGCCGATAACCGCCATTTTGCCGGGGCGCACCACGCCGGAGGGCAACAGGGAGAGCTTGTAGCTCACGCCATCGATGACGAGCGTATGACCGGCGTTATGGCCGCCCTGAAAGCGCACGACAATATCTGCGCGCTCGGAAAGCCAGTCGACAATCTTGCCCTTGCCTTCGTCACCCCATTGCGAACCGATTACCACCACATTGGTCATTGCCTGTGTCTTCCTGCTGTGCTGCGAGCTTCCGTCACCCGCTCAAACCGGCGCATCTATACTGTGTCATTTTACGGAAAGCGACCCGTTTATGCGTATTATGGCGTTTTTGCGTGACATATCACAAGCCGAAAGGCTATTTCAGCGCAACCATTATCCACGCGCGGCTTCTGTGTCGCCTTGCTGCGGATTACGAAAGTGCATTTCAGAGCCTATTTTTTCCTGTCTGTCGCTGCGCTCTGCTGGGGCGGAAATGTTATTGTCGGCAAATTGGCAATCGGGCATATCAGCCCGATGATCCTCACCATGTGGCGCTGGATTTTTGCCTGCGCCATCATCTTTGCGATCTCGCTTCCGCAATTGAAGAAGGATTGGCCGGTGGTGAAAAATCACCTCCCCCTCCTCTTCTGCCTGGGGGCCATCGGCTATACGCTTTTCAACGTGCTGCTCTATTCCGCCGTTCATCATACCACGGCAATCAATGTCACGATCGAACAGGCGGCGATTCCCTTCCTTATCTTCATTGCAAATCTCGTTCTGTTTCGCATCCGCATTTCTCTGGCACAGGTGCTGGGTTTTTCACTGACACTCATCGGCGTCGCACTCACCGCCTCGCATGGCGATTTGAAAAGCCTGCTGCAGCTGGAACTGAATTTCGGCGATGCCCTGATGCTGGTGGCCGTTGCCGCCTATGCCACCTACACAATTATGCTGCGCTGGAGACCGCCGGTGGACTGGCGCACGCTGATGGCCATTCCCTCTCTTGCCGCACTTGTCTGCACAATTCCGCTGGTGAGTTGGGAAATCTCAAACGGAAATGCCGTGTGGCCGGATGCCTATGGCTGGGTTGCCGCGCTCTATACAGCCCTCTTCGCATCCCTGATCGCGCAGGTCTTCTACGTCCAGGGCATTGTGCACATCGGCGCCAATCGGGCGGGTCTCTTCATCAACCTCGTTCCCGTCTTCGGCACCCTTCTCTCCGTTATTATTCTGGGTGAAGAACTGCACACCTATCATGTGCTGGCACTGGTTCTGGCTCTTGGCGGCATTGCCATTGCAGAACGTTGGAAGCCCTCGCAGGACTGACAGGAAGTACGGGCCGGATCTGTAAACGTTTAGTTAAATCTTACCGGTTATTAATCCTCTCAGATCGAGAGGATAAGCGATGCGTTATGCGTTTTTCATCGCCCTTCTCTTTCTTGCCGGTTGCGGAACAGCACCCAGCAGGATTGATAATGCATGCGCCATTTTCGCGCAGCGTGACGGGCTCTTCAATAACTGGGCGCGAGAGGCGAGACACGCTTCACGGCAATATGGCGTGCCTGTTCCGGTTCTGATGGCGACCATCTATACGGAATCCAGCTTCAGGCCCTATGCCAAGCCCCGCCGAACCTATCTGCTCGGTTTCATTCCGTGGAAGCGGATATCCTCTGCCTATGGCTATGCCCAGGCTCTGGATGGCACATGGGCCACTTACAAGCGGGAAACCGGCAATTGGGGTGCCAGCCGCAGCAATTTCGGCGATAGCATCCACTTCGTCGGCTGGTATCACAACAAGAGCAACAAGCGGAACGGCATCGCGCTGAACGATACCTACAGGCTCTATCTCGCCTATTACGCAGGCCACAAGGGCTATGCACGCGGCGAATTCACCTCCGCCATCCGTGGAGCGGCACAGCGATCCGCACGCATCGCGGAACGTTATGAGCGGCAGCTTCACGCCTGCGGCTATTGAAACGCAAGAACCGGAGCAGCACCTGCCGCTCCGGTTTTGTCGGGCTTCAAGCGGCCGTTCCAAAGCCGGCAAGAAACAGCTTCACCGCCTCGATTTCATTGCCGCGAATTTCATGGCCGCCGGGATGCCATTCCAGCTGCACCTGTTCGCCGCTTTCCGTGAAATAATCGGCCAGCGCCTGAGTGAGCGGCACAGGACAGATCGGATCTCTTTCGCCCGCCGTCATCAGCACTTTACCGTGGCCTTTTCGAGCCTTTGGCTGGAACGGGATCAGCGGGTGCATCAACACCGAAACGGCAAAGAGGTCCGGTCTTTCGATCACGAGATTGGTGAGAATATTCGCACCGTTTGAAAAGCCGAGACCGATGACAGGCCCCGCCTGATAGTGATCCCTGCAAGCGGCAATGAAGTCTGCCATTCTCTCTGTTGCTCTTGCCAGATCCTCCAGATCGTAGACGCCCTCCGCCTTGCGGCGGAAGAAACGGGCAGCCCCATGTTCAGAGACATCGCCGCGCGGTGAGATGACGGTCGCATCGGGCAAAAGCCGGCTGCCGAAATCGAAGAACTGGTTTTCATCGCCGCCGGTCCCGTGGAACACGAAGAAGATGGGTGCGCCAGCTGCACCGGGTCTCGCCCGGTGCACATAGTTTTCCATGCTCATGAGCCGATCCCTCAGCCTTCCAGCTTTTCCAGATGTTCTTCCAGATAGGTGCGCAGATGCGCATGCTGCGTCGGAAGCTTCAGTGCCTCGCCCAGATGCGCCCTATCCTCATCACGGTCGAAACCGGGTTCGTTGGTGGCAATCTCGAACAGCACACCGCCCGGCGTGCGGAAGTAGATGGCCCAGAAGTAGTCGCGGTCAATCACGGGTGTGACCTGATAGCCGGTATCCATCAGGGCTTTGCGCACTTCCAGCTGCTTTTCCCGGTTCTCAACCGCGAAAGCGATATGATGCACGGAGCCGGCACCCAGATTGGCGCGACTGATATTCGGCATGGTTTCGATGTCGATGACATCGGCACCGTTGCCGCCGGGAATGGCGAGCCGAACCACACCGTCCTGACGATCGACTTCCTCATAGCCCATGAACTTCAACAGTTCTGCGGTCGCACCTTCATCGCGAAGGCGAAGGGAAGCGGAGTGAAAGCCACGAATGGCATGATCCTCGGAAACACCGTTGCCGGTCCACGCGGCACGCGGATCGTCCTTGACCTCCACCAGTGCGAAACCATCGCCGTCCGGCCCGAAGAAATGCAGGCGCTTCTCGCCGAAGGCTTCGGCATTCTTCAACTCGAGGCTACCCTTGGAGACCAGCCGATTGGCCCAGAAACCGAGCGAACCTTCCGGAACCGAAAAGAGGGTCGTGCCCACTTCGCCCGTTCCCGGACGACCCTTGGCAATGTGGGGAAAGGGAAAATAGGTCATCACCGAGCCCGGCGTGCCAAGCTCATCGCCATAATAGAGGTGATAGACATCCGGTGCGTCGAAATTGACCGTCTTCTTCACACGGCGAAGCCCAAGCGCATCGGTGAAGAACCTGTTATTCGTGCGGGCACTGGCTGCCATCGAGGTGACATGGTGCAAGCCCCTGATCTGGTTCAGCATTGCAAACCCTCCTGATCGATTACGGCGCAGAGTTCGCGCCGTTTCCATGGCAGGCAAGATGGTCGCAAAAGCCCGAAACGCCTAGACTGAACAATCAGAACGGATTGTTCACAAAACAGCTATTGCTCATTTGCCGTTTCCGGCAATTGCCAATCCACCGGCTCACGTCCATTGGATAGGAGATAGGCATTGGCCTTGGAAAAATGGCCAGAGCCGAAGAAACCGTTATGCGCCGAAAGCGGCGATGGATGCGGGGCCTTCAGCACCAGATGCCGCCTCTGATCCACAAAAGCGGCCTTCTTCTGGGCATAGGATCCCCACAGCATGAAGACGACATGATGGCCCTGCTCGTTCACAGCCCGGATCACGGCATCGGTAAAGCGTTCCCAGCCTTTGCCCTGATGGGATGCGGCCCTGGATTCCTCCACCGTCAACACGCTGTTTAACAGCAGCACACCCTGCCGCGCCCAATGTTCCAGAAATCCGTGGCGGGCGGGCTTGATGCCGAGATCGCTCTGCATCTCCTTGTAGATATTGACCAGCGAAGGAGGAATGCGCACGCCCGGCCGCACGCTGAAGCACAGGCCATGCGCCTGGCCTTGGCCGTGATAGGGATCCTGCCCCAGGATCACGACCTTCACCTCTGGCAGCGGCGTCAGGTCCAGGGCGCGAAAATACTCTGCACCCTTGGGGAAAATGCGCTTGCCCGCTTCCTTTTCCCGCTGAAGAAACTGGCGAAGCTCCCCCATATAGGGGCTGGAAACCTCCTCACCCAGTGCCTGTTTCCAGCTTTCCTCAAGCCTCACTGCCGTCTCGCTCATATCCCGCCTTCCAAGTCAAAGCACGTGGTTGCTGCGCGAATGCCAGTTCCACGCAGACTGGATAATATCGTGCAGCGTGTAGCGCGGCTCCCAGCCCAGCACGGCCCGCGCCTTCTCGTTATTGGCCACCAAAGAGGTCGAATCCCCCTCCCGTCGCGCGGCATATTCCACCGGGAAAGGCCGCCCCGACACATCCGATATCGCAGCCAGCAATTCCTTTACAGTCGTGCCCGTGCCGGTGCCAAGGTTAAGCTCCACCGTCTCCCCGCCCGCCAGCAGATAATCAAGCGCCCGCACATGGGCATCGGCAAGATCGAGCACGTGGATATAGTCGCGCACGCAGGTACCATCGCGTGTGTCGTAATCCGTACCGAACACCTTGAAGCCTTCGCGCCGCCCCAGCGCGGCCTCGATGGCCAGCGGAATGGCATGCGTTTCCGGCGTGTGCCATTCGCCGATACGCCCCTCGAAATCGGCACCGGCAGCATTGAAATAACGCAGCATCACCGAGCGCAGGCCCTTGTAGGTGCTGTAATCCTTAAGCGCCTGCTCGATGATGAACTTGGTGCGGCCATAGGGGTTGATCGGGGCTTGGGCGTGCGTCTCATCCATCGGCACCTGTTGCGGCAGACCATAGGTGGCGCAGGTGGAGGAAAAGACGAAGGCCTTCACACCCGCGTCCATGGCAGCGGAAAGAAGCGTCAAGGCACCGATCACATTGTTATCGTAGAAGGCGACCGGGTTCTTGACCGATTCACCCACCTCGATCAGCGCGGCGAAGTGCAAAACCGCATCCGGCTGATGTTTGGCAAAGACCTCATCCAGCCGCGCCCGATCACGAATATCACCCTCTTCCAGGGGGCCCCATTTGACGAATTCCGCATGTCCGTTGGTCAGATTATCGAAGACAATGGGCTGATAGCCGCGTTCTGCAAGAGCAAGACAATTGTGCGAACCGATGTAACCGGCGCCGCCGACGACGAGAACCTTCTTGACTGACATGAAGGGTGCGAACTCCGTTGGACGTTGAGGGCGAATATAGACACCGGACCTTAGAAAGAAAGCCTGCGGCAAGATCATGAACTTGACCATTCAAGAAAGGATTTTGCACCGCCCGGGCCTTGCGCTATGGTCGCGCCCAAAAAGAGGTTGATGCAGCGCAATGCGGTGGCTTTTTCTCATTCTCGGCTGGCTGTTTGTGGGCCTGGGGGTTCTGGGCGCCTTCCTGCCGATTTTGCCAACCACGCCTTTTCTGCTGCTGGCGGTTGCCTGCTTCACCCGCTCGTCTCCGAGGCTGGAAGCCTGGCTTATCAACCATCCGCGCTTCGGGCCGCCCCTGCAGGACTGGCGTGCGCATGGCGCCATTCCACGCCGGGCCAAGGTGCTGGCAGTCTCGATGATCGCTGTCAGCTATGGCCTCTTCGTGCTTGGAACATCGCCGCCGCTTTGGCGCGCCCTGATCGTTCTGGCCATACTCTGCGCCTCATCCCTTTTCATCGTCACGCGGCCGGATAGCGGCTGACCAGCAACAAGGAGTGCATATGTATATCGCGATGAACCGGTTCCGGGTTGCTCCAGGCTTCGAGCAGGCCTTCGAGGATATGTGGAAGAACCGCGAGCGGCATCTTTCCACCGTTCCGGGCTATGTGGAATTTCACATGTTGAAAGGCCCGAAGAAAGAGGATCACACGCTCTATGCCTCCCATACCATCTGGGAGAACGAGGAGATGTTCACCGCCTGGACAAAGTCCGAACAGTTTCGCGCCGCTCATTCCCGGGCGGGCGAGAACCGCAAACTGGTGGAATATCTGGGACCGCCGCAATTCGAAGGCTTCGAGGTCATCATCAGCGAGAACCGCGACGGCCAGTCAACCTTGTAAAACCAGTCAACCTTGTAAAATCAGTGGCTGGCCGCGTGCTGCGGCTTGCCTTTCCGCTTGGTGGAAGCCATGTCGTGAAGCTCCTTTTCCGACATGGATTTCTCCATGCTTTTCGATGCTCCCTTCAGTTCGCTCTTCTTGAGGTCGCCCCGCTTGGCGGCCAGAGCCGCGCCAGCTGCCTTCTGCTGTGCCTTGGATTTTGCGGGCATGTTCCTGCTCCCTTGGATGATTGAAGCCATACGCGATCAACTGCGCGCCCTGCATTCTGTTCCGCCCCGGACGCCAATCATTGCAACGGAACCGGAAGGCAATGCCGGGGGTTTCCTTATCCAGTGCGGTCGAAGCGACCGCTTGCCAGGAAAGGAAAGACTGATGGATGCCAAGGATCACATGGATGCGCGAGACAAGATGACGGACGAAGGCTCGCGCCGTTTCGAGCAGGATGACCGCGAGCGGGTGGAAGACGCCCTGCACACGCAGCTCGATTCCACTAATATGAAGGCGGTCCATGAGGCATCACGGCTTGGCGGCGGCGATACCTATCTCGTGGAAAGCGACCTTGAGGATCTGGACGAAAGGCTGGATAGCGACGGGGCAGACGGCCGCCCGAGCCCGATGGCCAATGCCGACAATCCAGAGCGATAAGCAGCAATCGAGCCGGATGTGAAGGAACAGATCCCGCATCCGGCTGTTTCTTTGCGCCAGACGCAAAGGCCCCGGAGATCCCATGAACGCACCGACTGACCCAGGAACTGCCAAAGAGGCACGGCCAGCCGACCCATCCATGAAGGCCGTTCCCCACATTGAGGCGCAAGCGGCACCGACGCTTGCCACTGCGGATGCGCAGGATTTCGTGGCCCTTTCGGTCAATGAACTGGTGGCCTCGCATATCCCCTTCCTGCTGGCAGGAACCTATGCCGTCAGTGCCTATACCGGCATAACCCGCCCCACCAAGGATCTCGACATCTTTTGCAAGGCGGGCGATTTCAACCGCATCCTGGCGCATTTCAAGGCGAAGGGCTTCGACATTGAGGTGGAGGACGATCGCTGGCTTGGCAAGGTAAAGCGCGGCGAGCATTTCTTCGATGTCATCTTTGCCGGCTCCAACGGCACCATGCCGATTGGCGATGCCTGGTTCGAAAATGCCCGGCGGATGGATTTCAACGATCAGAAGGTGCGTATCGTCGCGCCGACAGAGCTTATCTGGTCGAAATGCTTCGTGCAGTTGCGCCACCGCTATGACGGAGCGGACGTGGCCCACCTCATTCTCCGCGCGCACGACCAAATCGATTGGCAGAGGCTGCTGGGCCATATGGAAGTGCATTGGGAGGTGCTGTTGATGCACCTTCTGAACTTCCGCTGGATCTACCCCACAGAGCGCGACAAGGTGCCGGACTGGCTGCTGGACGAGCTTCTGGAACGGCTGGCAGCCCAGCGCGAATTGCCCCTGCCCCAGATGAAGATCTGCCGTGGCCGTATGTTCTCGCGTATCGATTTCGAGATTGACGTGAAGGAATGGGGTTTTGCCGATGTGGGCGGCGAAGGGGAGCTGAGACAAGACCAGGAAGGAGCCATGCTGTGACAAAACCGGCCCAGACCAGGACGCCAGCGAAGGGACAAAAGCTCAGGATCGCAGCAGTGGCGGATCTGCACGTCAAGGAGAGCGGCTCGGAGAGCTACCGCGACCTTTTCACCGAAATGTCCACCAAAGCCGATGTTCTGGTCATGGCAGGCGACCTCACGGATCTTGGCAAGAAGGCCGAGGCGGAACGCCTTGCCAGCGATCTGCGCTCCTGCACCATTCCCATGGTCGCCGTTCTCGGCAACCATGATTTCGAATGCGGCGCGGTCGATGATGTGCGCTCGATCCTGAAAGATGCAGGTGTGCATCTGCTGGAAGGCCAAGCGGTCGAGATCAACGGCGTCGGCTTTGCGGGCGTCAAGGGTTTCGCGGGTGGTTTTGGGCGGCACATGCTGGGCAGTTTCGGCGAACCCGCCATCAAGGCCATGGTTGCGGAAAGCATGGAGGAGACCATGCGGCTGGAAAATGCGCTCCGGCAGGTACGCTCCGAGCGGGCCATGGTGGTTCTGCATTACGCGCCAATCGCCGAAACTGTGGAAGGCGAACCGAAGGAAATCTATCCATTCCTCGGCTCGTCGCGACTGGCGGAAACCATCGACCGCTTCCCCGTCAGCGCCGTGGTGCATGGACATGCCCATCGCGGCCGCTTCGAAGGGCGCACCCCCGGCGGAGCGCCTGTCTATAATGTCGCCGCACATATCGAGAAGCCAACCGGCAGGCCCTATGCGATAATTGAGTTGTGACGCATCAGCGCGGGAACCGCTTTCCCCCGACGACGTTTCAGTGGGCTCGGAAATCTCATTGAAAATCGCGTCGGAGGCGCAGCCAGCTTGACGATTCCCACATCCACCTACCGGATTCAGTTCCGCAACGGCATGACCTTCGACAAGGCGGCGGAACTTGTTCCCTATCTCAACTCCATGGGAATCAGCCACCTTTACGCATCCCCCATTTTCACGGCGGCCAAAGGCTCCACGCATGGCTATGATGTGGCCGATGCCAACGAAATCGAACCCGAACTCGGTGGACGCGAAGGCTTCGACAGGCTGAGCACACAGCTAAAGCAGGAGGGCCTCGGCCTCATTCTCGATATCGTGCCGAACCACATGGCATCCGGCCTGGAGAACCGCTGGTGGCGCAGCATTGTGGAATGGGGCAAGGACAGCCGCTACCACCATTTCTTCGATGTGAACTGGATGCGCCGCCTGACGCTGCCCTTTCTGGGCGATGACTTCGATAAGGTGCTTGCCGATGGCGACATCACACTTCTGCTCGACACAGAAGCGGGCTGCCTCGCCTTCGGTTATTTCGAAAGCCACTACCCTCTTTCACCCGCCACCTATGCCATGGCTCTCGGCAGCATCGAACATCCTCTGGCCGACCAGTTGATCGCACTTGCGCGCGATGCCCGGGCGGAAGCGGAAGAGGATTTCCACGACCGCGTGCGGGAGCTTGCCCGTCAGCACGATATGGATGCTTTCAATCGGGAGCTTGCGCAAGCAGCGCACGGCCCGGGCCTGATGAGCAGCCTGCATGAGGCGCAACCTTATCGCCTGATGTCCTGGCGGGATGCGCCGCGTGACCTGAGCTACCGCCGCTTCTTCGAGATTACCGGGCTTGCCGGGCTACGTGTGGAAGAAGAAGAGGTCTTCCTCGAAAGCCATCGTCTGATCCTCGACCTCGTCCGGTCAGGTCAGGTGGATGGGTTGCGGATCGATCATGTGGACGGCCTTGCCAATCCGGGTGATTATCTTGCCCGCCTGCGGGAAGAGGTCGGGCCGAAATGCATTCTGCTGGTGGAAAAAATCCTGGCGCATGGCGAACATCTTCCGCAGAAATGGCCGATCTCCGGCACCACCGGCTATGAATTCATCGCCACCGTTTCAGATGCCTTGATCGAGCCGGAAGGTCTGGAACAACTTCGCCATACCTATGCTGAACTGGCGGGCCGTGAAATCGACATCGAGGAAGAGGTGCGCAAGGCCAAAGGCCTGATGGCGGATGTGAACTTCGAGGGCGAGTTCAGCACACTGGCCATGATGGGGCAGGAAATGGCGCAAGGCCATGGCATGGTGACGGCAAGCGACGCCGAGACTTTTGCACGCGCCCTGCGCGAATTGCTGATCGCCTTCCCGGTCTACCGCACCTATGGAAACAAGCTTGGGCTTGAACCGGCGGACCGACAGCGCCTCACCGACATTCTCACCCAAATCCGGTCAAAACCCACCGCTCCCGATGCGGAAGCGCTGTCCTTCATCGCCCGTATTCTCGCAGGCGATGTGAACCAGGAATTCGACGCAAAGGCCGCTGTCTTTCGCACCCGCTTTCAGCAACTGACCGGGCCGCTGATGGCGAAGTCGATTGAAGACACGCTGTTTTATCGCATCAACCCCGCCATTGCCCTGAACGAAGTTGGCGCGGAGCCGCTGCCGCGCAGCTTCAGCCTGCAAAACTTTCATGCAGACATGAAGCAGCGGCAGGCGCTTCAGCCGGAGGGCTTATCTGCCAGTTCCACCCACGATACCAAGCGGGGTGAGGATGCGCGTGCAAGGCTCTATACGGTGACAGAGGAACCGGAACTGTTTTCTCAGGCATTCGCCGAATGGCAAACCATGCAGAAACCTGCTTTGGTTGACCTGAACGATGGTCCCGCCCCGGAGCCGGAAGTGGAATGGCTGATCCTTCAGGCTCTTGCAGGCGTATGGCCACATAATCTTGGAGCCGGCGAAGCAGAGGCCCTTAAAGCACTCGAAGAGCGGCTGCTGCCTTATGTGGAGAAAAGTCTGCGGGAAGCAAAGCTGCGCACAAACTGGAACGGCCCGAATGAAGGGTATGAAAAGGCGGTTGGTGCTTACATCCGGCATCTGCTTTCGCCAGAGGCTTTGCCGTTTCGCGAGCATTTCCTGCGCGTGATGAAGCCTGTTTTCATGGCGGGCGCGGTTAATTCCATCACGCAGACCCTGATCAAGCTGACGGCACCGGGCGTGCCGGATATCTATCAGGGCAGCGAGACCATGGACCTCAGCCTTGTCGATCCCGATAACCGCCGGATGCCGGATTACGCGCGGCTGACGCGCTTGCTCAATGAGCCCGCGGACCCGGCCACGCCTGAAACCTGGCTCAACGGGCACCTGAAGCAGCAAATCATCAAGGCCCTTCTGCATGTTCGCCGCGAGAATCCCGATCTTTTCTGGCACGGCGAATACATCCCGCTCTATGCTGCGGGTGAAAAGGGTAGCCATGTGGTGGCCTTTGCCCGCCGTCTCGGCAAACAAAGCCTGGTGACGATTGCCCCACGCTTCGTGTTGGAAACAATCCGGGAAACCGGTGGCCTGCCGCAGGCATCCTTCTGGTACGGCACAAGCCTTACGACCCGGGAACTGACAGGAACCACACCGTTTCGCAATCTCTTCACAGGTGAGACTGTCGAGCGAGACGAGCGTGTTTCCATGGAAAAGCTCTTCTCTCGCCAGCCCTTTGCGGTGTTGCTGTCAACCTGACGGCAACATCTTTTTGGTCCGACAAGAAAAAGCGCCGGTCGTCAGACCAGCGCTTTTTTAAGTTTAGCTTTTGTCTCGTTCAGGCGATGCCGACGAATGACAGAACTGCAATCACAATAACAACGGCTCCAACGAGCCATACGATGCTGTTCATGTGTTCCTCCCTATTTTGAGGTCGTTGAGCGGCAGAAGGCCGCGGGCTTGTTTCAAGGTGGCGATCAGGAAAGACCGATCAGATTCAGGATCGCGATCACGATAACAACGGCTCCCACGAGCCAAACGATGCTGTTCATTCCCAAGCTCCCTTTCGTTTCGGCTAATCAACGAGATCGTGAAGCAAAGGTTCCGCTCGCATCGCGGGAACCTTCGTTTGGCGCTGGTGTTCACACGAATGCCCGTTTGGCCCGCCCCTGTTGGCCAGACCCCTTCTGCACGGCCCATCGGCAAGGCCCAGGATGAGGAAAGACGCTACATGTCCATGACCCCCGACACCTCCGCGCTCAGTGTTCCGCCTTTGCAAGAACGCAAGCCGCAGCGGCCTCAACGGGTGGTGATCGTGGGCGCTGGCTTCGGCGGCCTTTCAGTGGCGAAAGCGCTTGGAAATTCGGTTCTGGATGTCACGGTCATTGACCGGCGCAATCACAACCTGTTTCAGCCACTTCTTTACCAGGTGGCAACCGCCGCTTTATCACCTGCCGATATTGCCGAACCCATTCGGCGCACGCTTGGCCGGTATCACAACATCAAGGTCATGCTGGCGGAGGTCACCGGCATTGATCGGGTGAACCATCAGGTTCTCCTCAATCAGGCCAATCCGGTTCCCTATGACCGGCTGATCATCGCCACTGGCTCCGAATATAATTATTTCGGTCATGACGAATGGCGTGCCTTTGCTCCCGGCCTGAAGACGATCCACGAGGCGAGACTGATCCGCCAGCGCCTGCTGCTTGCCTTTGAGAAGGCAGAACTCTCCCGCGATCCGAAGGAAAAAAAGGCGCTGCTGACAAGCGTGGTGATCGGCGGCGGCCCCACCGGCGTGGAAATGGCAGGCGCCATTGCAGAGCTTGGCCGTTTCATGATCACGCGTGATTTTCGCAAGCTCGCGCCGGAAGATTTTCGCGTTGTGCTGATTGAGGCGGGTCCGAAAATCCTGGCCGCCTTCCCGGACGACCTGACCGATTACGCCCATGCGGAACTGGAAAAACTGGGCGTGGAGGTGCAAACGGGCCGCATGGTCGAGAGCATCACCAAGGATAGCGTGATTGCCAGTGGCGAGACCATTTTCGCCGGCAATATTCTTTGGGGTGCCGGGGTGAAAGCGTCGCCTGCCTTTCGCTGGCTGGGGCTCGACCCGAAGGCGGGCGGGCGCATACCCGTGGGGCCAGATCTTCGCGTGGAGGGCACCAGTGATATCTATGCCATTGGCGATACAGCGCTTGGACTGGGCGAAGATGGCAAACCCCTGCCTGCGCTGGCCCAGGTGGCAAAGCAGCAGGGCGAATATCTGGGTCGTGCCTTGCGAAACGAGCTTCTGGAAGGGCGAAAGCCCGAGCCGTTCCGGTTCCGCAATCGCGGCAATACGGCAGTCATCGGCAGACACGCGGCGATCTTCGACTTTGGCAAGCGACGCCTTAAGGGGCGCGTGGCCTGGCTGCTCTGGGCCATCGTCCATGTCTACCTGCTGGTGAATTTCGAAAAGCGCCTGCTCGTCAGCATCCAGTGGCTGTGGCGTTACGCGACCCGCCAACGCGGGGCGCGTCTCATCGACGAGAATGCGGGAAACATCGTTCCGGCAACCACGCAAAGGAGTGAAACATGAACACGGCCAATCCGCAGCTGGAAGGGCTCTACATGGCCATTGCGGGCATCAATCGCCTTCTGGTGGAAAAGCAGCTGCTGACCCATGAGGAAATTCGCGAAATCCTCGGGGAAGTGGAACGGGCAGTGCTGACAGACCCCAAGTCGCAAAGCGTTTCCGCGTCTCATGTCAAGGCCATGGCCTTTCCAATCCGCCTGCTTCTTCTGGCAAACGATGCAGCGGAAAAGGGCGCGCAACCCAGTTTCGAGGCCCTCGCCCGCAAGATCGGCCAACAGGAGCAGAAGGAGGTTTTATAGGTCCTTGCCCATGATTGTCCTGCCCCATGAGTGTCTGGGCCCATGAGTGTCTGAGCCATGAGTATCCTGTCACCCGACGGATCAGATCCGGCAAACCGTAAGACTTCTCCGCAAGGCAGAAAACCGGCGACAGACAATGCCCGTGGCCGGTCTTCACCTTCAACAGGAAGACGCTCTGACAATCTCTCAAGAGCGAGCGCCTAGCTGTTGAAAAGAATGAGAACTTTAAATAATCGGCTTGCCGCCAGTGACGGCAATGGTTGCGCCGGAGACGTAGGATGACAGTGGATCGGCCAGCATCACATAGGCCGTTGCCAGTTCTGCGGGCTGGCCTGGTCGCTTCATCGGCACCTGCTTGCCGAAATTCTTCACCGAATCCTCCGGCAGAGTGGACGGAATCAAGGGCGTCCAGATCGGCCCGGGAGCCACGGCATTCGCGCGGATACCCTTTTCCGCCAGCATCTGGGCAAGCCCTGCCGTGAAGTTCTGGATGGCGCCCTTTGTCGTTGCATAGGCAAGAAGCGAAGGGTTGGGGCTGTCCGAATTGATGGACGCTGTATTGATGATGGAGGAGCCGGGCTTCATGTGCGGCACCGCAGCCTTGGTGAGATAGAACATGGCGTGGATGTTGACCTTGAAGGTCAGCTCCCATTCTTCGTCCGGGATTTCCTCAATGGTTGAGAACGTCGCCTGGTGGGCTGCATTGTTCACGAGTATGTCGATACGACCAAGCTCGTTGACGGCTGTTTCAATCACCTTGCGGCAATGATCGGCAGATTGAAGATCGCCGGAAAGCAGAACAGCCTTGCGCCCCGCTTCTTCCACCAATCGCTTGGTCTCCTTGGCATCCTCATCTTCATTGAGGTAGGAAATCAGCACATCCGCACCCTCGCGCGCAAACGCAATGGCCACCGCGCGGCCAATACCGCTATCGCCTCCGGTAATAACGGCCTTCTTGCCCTGCAAGCGGCCGGAACCCTTATAGGATTTCTCGCCGTGGTCCGGCGCGGGCTGCATCTGGCGCGTCAGGCCCGGCATCTCGATCTTCTCTTGCGGAAAAGGCGGCGTGGGATGGTTCTGGTTCATGAAAATCACCTCTGGTCGTTGGGGATGTGAGGTCCAACGTTGGCGATCCGTCGATGTTCCAACTTCCCGTTAGACAGCCCAGCGGAGAATTTGGGGCAGCGCGCCTAGAAATGTCGCTCCATGCACATGCCCTTCCAGCACGTCCGACGAGACCGAAAGGGCAGGAATTTTGGACAGACGTGCTATCAGATCCATGGTCTCTGGCGCTGGCCCTGTTGGAGCGGGGCCCTTGTCGTTCGAACGCTGCTCCTTATCGCCGAGCGCAATAAACAGTCTGATCCTGTCTGCATCCGCCTTCGGCCAGACGGCTTGACGTTCCAGCCTGCGCATCGGCTCCTGCGCCCACCAGATCGAAGGGCTGACAGGCGCATAGGCCGAGAAGGCACGTGGCTGGCGAAAGAGCGCAATCAGCGTCATCAACCCGCCAAAGGAGTGGCCGCCCAGCACGCGCCGCGATGGGTCCACCTTGAGGTCGCCTTCAGCGGCGCTGCGCAAGTCGCCAGTCAACATGGTCAGAAATTCAAAGCCGCCGCCAATCTTCCGCTCCGGTCTGGCCGGATCGACATGAGGACCATTGCCTTGCTTTGGCGGGGTATAATCCAGCGTGCGCTCCACCATGGCAAACTTGCGCGGCGTATCATAGCCCAGGCCGATCACCACAAGATCGGGCACGAGCGCCAGAAGCTCCGCCGTCAGATCATCGAACACGGCATTGCCGTCCAGCAGGGTGAGCGTTGGATATCCCGTGGCAGGCGCAGCTTTCTTCGGAATAGCGCGGAAAATGCGAAATTTGCGTCCATTCGCCAGGGTCACCACCCGATCATCCAGCCTGTGAGTCGCCACATCGACCTTGAAGATATCGAGGGTCGTCTCCGCAACGCGCATCTGGGCATAAGTCAGGCTGGGCTTCATAAGGCTTGGCATGGTCATGAAGGGCAGAGCAGTAAGCAGTTGACGGCGGCGAAGGGTGAAGCTTGGCATGGAAGCGATGACCTCGGCGATGCGGACCTATGGGAAAGCATGGAAACTCCCGCGCTTTTGATGACAGCCTCCATATAATTCTTGACGAATAGATACCGCTTTAAATAAGTGAACCCGACTTCTCAACTTATAATCGCCCGTTCGCCGCTTTTTCCGCGAAGGGGCCAGGCGCAAGGATCATCCCATGCTGCTCTCTTCGTTCCGCTCTCTCACGCTTGCCATCGCACTGGCTGCGGCCGCGCTGCCTGCGCTTGCGGCAGATATCACCATTCGCCACGCGCAGGGGGAAACGAAACTGCAGGCAACGCCGAAAAAGGTCGTAACCTTTGATCTTGCGGCGCTCGATACGCTGGATGCACTGGGCGTTACCATCGCTGGCGTGCCGGAAGCGCCCATGCCCGATTATCTGGCAAAATATGCAGGCGACGGCACCCCGAAGATCGGCTCGCTGTTCGAGCCCGATTATGAAGCCATTGCCGCCATGCAGCCGGACCTCATCATTGTAACGGCCAGATCCGCGACAAAATTCAAAGAGTTGTCGCAGATTGCTCCGACCATTGATCTATCGATCGCTGGCACGAACTTCCTCAAGCAATCGGAAGACAATATCCGTATGCTGGCGCGCATCTTCGATAAGGAAAGCGAAGCTAACCGCTTGATTGACAAGCTGAATGCGTCGACATCCGAGTTGAAGCAAAAAACGAAGACCGCTGGCCGCGGCCTGATCGTGCTGACCACCGGTGGCAAGATGAGCACCTATGGCCCCGGTTCGCGTTTTGGCGTGCTGTTTTCCGATTACGGCATGACGCCTGCCGACGACAGCATCAAGGCGGATACGCACGGCCAGCCCATTTCCTATGAATATATTCTGGAAAAGAACCCGGACTGGCTGATTGTGATCGACCGTGACGCAGCCATTGGCGGCAAGGGCGAAGCCGCTGCCAAGATGCTGGACAACGATATCGTTCACCAGACAACCGCCTGGAAAAAGAAGCAGGTGGTCTATCTTGACGGGCTGGCGCTCTATGTCGTCGGCGGTGGCCTGACGGCCCTGCAAAAGACCGTGGACCAGCTGAACACAGCCATGGCCGGCGATTGAGGCAGGCAAGGCCGGTCCCCGCGGATCGGCCTCTCCTGATTGCATCCCATGCGCCTTGTCCTCGCCGCCCTTGCTCTTTTCTGTCTTGGCCTGCTCAGCCTGTTCTTTGGCGTCAGCGACGTGTCGCCGCTTGCCGTTCTTACGGGTCAGGCAGATGAAAAGGCCGTGCTTGTTCTTCTGGCCAGCCGCCTGCCCCGTACGCTGGCGCTGGTTCTGGCCGGTTCCGGCCTCGCCGTTTGCGGAACTCTCATGCAGATGCTGGCGCGCAACCGCTTCGTGGAGCCTTCGACGGCCGGCACGGTAGAATCGGCAAGCCTTGGTATGTTGATCGCGCTCATCGTTTCGCCGGGAATGCCGGTTCTGGGCAAAATGGCCTTCGCGGCGGTCTTCGCACTGGCGGGCACGGCCCTTTTTCTCGCCATTCTCCGGCGCATTCCCCTGCGTTCCGTGGTCATGGTGCCGCTGGTCGGCCTGATGCTGGGTGGTGTCATCTATTCCGTTGCCGCCTTCATCGCCTACCGGCTGAACATGATGCAGACGCTCGCAGCCTTCCAGGCCGGAGATTTCTCCTCGGTCCTTCGCGGTCGCTATGAAATCCTCTGGCTCTCTTTCGCTATGACGGTGGCTGCCTATATTGCCGCCGACCGCTTCACCCTGGCCGGATTGGGCGAGGAGTTCGCGACCAATCTCGGGCTGAACTATCGGCGCATCCTCATGCTCGGCCTCATCATCGTCTCCATGGTCACGGCCTGCGTGGTGGTGACGGCCGGTATCATTCCCTTCCTCGGCCTCATCGTGCCGAATGTCGTCAGCATGGTGATGGGCGACAGCCTTCGCCGCACCCTGCCCTGGACCGCACTCCTGGGGGCTGGGCTGGTGCTTGCCTGCGATATCATCGGGCGCATCGTCGTCTGGCCTTTCGAAGTCCCGGTTGGCGCGGTTCTCGGTGTCCTTGGCAGCGCCTTCTTCCTCTTCCTTCTGACGAGGAGGCAGAGCCGTGCGGCGTAACCCTTTGCTTATCGTCGGCGTTCTAGGCTTTCTCTGTCTTGCCGCCTGCCTTGCTTTCATGACGCTTGGCGCACGGGGAAGCTGGACCTTCATTCTCGGTTTTCGCGGCACGAAGCTGCTCGGCATCCTGCTTGTGGCCTATGCGATTGCGCTTTCCACGGTGCTGTTTCAAACCATCACCAACAACCGCATTCTCACGCCCTCCATCATGGGCTTCGATAGTCTTTACGGCCTGCTTCAAACACTGCTGGTCGCCGTTCTGGGCGCGGCCAGCCTCAGCACAATGGAACCCCGGCTGACCTTCGTGCTCAGCATCGCCATCATGATGGGCTTCTCGCTGATCCTGTTCCGCCTTTTGTTTTCCGGCGCGCTCAAAAGCCTGCATCTGCTGATGCTGTCCGGCATTGTGTTGGGTGTGCTGTTTCGCAGCCTTTCCGGCTTCATTCAGCGCGTTCTCGATCCGAATGATTTCGTCGTCCTGCAAGACAGGCTGTTTGCCAATTTCAACTCCATCGATGCAGAGCTTCTCGGCGTTTCCTTTGCCCTTGTGGGCATTGTCTCGCTGGTTGCCTGGCGGATTGGCCATTCCTTCGATGTGCTGGCGCTTGGACGCGAAACCGCAATCTCCTTAGGATTGGATTACAAGCGGTTGACGCTCATCATCCTCATTCTGGTCTCCGTGCTCGTCTCAGTCTCAACGGCGCTTGTTGGTCCTGCCACCTTCTTCGGCGTTCTGGTCGCCAATCTGGCCTATATCCTGATGCCCTCGCCCAAGCACCGCTTTGTCATTCCCGCCGCCGTTCTGCTGGCAGTGCTTCTGCTCGCCGGAGGTCAGACACTCTTGGAACACGTGTTCAGCTTCAACACCGCACTGTCCATCATCATCGAATTCGCGGGCGGCATTTTCTTCATTCTTTTCCTGCTCAGAGGAGCCATCCGATGATCGAGATCCAAAATGTCCGCAAGGCCTATGGGGAAACGGTGGTGGTCGATGGCGTGTCGCTGACCTTGCCCAAAGGGGGTCTGACCTCCATCATTGGTCCCAATGGCGCAGGAAAATCCACCCTGCTCTCCATGATCGCCCGGCTGCTGCCGATGGATCAGGGAAAGGTCATGGTAGATGGGCTCGATGTGGTGCGCACGGCAGGCGACGTTCTGGCAAGGCGTCTCGCTTTCCTCAGGCAGGACAATCATATGGTCGCACGCCTGACGGTGCGCGATCTCGTGACCTTCGGCCGCTATCCCTATTCGAAAGGACGCCCGACGCGCGAGGATGCGCAGCATGTAGAGCGGGCACTCGGATATCTCGGGCTGGAAGAGCTTGCCGAGCGGTATCTGGACGAGCTTTCCGGCGGCCAGCGGCAACGTGCCTTCGTGGCCATGGTGCTGTGCCAGGATACCGATTACATGCTGTTCGACGAGCCGCTGAACAATCTGGATATCCGTCACGCGGTCGGCATGATGAAGCTTTTGAAGGGCGCTGCCCGCGACTTCAACAAGACGGTTGTCGTCGTGCTGCACGATATCAATTTCGCCTCCTGTTACTCCGATCACATCGTCGTCATGCGGGAGGCAAAACTGTTTCTGCAAGGCAAGCCGGACGATATCGTACGCCCGGAGATCCTGTCTGCGATTTATGATACGCAGTTTACCGTGCATCATCTCGATGGGCACAGGATTGCCACCTATTTCACCTGATGGACTTTGCCATGCAAGACGCCTATCCCGGTCTCGATATCTTTCATCAAAGGCACCGGACTCGGCTGAAATGGCATCGTCTGCGGCGTAGGCTTGATGCGCCGCTCTTTTCGGCGGAAACAATGGCAGACGGGTTTCGGCTCGGGGCCTCCATGGAACTGGACCTGCGGGTGCGCGCCGATGGCGGCTTTGTTGTGCTGCACGATGCAGACCTGCAAGGAGAAACGAACGGCCAAGGCCCGGTCCGGCTGGCAAGGACGGAGACCATCCGTCCGCTGACGATGAAAAGTGGCGGAACAGCGCCCATTCTCAGCGAGGATCTCGCTCACCTCATGCAAACCGCACATCCACAAGCATGTCTGCAGTTTGATATGAAGGATGATCTTGCCACCATTGGCGAGGCGGGTCTTGCCCATCTTGAACGCCATTTCAGCGAAATCGGCCAGTTCATGATTGTCAGCGGCGCCGATCTCAGCCTCATCGAAGCCATCCGCGACCGATTGCCCAACCTGCGGCGCGGCATCGATCCGACCGACAAGCTGTTCGATATGCTGCGGGCTGAAGGACCGGAAGCCGTGCAGCGCGAACTTCTATCCGATCTGGATGGCCCGACGGACCCACATATGGTCTATCTTTCCTGGCCGCTTCTGCTTGCCGCGAAAGAGGCAGGGCTCGATCTGGTGGCGCTTTGCCATGGTAAAGGTCGAACCGTCGATGCCTGGACATTCAATCTTGCCAGCAGGGATCTCGGCTTTTCAGAAGAAGAATGGGGCCGCTTTTCCACCCTGATGGCCATGGGTGTGGACCAGATCACAACGGATGAGGCACCTGCGACCGAGCGTGCCTGGCGGGCAAGGCAGTAAGGAAAAGCCCGCCATAGTAGCCATGGCGGGCAGCGGCCAGTTTTCAGATTACATCTCGGGACAGCCACGCTCGTTGGCGAAGGTCACCCGCCGAATACCCCGGCGGGTTTCCCCTTCCACAACCACGCGACCGGGCGTCACGCGAACCACTTCCGGATCGCGCAGTCCCAGATCGCGCGCGGCGGCACGGGCTTCCCGCTCGGAACATCCGCGCCCTGGGCCGCGGCGCATATCCCGCTCGCGGTCACGCACAACAGGGCGAATACCGTCTGGCCCGATACGCAGCTCAACATCCTGAGCGCTTGCTGGCGTGCCAGTCACGACGCCTGCCATCGCCATTGTCAGCGCCAGTGAGGCTGCCTGCAACGCCTTGAACATGTTTCCTCCTTGTGCCCGTCCATCCGGACACGATGATCATTACGCGGGCCGATAACGCGCTGAAGGCAGGCAGGTTCCGCAAAAAGCAGAGCATCGTGGAACAGGAGGGAACCCGGTCAGCAACACCCGCCGGGAAGCTTGGAAGCATGACGAGCAAAACTGAACGGTTGCGAAACGCATTGAGGCGCCCTTCCCCGCCAGGAAGGGCGCCTCATCTTTGGCATAACGCTCGAACCCGGATAGAAGCCCTGCCCTCAACCACGGGGAAGAGAGGCTCAGGGCAGGCTCCGCTCTCCTATCCCGGCGCCCTTATCTGGCGATAAACACCGGCAAAGGTGCATCTTCAACAAGGGCCTGCGTTACACCGCCGAAAACACGCTCACGCAGACGAGAATGGCCATAGGCCCCCATGACGATCAAATCGGCCCCAATCTGCATTGCGTGATTCTTCAGAATAGTCTCCACCGGACGACCGCCGCCCGGCACTTGATCGACCACCACATTGACCCCATGTCGCGCCAGATAGGCGGCCATATCGGCGCCCGGTTCGCCGCCGCTCGCCAGATAGGAGGCATCGGGATCGACCATGGTGAGATGCACTTCGTCTGCATGTCGCAGAATATCCATCGCTTCGCGTGCAGCACGGCCTGATTCCGGCCTGGAATTCCACGCCAGCAGCACCTTGCGCACCTTCATCGAGGCCGTTTCCTTGGCCGGCAAAAGCAGCAAGGGACGCTGCGCATCGAAAATGGCTCCATCGATCACCGCGCTGAGCAGTTGCGAATTGGAGCGCGTGCGCTTGCCCACAATCACCAGATCGGAATAGAGCGCCCGCCGATAGACAATGTCCGCAACAAAGGGGCGCTCGGTGTAGAAACGCTCCACATCGAAGGAAATCTGCGCCACCTTGCATGCGGCCTCAGCCTTGTCTGCGGCCGCATGCAGATCCGTCATGTCTCCGACACGAAGATCGAGCCAGCTCACATCCACCGGATAATCGGCGAGGCTCGGCGTCACAGCAATATCCATCACCAGAACGGACAGATGGGCCTCCATCTGCGCAGCAAGATCGATGGCCCGACCGAGATCTGCCTCCTGCTCGCGATTGCCGATCACAGTCAGCATGGTTTTGAAGGACATGACTTCCACTCCTCATCCGGTGAGAGACGCAAAGGCAGCAGGCGCGCCGCTGCTCATGTCAGCCAAGCTAATTGAAATCGAAAGGCGAGGTTTTGATCTTCCTCAACTGACGCGCGGCAGTTCAAGATGCGTTCGATGAAAGACGAGAAAGAGACCGGGGCGGAACAAACGCCCCTGTCGCGCATTGCAACGGAAACTCACGATCTCCTTCATTAGGAAATCCTGCGTGATTTTGTTGAACATGCGCGCAATAACGTTTAGTTATGCTGCGCTGCGAAGAAAGTTGGATTGGGGGCTTCGCGGCATCCTTTGGGCTTATGCCCGAAATTTCCGACCAAGGTCGGCATACCAAAGGAGTATTCCATGACAATCTCTCAGACTCATTTCAATCATCACAACTCAATCTCTCTTGCAGAAGCTATTGCCGAAGGCCGCCGTGCAGCAGGCTACAGCTTCGATGATCTGGCCATCGCATGTGGTCTCACAGTCAGTGAACTGGAAGCATTGGAAAAAGGCAGGGATCAGGACCCTGTGCGGCTGAAAAGAGTAGCTTCAGCTTTGCAATTGCATCATCTCGTCGTGTGAGTTCCCCCAGGAACCTTCATTCGACAACCTGAGTTTCTACCCTCGAGCCTGTCCGGCTGAACATCAGCCGGACAGGCTGTTTTGTTTCAACCGCCCTCTCCGGCCACCGGGCTTCGTCCATAAAAAACGGTGGGAAGCGCCGGACACTCTGCGGTACTCGGTACCTAAAGCCGATGACAGGAACAGATTGCGCACCGGAAAGCCTCATGCCGGGCAAGCCACGAATGTCTAGTCCGGTATCGGTCCATGTAGATTGGAATAATCACGCGTGATCCGAGCGAATAATTCCCGTCAGCGAACACAATTGGGAATTGCCTGCCACATATCGGCACAGAAAGGCGAAAAACAAATCAAGAGATCATTAAAAAATACGTCAATCCGAGAGTAGAACAGACGGACAGCCTCAAGAAAAACAAGACGGACCTCAACGCAGGTAGAATTAGACAGAATAAAGGAAGGATCAAAATTATTATCGATTAAAATTTTACATTGATTTGCATAAAAGGTCGCATATAGTCATTACATAGTTAACAATGACTTACCTCATAAAGAAACATATAATAAATATTTGCATAAGTTAGTGTTAACTACATTAAGGGGCCACAGTCTGCAGTAACACGTTATTTTGAGGAGCGGGAAATGCGTACAGGTAACGACAGTGCACGCACCAGCAATCTGGATTTATTTAGAGCGGCAAGCCAAGGGGGCGCCAGTTCCGCCAGCAGCAGCAGTTCATCCCGCGGGGGTAGCGCATCCAGCAGCGCCAGTGCATCGGGTGGTGCGAGCGCCGCAAGCAGCAGCAGCGCCGCAGGGGGCGCAAGCGCGGCCAGCAGCAGTGCTTCAGCAGGTGGCGCCAGTGCAGCCGCCAGCGCCAGTGCTTCGGGTGGCGCAAGCGCCGCAAGCAGCAGCGCCGCAAGCGGGGCCACGGGCACCGGAAAAGTCTCCCCCGGCGGCATGAACCATGGCACGCCACAGGGCTCCAAGGGAATGGCCAATGCCAGCGGAGCCTCACAGTATCGCTCCAGCGTTTCCTTCAACGCCAGCCAGTTCAGCGGCCAAGGCAGCAGGAACATAGATCCACGCACGCAATCCGCACCGTCATTCCACTTCCGGGCACAATTCGGTTCAAGCAACGGCCAGATGGGAGCACACACCGCCGGCTCCAGGCAGGGCGCAGCCGCTGCATCGAGTTCGTCTACGACAGGTGCACAGCAGGGGCCACGTTCACAGGGCGATAAGCCCGGTCATCATGGCATGCGCCCGCAGGATCACCATAACGGGGTTCATGGTGCCCAGGGACAAGGCAAGACCAACGACAAGCACGGCGGCAAGGATGGTCAGGCTGGAAAAGCAGGCCAGCAACCGCATTCGGCTGGCGGCGCAAGCGGATCACCAAAGGGCATGCATGGCGCCTCGGCACAGACGGCCAGTGCAGGCGCTCCCCAGCAACATCATGGGTGCGGCCAGCCCCCGAAGGGCATGACATCTGAGCGTCCCGCCATGCAGAACGGCCACCAGAGCAGCAGCGGCACAGCACAGCCGGGAACCGGCCATCAGGCAGGTGGCGCAGCCCAGGCGGGCCAGGGCCAGGGCCAGCCCCAAAACCAGGCACCGAAAGGCGCGGCACCTCAAGGCACATCACCACAGACAGCTCAAACCGGCGGAGCCAACGACCTCGCAGGTAAGCCAGCAAAAAACTCCCAACCGTCTACGTCCGCGGGCAGCGGGAGCGGGAATGCGCCTGCGGGCGGGACCCCTGCATCTGTGACGTCCCAAGGCTCATCCGGCCAGCCTCACCACGCCTCGCATCAGGATCCGAGCGACTCCAGGTCGGCGGCACCCTCCAGCCGTGCCGATGGGCAGGCACAGGCAAGCCAGACGGGCTCTGCGACATCTGCGGGCTCGTCGGCGAACGCGACAGCGACATCCGCAGCGGGGTCACAATCTGCTGGTTCGCAAGCGTCTGCAGGTCAAGCCCCTTCAGCTAAGGGCGACACGGCAAGCGCCAATGGCGCAAGTGCGGGCGGTGCGAGTGCTGGCGCAGGCGCATCCTCCACTGGCGCATCCTCCACGGGCGAAACGCATGAAGCCGCGGGCAATGGGGCAAAGGATAAGGCCGCCGATGCCTCGATCAAGAACTGGCAGTCGGAAGGTAACACATCCAGCTGGCCCACGAATGGGGGCCTCAGCCAGAAGGGCACCGAAGCGCTTTCACAGCGGGCGGAAGCCGGTGGTTACGGCGAACATCTGTTTGATCCCGCAGCCGCCCGCCAGAACGGCTTCGATCCGGGGCGCACGCAATACATCGCCCAGGGTGGATTGGCGGACCCTGCCAAGGGTATCCAGGGCAACTCACTCGCAGCCGTGGATTTTGCACGCCAGAACAACTTCCAGGGTGTAGAGCTGAACATCGGCTCCACAAAGGACGGTCAGGCATTCCTCTGGGATGGAAAGACCGTTGGCCGCCAGACAGGTGATCCTCAGAACCGCGAGCTTTCCGCGCTGGACAGCAAGGAACTCTCGAAGATGTCGATGAGCAACCTGAACCCTGTGACCGGAGAGCGCACGCCTGCCTATGGTTTGGCGGGCGGCACGCAGAAGCCGGAATCCTTCCAGCAAACCCTCGACTATGTTCGCGCGAACATGGCCAAGAACGGCAAGGAAGCGTCGAACATCATTCTCAACCCGAATGACCGGGATTCCGCACTCAACATCGTCAACATGCTTTCGAAGCCGGAGAATGCGGATATTCGCGGCAATTTCGGCATCAAGATCCATTCTGACATGCTGCCTTCCTTCGGAAAGGATGCAAACTCAGACCTCTTGAAGCAACTCACAGCAGCCAATGAAGCGGCAGGCAAGGATGCCTCCGCCCGCCTGAACCTGATCCCCGTTCTCGGCAATCTGAAGGATCTTTCTCAGGATGGATCCCGCGTTACGCCGCAACAGGGTTCGGAATGGCTTTCCGGCTTCAGCAAGCTCGGCAATGTGTCCATGGCGGAACTCTCCCGCACGGGCAACAATCAGGCCATGGACGACGTGCTGAAAGCCTTCCGGGCCGCGAACCCCGACCAGAAGAACCTTCCGATTTCGGTGACCCAGCGTCAGGAAGACTTCTCGGTCAACGGGACGCCTTATGCCTTCAATGACCGCGGCCAGCCCACCAGCATGGAGAAGGCGCCCCCGCAGCCGTTCAATAGCATGAGCCAGTACGGCAATATCGTTATCAGCAACAACCCTTACGTGGCCATGCTTTCGGACAGACAGGCAACGAAGGGCCTGGATTTTGCCGCACTCGGCATCGATCCACGCCTTGGCAATGGCAGCATCAACCCGGCAACCGATCTGGCCGGACCTCCCGGCTTCACCGGCAAGCCGAGCTGGCAGGACACTGCCGCAACCGTCTGAGTGAAAAGCAACGTGGCCCTGCCGGATGGGGAACCCGTCAGGGCCGCGTGATCAATGCAGATCGAAGCCTCAGGGACAGGGGTCCACCCGGCTTCGCGCTTGAGACGTGACACGGCAGACGCCCCGGTTCTCTTCTGGAACCGGGGCGCTTACGTGCGAACTGGCACGTTCTGTCTAAACTGCAGATATTTGTCCAAAGGGTCGCGCGAAGACGAACCGACATTCAACGCGGTCCAAAATCGTCATGAATTCTCAAAATCAAATGGAAAATGGTAGCGGGGGGCGGACTTGAACCGCCGACCTTGGGGTTATGAATCCCACGCTCTAACCACCTGAGCTACCCCGCCACGACCGCGATTTATCGACTGTTCCGCAGAACCGCCCGACGCGATGACGGGCTTATAAAGGGATGCTCCCGGCAGTGTCAAGCGCGTGTCACACAAAAAGAAACACAGTTCGCAAGCACCTGTGGAGCGTTGTCTTCAAGCCACTTGCGATGCCTCCAGCAGCGCCTTCAATGAGGCCTCGGCATCGGCAGAACGCTCGGACCGCTCAATGAAACCACCGCCCCAGACACGGGCATCCGGCCCTTCCGCCGAATAGAGCACGCAAGCCTGACCGGGGGCAACACCCGCCTCACCCATCGCGAGATCCACATAAATCCCGCGCTCATCCACATGCAGCGTGGCCGGAGTTGGCGGGCGCGTGGAGCGCACCTTGGCGAAACAGGCAAAGCCACCTTTCGTATCCGCTTCCAGTGTGGAATCGCCGATCCAGTTCATGTCACGCAGATAGACGCGGTGCGTATCCAGCGCCTCGCGCGGGCCAACGATGACACGTCTGCCACGAGCATCGAGATAGACAACGTAAAGCGGCTCACCCGTGGCAACGCCCAAGCCCTTCCGCTGGCCAATCGTGTAATGCACAATGCCTTCGTGACGGCCCAGCACACGCCCATCGATATGCACGATGTCTCCGGCCAGAGCCGCATTCGGCTTCACTTTGTTGATGATATCGGCATATTTGCCCTGCGGCACGAAACAGATGTCCTGGCTATCGGCCTTCTTGGCAACAACCAGCCCCATTTCCTCCGCCAGCGCCCTCACCTCCGCCTTTGACATGCCGCCAAGCGGGAAGCGCAGGTAATCGATCTGCTCCTGCGTGGTGGCAAAGAGGAACCAGCTCTGGTCGCGGTCGCTATCGATGGGGCGATAGAGTGCGCGGCGATGCGGCGCATCAGGTGTAGGATTGGCGCGCGAACGAATATAGTGGCCAGTCGCCAGCGCATCGGCACCCAATTCTCTCGCCGTCGCCAGAAGATCCGCGAACTTGACCGTCTGATTGCAGGCAACGCAGGGGATCGGGGTTTCGCCCATGGCATAGGCTTCCGCGAACGGATTGATCACGGTTTCACGAAAGCGCTTTTCATAATCCAGCACGTAATGCGGAATGCCGAGCGTCTCCGACACGCGGCGCGCGTCGTCGATATCCTGCCCGGCACAGCAGGAACCTGCGCGGTGGACGGCAGCCCCATGATCGTAAAGCTGAAGCGTGATGCCGAGAACATCATAGCCTTGGCGTTTGAGAAGCCCTGCCACGACGGAGGAATCCACCCCACCGGACATCGCCACGACAACGCGCGTATCCTCCGGCTTCTTGTCAAAATCCAGCGTATTCACAGGAACTCTCTCGATTTGGTTCGGGAAGCGCCATCCGTGCCAGTGGCGCCATGTCCGGCAAAGGGCGGCGGGATCGTCCGCCACCATGCATGTTTGTGCTGATATAGAAAGGAAGGGTTGCAAACGCAAGCGGCACCGCTGAAAGCACCGCAAGCTGGTACTGTCAAAATGGGTGCCGCCCCGATTAGCCAGCAGACATGGTCATGACTGCATGACACGCGCCGAATCCCCGGCAGCCACAGCGTTGTTGTGCGGATGACCATCCAGACCCTGCGCCCGCACCTTCGGAAGCGCGTCGGGATAGGTGCGCTGAACATAGTCGATCAGCTTTTCGCGCACCTCGCACCGGAGATCGAAAGTCCTTCCACCATCTGCAGCCGACACAAGGATGCGGACCTCCATGACAGTCTCGCGAAAATCCGTCACGGCGACATTCACCACCTGACCGTCCCAGAGGGGGGAATGGGCGGCAATCTCTTCCACCTTTCGGCGGATGTCGGCCACGGGTACGGTGTAATCCAGATAGATCATCACGGTACCGATCAGGGCGGCCCCTTCCCGCGTCCAGTTCTGGAACGGCTTCTCGATAAAATAGCCGAGCGGCAGGATGAGGCGTCGCCAATCCCACAGCTTCACCACCACATAGGTCGAGGTGATTTCCTCCACCTTGCCCCACTCCCCTTCCACGATCAGCGCGTCATCAATGCGGATGGGCTGCGTAATTGCCAGCTGAATACCCGCAAGCAGGTTCTTCAGCACGGGCTGGAGCGCAAGGCCCAGCACGATACCGGCAACCCCGGCAGATGCCATCAGGGATACGCCATACTGGCGAACCGCCGGAAAGGTCATCAGTGCCGCAGAAAGGCTGACCGCCACGATCAGCGTTGCGGCAACACGTTCGAGAATGCGGGACTGGGTGACGTGCTTTCTGGCCAGCAGATTATCTTCTGCATCCAGCTTGAAGCGCCGAAGGTAAACCGTCATCCAGATGTGCAGGGCCGTTCTCGCAATCCAGCCCACCAATATGATGAAGGCCAACAGCAATAAATGCCTGATGAAATCGGCCTGCGAATCCGTCAGCGGTGCAATCGTCACGGCGGGAGTAAGCACCCAGACCACGATGGCGAGCCGCATGGGGCGGCGGTTGCGCGAGACGAGCGAACGCCAGAAGAGGTCCCGCGTCGCCACAATGCGCGTCAAAAAGCGAAAGACGAGACGATGGATGAAATAGCCCACGAAGATGGCGGCAATCAGCACGATCATGCTCAACAGCCAGTCCGGGGTGACGCGGATGATGAAGTGCAGAGTATTTTCCAGTCGCTGTTCCATCCGGGGCCAGTTAGCGTGCGCAGCCGGGGAGAAAAGGCTGGAGAGCTAACAAAGCCGTGAGGTCGCGGGAACGGCTGGTTCATCATCTGGTTGTTGCGGCAGGAGAACATCACGATGCAATTCGATCTGGACCGCTTCATCACCGCACAGGCGACACTCTATCCTCGCGCCCTTCAGGAACTGCGGGAGGGGCGAAAGCAAAGCCATTGGATGTGGTTCATCTTTCCGCAGCTGGCCGGGCTTGGCCGATCAGAGACCGCGCGCTTTTACGCTCTGTCGGGAAAAGCAGAAGCGCAAGCCTATCGTCAGCATCCGCTACTGGACTCGCGGCTGGTGGAAGCGACAAGGGCCATGCTTGGCCATTCTTCAAAGTCCGCTTTTGCCATTCTGGGTTCGCCGGACGATCTGAAATTCTGCTCCTGCATGACCCTCTTTGCCGCCATCAGCGAAAAGGGCTCGCCTTTCGAGCGAGCCCTTGAACAGTTCTGTGACGGAAAACCAGACCAGACGACGCTTGGCCTGCTTGCAGATCAATCCGTGCCCTGAATGGCGGAAAGCTTCCAGTCTTCGCCCGGCTTGCGAACGAAGGTCCAGATCTCGGTCGATTCCGTCGGCGTTGCCGGATCGCCGTGAACAACTGCACCTGTGTTGCGGTTGCGCATGACATCGATGCTCTGGTAGCGCAGCGCAACCGTCGCATAGTCCTGACCGTTTTCGCGCCAGGATTCGGCAAGATCGCCCTGCAGAAGCTGCACATCGGTCACATCGTTGCGAACACCCTGTGTCGCGTTCTCACCCAGTTCCTCGGCGAGGTAGGACATGGCTTCGGGCGTGGCCACAGCGCGCAGCTTGGCATAATCTTCCGCGCCGTAAGCTGTCTGCACGTCCTTCAACAGCGCCTCGAAGCGATCAAGATCAGCATTGGTGATGCCGATTTCATCTGTCGCCTTCGATGCAACACGAGGACGCGCCGCAGCACTTGCCGCCGCCGTTGCGCCCGCGCCCATTTGCGGGATCTTGAAACGGGAGCCCTGCGCATTGGGCGCATCATAGGCATAGCGGCCTGCATTACCAGCACTCCGGCCAGAGGCTGGCTGCGAGCGACGCGCAAACATGCGCATCAGGAAGAAGATCAGGCCACCGATGAGCAGCATCTGGAACAACATGCCAAGCATACCGGCCATGCCGCCAAAGCCATTACCCATCATCATACCGAACAGACCACCGAGGAACAGTCCACCCAGGATACCGCCGCCAAAGCCACCAAAGAGCCCACGTCGTGCCTGCTGGCCCACTGCCTGCTGGCCTGCCGCCATTCCAGGATTGGTCGCGTTATTCTGCTGCGTGTTCGGTGTCATCGAGCGCTGGATTGGCGCAGATGTGCCGGGTGCAGTGTTGGTGGAAGGGGCCGCATCATAGGTGCGCGTGCCCCGGCTGCCGAAGCCGCTGGATCCGGCACGGCGGGCCTCAGCGAAGTCAACGGCAGCAAGAGACACGACCAGACCGATGGCCATCACCGATGCGACGTGCTTGAAGCGCCGAAGCTTTGAAAACATTTCTCTCTCCTCACATGCCCGTCCTGTGCGGGCGTCGGAGCTACATATAGAGAGTGTATGATCTCAGTTTTAGTGGCATTCGTTCGTTCTGACGCGCTTTTGATCAAAAGTGCGCGATGAAAAGCCCGGCAGATACCAATTTACCGGGCTTTGACAATTGGGATATGGTTTTATCAGTCGACGTTGAACGTCAGCGGCTTTGCCTGCTTGATGGCAGCATTGGCAGTCAGTTGATCCAGCACGGCCTTGTCCACGGTACCATCCACATAAAGAAGGGCGATAGCATCGCCGCCTTCCTTTTCACGGCCCAGCTGGAAGTTCGCGATGTTAACACCGGCATTACCGAGCGTGGTACCCACAAAGCCGATCATGCCAGGCACGTCGGTGTTGGAAATGTAGATCATATCCGCACCCACATCAGCATCCATATTGATGCCCTTGATCTGGATGAAGCGTGGCTTGCCATCGGAGAAGACGGTACCGGCAACCGAGCGCGACTGCTTTTCAGTCGTAACCGTCAGCTTGATATAGCCATCATAAACGCCGGTCTTATCCCGCTTGACCTCGGACAGAACAATGCCCTTTTCCTTGATCATGATCGGAGCGGAAACCATGTTCACATCCGCAACCTGATTGCGGATCAGGCCCGCCAGCAGCGCAGATGTCAAAGCCTTGGTGTTCATGCCAGCAGTCTGGCCGTCATAGAGAATCTCGATAGCCTTGATCGGGCTTTCGGTCACCTGACCGGCAAACGAGCCCAGCACGTCCGCGAGCTTGATAAATGGCTTCAAGATCGGCGCTTCTTCAGCCGTGATGGATGGCATGTTGATGGCGTTTGAAACGGCGCCCTTCACCAGATAATCCGCCATCTGTTCGGCAACCTGCAGCGCCACATTTTCCTGAGCTTCCGTGGTGGAGGCGCCAAGATGCGGTGTGCAGACCACGTTCGGCAGGCCAAAAAGCGGGCTTTCCGTGGCAGGCTCAACCTCGAACACATCGAAACCAGCACCGGCAACATGGCCTGACTTGATGGCTTCGGCGAGCGCCGCCTCATCCACCAAACCACCACGGGCACAATTGACGATGCGAACGCCGGGCTTGGTTTTTGCTAATGCTTCCTTGGAAAGGATGCCACGGGTTTTGTCCGTCATCGGCACGTGGAGCGTGATAAAGTCCGCCTGCGCCAGCAACTCATCCAGCTCCACCTTGGTCACACCCATTTCCTGGGCGCGCTCAGCGGAGAGGAAGGGATCGTAGGCCAGAACGCGCATCTTCAGGCCAATGGCGCGCGAGCAAACGATGGAGCCGATATTGCCGGCGCCAATGACGCCAAGCGTCTTGCCGGTAATTTCAACACCCATGAATTTCGACTTTTCCCACTTGCCAGCCTGCGTGGAAACGTCGGCAGCGGGGATCTGGCGGGCAACAGCAAACATAAGCGCAATGGCATGTTCAGCCGTCGTGATGGAGTTGCCGAAAGGCGTGTTCATCACAATGATACCGCGCTTGGAAGCAGCCGGAATATCGACGTTATCGACGCCGATACCGGCGCGGCCAACCACCTTGAGATTGGTTGCGGCAGCAATCAGCTTTTCCGTAACTTTGGTGGCGGAGCGAATGGCAAGACCATCGTAATTGCCGATGATCTCCTGAAGTTTTTCCTTGTCCTTGCCAAGCTTCGGCTGGAAATCGACTTCAACGCCGCGATCACGAAAAATCTGGACGGCGGTTTCCGAAAGTTCGTCGGATACGAGAACGCGAGGTGCCATGAGAGGCCTCCTTCAAAAGAGCTCAAGCGAAAAGAGGGAATGATTGTTCAGTCAATACGACCCTGCCTTTGGCGGCAGGGCCGAGAATGCCAGATCAGGCAGCAGCCTTGGCAAGAGCCGCCTTCTGCGTTTCAAACGCCCAGGACAGCCACGGCATGACAGCCTTCATGTCAGCCGTCTCGATCGTTGCACCGGCCCAGATACGAAGACCCGAAGGAGCATCGCGGTAGGCACCGATATCAAGAGCGACATTTTCCTTTTCGAGAAGGGAAACAATACCCTTCGCAAAGGCAGCCTGCGCATCCGCATCGAGAGCCGCAACCTGCGGATCGACGATCTTGAGGCAAACGGAAGTGTTGGAGCGAGTGGCTGGATCAATAGCGAGGTTGGCAATCCAGTCGTTGGCGTCAACGAAATCGAAGATTACCTTGGCATTGGCATCAGCCCGCGCCACAAGAGCATCGAGACCGCCAAGCGACTTCGCCCACAACAGCGCGTCGATGTAGTCCTCAACGCAAAGCATTGAAGGCGTATTGATGGTCTCGCCGGTGAAAATGCCCTCGATCAGCTTGCCGCCCTTGGTCATGCGGAAGATCTTCGGCAGCGGCCAGGCAGGAACGTAGGATTCAAGGCGCTCCACAGCACGCGGGCTGAGGATGAGCATGCCGTGACCGCCCTCGCCGCCCAGAACCTTCTGCCAGGAGAAAGTCACAACGTCGAGCTTGGAGAAGTCCATATTCTGGGCAAAGGCAGCCGAAGTGGCGTCGCAAATGGTCAAGCCTTTGCGGTCAGCCGGAATAAAGTCGGCATTGGGAACGCGCACACCAGATGTCGTGCCGTTCCAGGTGAAGACGACATCACGATCGAAATCGACCTCGGCGAGGTTCGGAAGGAGGCCGTAATCAGCCTCGAACTTGCGAACATCTTTCAGCTTGAGCTGCTTGACGACATCCGTCACCCAGCCAGCGCCGAAGCTTTCCCATGCGAGCATATCCACACCACGCTCGCCGAGCAGAGACCACATGGCCATTTCGACAGCACCGGTATCGGATGCAGGCACGATGCCAATACGGTAATCCGCAGGAACGTTCAGAATTTCGCGGGTAAGATCAATGGCCTGCTTCAGCTTGGCCTTGCCCACCTTGGCGCGGTGCGAACGACCGAGCGGGGCATCGGAAAGCGCATCGAGCGACCAACCGGGGCGCTTCGAGCATGGGCCAGAAGAGAAATGGGTATTGTTCGGACGTACGTCCGGCTTTGCGAGATCCGCCATATGGCTATCCTTCCAGATAGAAAGCCTCTCGTTGGGGAGAGGTGTCCCGCCGTCGCTTCTAAGGGATCGGCGCATGGGCGTCAAGCCGGCACGACGCTCTTTTGAGAAATTACGCGCAGATTGTGAAACTTGACCTGAATCAACAACGACAACAACCGAGCATGCGTAAGTTCCTGTCGGAGTGCGTGGGAGGACGCACCCGCTGACACCAGACGATGCTTGAGCGGCAGCTTCATAAGCCCTGCAGCAAGGCACGGAAACGACAGACCCGAGCAGTAAGGCGAACGCGGTTTCGCAGCACACTGCTCCAGCCCAACGAGGCATGATATGACCGTCGAAACGATTTTTGCCCCTTCCACCCCCAATCCCAACGCCAGTTCAAAGCCCGCCGCAACGCGCGAGACCTCCTATCTGATACCCGCGCTCTCAGGCTTCTATGCCAGATTTGCGCAGCCGCTCGCCTGGGTCGCCTTCCGCGTCGCCATCGGCGGAATGCTGATGATCGAAGGCTACCCGAAAATCGTATCGCCGATGGCCCAGGTGGGTTTCGTGGAAAAGCTGGGTTTTTATCCCGGCTGGGTCTGGTCTCCGCTACTGGCTGGTATGCAGTTTTTCGGCGGAGCGCTGATTGCACTTGGCCTGCTGACAAGACCCGTTGCACTTGCCAATGCCGTGATGCTGGCTATTACCCTGTGGTTTCACGTCACCTTTCCCTACGGCCACGCGTTTCTGACAGATTCCGGCATAGCCGCCCTCAAGGCTGGCAGCGAGTTCTTCACTCCGCAGGCCACCCAGCGCCTCATGGATGGCGGCGTAAAGTTCCTCGGCCAGGTGCAGACCAAGGCTGAACTGGCCTCGTTTTTCTGGTGCGGCGGCGCCTTCTTCTTTGCCGCATTCGGCGGCGGCTGGGGTTCGATCGATCGCCACCTGATCAAGCGGGAATTCTGATAGAGCGGAAACTGGCAAGAACGCGATTACCGTTTACCAGTTGGAGCAGAATAATCTGCCCACACAGCAGTGAGCCAAGTGGGAAGAAAACAGCTAGAAATCGCGCAAAAAGAGAAGGCCGCCCTTTCGGCGGCCTTCAGACCGCTGACAAACCCGCCGATTTTTTCTCGGCGGGTTTTCTTGTTTCTGAGGTGCGCGCTCAG
>NZ_JBHUEQ010000015.1:0-377725 GCF_042680945.1 Affinirhizobium helianthi | reverse complement strand
ACAAAATCACGAATGTCGGATTGAATCACGATTTGCCAAAAATGAGGAGGTTTTTAGAGGCGTCCAAATGCCTACGACAAGGGTGGCGTTGCTCAAGCAGGCGGACATGTGGCCGCAACAGCGCTCGGCATAGCCAACCCCCTCAGAAAGGCCAAAGCCGCTGGCGAAGGCCTCGACCTCGCAAGCGATGTCGCTAAGGCGGAGCATCGCTTGAAGGAGGCCGAAGAGGCCGCGAGGACTGCAGCAAAAGAGGGCTCTAATGGAACGCGAGTTTCAAAGCCTCAATTGTTGCCCGATGAAGGCAAGGTTGGAACTTATGGAGACCTTATAGCGGCAGGAAAAAAGGGGGATGACATTACTCCTCACCACATTCCTTCGAGCAATAGAATGGCTAAAGAAGGGATCACGAAGAGAGATGGTGTCGCCATCAATATGGAGCAGCCTACACCTGGATCTGGCGGACGTCACCGGTCTACTTTTACATATGGGAACACAGCTGATATAGGAATGACACCTAGGGATGCGTTAGCAGCAGGGGTTAGGGACGCTAGAAGAATTTATCAGGCAGACGGGCTTTATACGCCCGAACTCAGAAGAAGCCTACAGGATTTGATCCAGATGAATAAATCAGAATATCCCACCATTTTTGAGAAGAAATGATGAATCAGGAATACAACAATGCTCTAGAGAACCTACGTGAGGAAACCGCTAATGGTGGTGCCCGGCCTATCGTCATCGACCAATATCTAGATTTTATTGTTAAATATGACAATAAAAATAGGACAATCGATCTGCTTCTACTTCTATCGGATGATGCGGAACATGACGAAGGCATGTTTTCCATAATACATACCGCAGAAATCGCCGATGACTACAATTACGTACTAGCCCTGCTGACCGTATTCCCTACGATTATGAATAAAGCGCCCCGGTGGACATCCATAGCGTTAATGCGGACCCTAAATAATGAGGCAACCAAGCACGAACTTGTGAATCAATTAAGGACCGCGCCAAAACCTATTAAAGATGCAGTTAACGATATGTGCGAGCGTATAAACAGTATCAGCCCACAATTTTTGTCCAAGACCATTCCCGTAACAATCGCTTCTAAAGCCTAAGCATTTGCGCCTCATTCTGTAAAAACAAATCAGTAATGAATCCTAACAATAAGCGTATCCAATCATCTTCTTTACGCAAGCCAATAGGCTGTCCTATGCCGGAATATGATATTAGCCTGCTGAAAGATATGTTGCCGAGTGAATTGATAGATATTTACATGAACTATGGGCGTAGCCTGTTCAGAGAAGGCTTGATCCAAACATGCCTCCCCTCGGACATGGCATCGATTTTAGCACTCATATTTGGAGAAGACCAACAGTTTAACCATAAGGAATGGCACGCATTTTCATATACAGCCTTTGGATGCATCTATGTTTGGTCAAATAAAATGGGAGTCGCAACAATAAATCTTATTGATGGAACGATAACCAGCCGTGGCGCAATTGGAAAAATTAAACCGGGCGCGCTCATCGAGAAGCAGGTGTACGTTCCATTTACTTTGAGCGACGAAGCCTTGGATATAAGCGATAAAGATGGAAGCGCCCTATTTAGGCGAGCGTTAAAGAAATGCGGTCCATTGGAAATTGGGGAGTGCTACGGTTTCGTGCCAGCGCTGGCCCTAGGCGGTGTAGCCGACATTGACCATGTCAAGCGAATGAATGCCGCAGCACATTTTTCGATTGTGGCGCAAACGATGAATTTTAATCTCATAGACGTGCAAGGCTACGGAAAATCGGTCATCGTAAGACCAATAGGCTAATCCTGCATCCAGTCGCTCCAGGACCGACCACCGCCAGCCGGTTTTGCGCCAGTCTCTCCCTTTTGGAAGGATCGCGCCGCTCTTGCCGGAACCTATGACGATGACTGGTTCAACACCCGCCATCCGCTGCTGCCGCATAACTTCGACTATTCCTTCTGGCAGGCAGCCCCGCGTGACCAGATTGCCGAGCCATGGCCTGAAGGCCATGAACCGTTTGAACTGACAAACCTTCTGCCGGGCTTTGAAAGCCTCAAAGGCTCCCTCCCCGGCCTTGCCCTTCAGGTGTCGACTGATCAGTGCATCATTCGCTATTGCAAACGATTGGCGGAGGCGGGCAGCGAACCGTCTTTCGGAAGCGGTGGCGACAGTTAATACAATGCCCTCGCCGAAACAATTAACGGTCTTTACGCGGTGTCCGGCGAGAGCTATCCGAGATGCTGAAAATCCAACTTATATAAAAACTAGGCGGCGTTATTGACTGCAGTGCGCATTTGTTGTGCGGTCGGTATCTCTCTGCCGATCTTGAAGCTGTCTATCTTCAGATTCAGCCTCTCTACCTGATAGCGGAGTCTGTGAATCTCGGCGGTGTTCTCCTCAACCATGGCTGCATTTGCCTGGGTGATCTGTGCAACGCCGTTCACCGCAGTGTTAATGCTTTCCAGACTGGATGACTGTTCACTTGTAGAGCGGGAGATCGCAGAAACGAGTTCATGTATGGACGCGATCTTTTCGTGAATCACGCCCAAAGCAGTGCCAGTTTCCTGAACGAGAGACACGCCTGTGTTCACCTGAGCCGAGCTTTCTGAGATCAAATCGTTGATTTCACGCGCCGCACTTGCACAGCGCATTGCAAGCTCGCGCACTTCCTGAGCCACGACTGCAAAGCCCTTGCCCGCTTCGCCTGCACGCGCTGCTTCAACACCGGCGTTAAGGGCAAGGAGGTTGGTCTGAAATGCGATCTCGTCAATCACGCCTACAATTGATCCGATTTTTTGCGACGATTTATTGATCTGGTCCATTGCGCTCACCGCCTTCGAGACAACCTCCGCCGAGCGATCTGCATAGATTGTTGCCTCTTCGACATAATCTGACGTTTTGCGCGCATTTTCCGCTGAGGAATGAACCATAGTTGTCAACTTGTTCATTGAGCGGGCACTATCTTCCAGCGCTGCCGCCTGTTTTTCGGTGCGCTGCGCGAGATCGTCTGCAGAAGAGGCCAGATTGAATGTGCCGGCCGTGATTTCATTCGTTGCAAGCCTGACATCGACCAAGGTCGCGCGCAGGGCCTCAATGGCCCGATTGAAGGTCTGCGCCATTCCCACGTAGTTTTCCGTCAGATCCTCCCGCATTGCCTCCTGCAAGTTGCCGTTTGCAATCTTCGCCAGCATTTCTGACAGGGCGTCCAATGCTTCGCGCTGTTCTGCTTCAATGCGTGCGCGCTCAGTGGCGCGGCGCGTCTGCATCTCTGCTTCCCTGGCTCTGCTTTGTTCCGCTTCTTCTTCCAAGCGTATGCGCGCCAGTGCATTGTCGCGGAAGACTATAACGGAACGGATCATTCGGCCAATTTCATCACGCCGTTCATGCCCCTCGATTGCCACATTCAGATTACCCATCGACAGACTGGTGGTGATCTCGGTGACGTTGTTGATGGGACGGCGCAAGGTTTCGATCAGCATGATGCCGCCAATCAGTGCCAGCAACGTGCCTGCAATCATAGCGATGAGAGACACATTTCCAGATTGCTCGCTGTCTTGCGTACCAATTTCTTGCGTGTTTCCAACGAAGCTTTCCAGGCTTTTGCTGGCGGTTGCAATGAGCTGCTGGGTGGCGGCGCTTTGTGTGTCCCAATCCGCTCCAGCAGAAATCAATGAAGCGGTGGCATCACGGATGCTATCAAGTGACGGTTTGCTTTTCTGCTGCAAGTTGCCCAATGCCGCGTATTTGGCGCCCACAGTCGCAAGTTTGGCTGCATTCGAGGCAAACATATCCAATTCGGAAATCACGGCGTTTCTCGAAGTCTCATCCAGACGACGGCGCAGATCTCCCACCTTGATGCGGCTCTCATCAAGCGCCTTGAATGTACTGTCTACGATGCCTGCGAGGCTATTCATCTCGTTGATTTCAGCGGCGATGCTCACATAACGATCAGCGGCCTTCTGCGAATTGCTCAAGGCTTTTGAGTTCAAGTTGGCCTCAATCCGTGCAAGCGCATCCTCAACGGCAGAGTAGGCAGCCGGTGTTACCTTTGCGCTGTCGACAACCATTGCCTCGATCGTAGCAATGTGAGGTTCGAGCGGAGAAAGCTGCTTCAGGCCATCAGGCGAGGCGATTTCCTTGGCAGCAAAATAATCCTTCTTCAATTGAGGGATGGCGAGAGCGAGGGCCTTGGCCAATTCTGACGCATCCATCTGCGCATTTGCCAACTTTGCGAGCTTCTCAAGGCGGGCCGAGACCTTTTGGAATGCCGAAGCGTCGAACATAAGCATTTTAACAAAATTCTGCTTCTGAGTGGCGGCATTCACGATGACATCAAGTTGGTCGCGTGCGGTCTTGCTCTGCCCCTGCAGGTCGTCCATTGCCTCTTCAATTTTCTTGTCCGCTTCCAAGCGAAGCGTTTCAGCCGCCCACATTTGCTTCAGCGAGTTACGAAGCAGGTCGGCAAGCTGCACGACCTGCGTTACTTGCTGCTGCTGATCCGGCGACGATAGCATTGCTTCAAGTTTGCGGATGCCAGCTTGCTGCTCATCAATGCGTTTGGATAAGAATTGATGCGACGCCTGATCACGCTCTTCGGTAAAGCTGAGCACTGCCGAACGCAAGTTTTGAAAATCGGAAAGATTTTCAATCGTCTGACGGGTAATGGTCATGTGGCTATTGAGCTTGTTTGCAGTCAAAAAGCCGATCAATCCTACCCCTGCAATGATGATAATCAATGGCGCAAGAAAAAACAAAAATTTTGTCACAATTCGGAAATTTTGTAGCAAACGCTCAACGCCCATACCGAGGAACTTTCCTAACGAAACAAAACTTTGTGCGATATTTATGCAAAGAGAGGTTAATATATATGTTATAATCGCTTGGCTCATGTTGCATTGCGGGGCTCACTATGGCGACGTGCCATTGACCTTTATACAATGAGAATGGAGTTAAAATTAGAACGAAGTCTTGATTTAGCGCGACGGGAAAGAGTGAAGAATAGTCTTCCATCAAACTTACGAGATTTGCTTTTAATTTCGGATGAGCAATGCGTGGCTATCAAGCCATTGGCCCTCCAACTTCACTGCCACGACTTCGTTGCTGAAGCAGCCGAGATTGTGCTGGTCGATGATCCCTGAATGGAACCTCCCGATCAAGCTACGGCCTTATACAGCCCAGCCATCACACAAAGGCTAGCCCCCACTCTTCTGGACAGCGAAACTGCTGAACGCTGGGTAACAGACGATGACACAGGCTATGTTCTGGCAACGCACCAACCAGCTTGTGGCGAAGGCTTCGTCACGACCGACAACTGGCTCGGTATGACACAGCATTGATTGGCAAAATCTCGTTTAGTTTGTGCACCGAGAACCGAACGTTCACTCGACGGCTCGCGGTGGCCGGGTGGTGCCGCGTGCGATGAGTTCGAAACCCATATTCACCACCGAACGCGTTTTCGTCTGCCCGCAAGCGTCTCTGATGACCAGATCCGCTGCGCGATAGCCCATTTCGAAAAGTGGAACGCGAATGGTTGTTAGCGGCGGTTGCGTAATGGCCGCGAACTGGAGATCATTATAACCACAAATCCCGAAATCTTCGGGAACCCGTTTGCCGATCCGCTGGGCTTCGAACAGCACACCGAGAGCCAGTTCATCAATCTGGCAAAGAACTGCGTCAAGATCCGGATGCTCCTGGAGTGCGGCATGAAGCAAGTGCACACCAGCTGGCGCGCTGATATTGTTCTCGCTGTAGATTAGCGACTCTTGGAAGAGTCCTGCCTTTTTCATCACCCGGGAATAGCCCAAGGAACGGCGTCGACCCCTCTCGTCTGACGTGCCACCAAAAAAGGCAATGCGGCGATAGCCACATTTGAGCAGATATTCGGTGGCCGTTGCAGCAGCCTCCGTATGATCAATGGAAACTGAAGCGCCAACGCTCTCCAGATTAACATCAACCACCTGCACCACAGGACAGGTTGCCTGTTTCAATAATTCTGCAACCTGCTCCAGCCCCTCCATTCCCGCCAGAATAATCCCAGCGGTATTTTGTGAGAGTAGCAGGCGGACTTGACGCTTCTCTTCCTCGACACAGTAATGCGTGTTTGCGTACTGGACACGGAAATCAGTATCGCGGACCCGCTCCTCAATTCCGCGCATGAAGCTGATAAATGCGGGATTGGTCATCGCGGATATCAGAACGCCAAAGGTAGAGTTGTGCTTGCTTGCCAGCGCTCTCGCGGCTTGATCCGGGACATAGCCCATCACCTCGATAAGTTCGAGGATCCTGCCCCGGAGTTCTGGCGATACTTTTCCAGGCTCCCGGAGTACGCGGGACACTGTAATCGGACTGACCCCAGCCTTCTTTGCAACATCGAACAGTGTCGTTCGATCTGATCGTCCGCGCCGCACCTCACACTCCTCACCTGGGCGTTTCACTTTTAAGGCAATCGCCCAAATTGCAGATACGCATTCACACCAATAAAAGGTGCATTACAAAATGCAATTTTAGATATCACGTTTCACAATATCAAGGTGGTCCCAGGACCGATTTAAGCGATCCTTAATTTATACAAACTCTGTGGCACCAATCGCCGATGATGCGTGGCAGAAATCGCACTGCGAAAAGTTTTTTTCGCATTCACACCATCTCCTCTCGCGACTTCTCGGGAAATTGTCTAGTTGCAGCGGTCAAGATGACAAGAGTCTCCGTCATCGTTCAGAATCCAGTTACGGCGACACAGGGCCGAGCAGCAAAATTAGGGTGAATTGAATGAACTATCGTTTGATTGCGGTGGCGGCTTTGGCAGGTCTGGCCTCAGGCTGCACCACTACCTCACCAGTCGCAACCAATCCGGTCGAAAGCTATTGGAAGGGCAAATCAGCAGGCTCATTTTTCGCGCGCTTTGCCCCTCCTTACAGCGATAGTGAAAATGGTTCGCAGACAGTCTATAACTGGCGCGGCGGCTTCAATCGCATCAAGACGAAAGAGGGCAGGTCGATCAGCGTCAGCTGCAGCGCGCAGATCACGGCAGATTCACAGTACCGCATTCAGTCCATTCGCATTGTTGCGGATCGTCCGGGCGCCAAGGGCCCGAGTTACTGCGCGGAACTCCTCGTGGGCGAATCCTGACGATGAACGCGTCCGCCCAACATCACCGCGGGCGCGTCCCTATTGCAGGTCCAAGCCTGCAACACCATAGACTTTGCATTCAAACCATACAGATCAGCAAAGCGAAAACGGCCATTAAAGCGGTTCATATTTCTCGTTAGAGAAACTGGAACCCGCCGCGTTTTCACAGCTTAGTTCCGTTGCGTTGCGCTTGTTAGGAGTGCTGGGCAGTTCCCACTGACAGACTAGCCATTAACCCAGGCCATGTCCTCGCGCGTCAACTCAATATCCCTCAGCTCCCTGTTCACCAGGAAGTGCTCATTCTCTTCTGCGGTGATCGCGAGCTCCACCTTCGCATTAAAGCGCTGACGGAATGCTTCGATGATCTCATCAACGATCACTTCAGGAGCCGACGCTCCTGCTGAGATGCCCAGAGTTCCGATTTGTCCGATATTCTGCCAGTCAATCTCAGCAGCACGTTGTACCAACATTGACTGCTTGGCACCCGCCCTGAGAGCCACCTCAACCAGCCGCTTGGAATTCGAGGAATTCGGCGCGCCCACGACAATGAAAAGGTCACAGCCCGGCGCTGCCTGCTTTACTGCTTCCTGCCGATTGGTCGTTGCGTAGCAGATACTATCCGCCGATGGCGCCGTAAGGTTCGGAAAGCGTTCCTGCAATTTTGCAATGACGCCTGCAGTATCATCAACCGAGAGTGTCGTCTGAGTGACATAGCCCAGATTATCGGGGTCAGTCGGTTGATAGCGCTCAACATCTTCGACTGTCTCAATCAGCGAGACAGTCCCCTCCGGCAATTGCCCCATGGTACCAATCACCTCTGGATGGCCCGCATGACCAATGAGGATAACGTGGCGCCCGAGGCGCTGGTGGCGCATAGCCTGCTTGTGAACTTTGGATACCAAGGGACAGGTGGCATCAAGATAAAAGAGGTTCCTCGACTGGGCATCGGCTGGAACTGATTTCGGCACTCCGTGCGCGGAGAACACCACTGGCTGTTGCCTATGCTCTTGTGGAATTTCGTCGAGCTCCTCAACGAAAATTGCACCCTTCGCTTCCAATCCCTCGACAACATATCTGTTGTGCACGATCTCATGGCGCACATAGACTGGTGCGCCATAGGCTTTAAGTGCCAGCACAACAATTTGTATCGCCCGATCAACGCCTGCGCAAAAACCGCGCGGCCCACATAGACGGATAGTCAGTTGAGGTCGGTCAATAGGAGAAGTCATATTTTTAGCCAGCAAAGTCCTGTGAGCAGAAGACCAATGGCAGCTGGTAGAGCCTGAATGTACAGTATCTTCCGCCCCACTGTTAGCCCTCCATATAGGCCAGCAACCAGAACACAGCCAGTAAAAAACAATTTGAGCTCTACCGCGACGATAGGGTTGGGGTGGAGAAGCGCCCAAATCAGCCCTGCGGCGAGAAAGCCATTATATAATCCTTGGTTCCCCGCCATTACCCGTGTCAGCTCTGCCCGTTCCGCCGACATTCCGAAAGCTTTACGACCAGCCTGCTTTGTCCATAAAAACATTTCTAGGATAAGAATATAGACATGCAGAATGGCAAGCAACAAAGTTAATGTATCTGCTGCAATACACATCGAATTACTCCAATAACTTACGCTAAAAAGTGACACATTTCATGGACGTTTCTGTTGGCGAATTGAATAGGCAATGACTATGGCAATCAAGGTGAGCGCAAGACCGTACCAAGTGAGCGCGTATTGCAAATGATTATTGGGAAACTCGAACTGGGTGACACCCGATTTAGGCCAACCGCCTGGTACCTGAACCGCCTTGTCGGCATCTACGAAAAGGGGAAGAACCTGCTCCGGTTTCAGACCGCTGGACGAAACCATGCCGTTCCAGTCTTTCCAATAGAAAATATTCTTTTTCTCATCGTTATCCGGCACTAACCAAGAAGGCTTCCGATCCAAAATCTGACGGACATACCCCGTCAGTTCCACTTCACCCTCAACCTGTCCCTGTGCACGGGTGTCAGCCTCTTTCATGTCATAGGGCACAAAGCCCCGATTGATGAAAATATACTTCTCATCCGATAATATGAGTGGCGTGTATATGTAGAAGCCAGTGCTTCCCTCAAGCGTGGCGAAGAAGTGACGCTCTCGTTTATGATCGAAGCGACCTTGCAATCTTACATGCAGATATTCTTCGTTCCGCACTTCAGCCACCGTGTGCTCAGCCAGCGGAGTTGGATCCGCATCTCGCCTCGCTTCGATCTGTGCGAGCAAATCTTCTTTCCAGTGAAGTCGCCCCACCTGCCACGTACCAAGGGTTACCAGAACGGCCAGCAGAATAGATATCATGATGAGGCTTACGACAGCTTTTCGTCGTGACATCGGTTCAATGTCAATCACGATCGAGCTGCCCCTCATGTGCACTGTGTCTGTATTGCAGTGAAATGAGGAGCCCTTTGAGAAGTCTCAGACCAGCAAGGCATACAATAACAGCGACGGGCGCTGTGACGATAAAATGCACCCAGAATACAGGACGGAAGGTAAACTCGAGCCAAAGCGCAAAGCCAACCACCAGGAAACCGAGGATCAACATCACGAAAACTGCTGGCCCGTCACCTGCATCAGCGAACTGCAAGTCTAGACCACAGGAGCTGCATTCAGATTTAACCTTCAGGAAGCCTTCAAAGAGCTTTCCGTTGCCACATCGCGGGCATAGCCCAGCCAAGCCTGAACGCCAGGGATCCTGTGGCGGAAATTGCGCTTCATCCTGCACCCTCTATCTCCTGACGTAGGATTAGCACGTAATCCGGCAGGGTCCAGTCATCCCACCCTGCCGTCTTGCCTCATCAGCTCAGTGCGCTAAAGGCGCGCCCCAGCCCCCCCAGATGTAAATCGTGAAGAAAAGGAAGAGCCACACAACGTCAACGAAGTGCCAGTACCAGGCTGCAGCCTCGAAGCCGAAATGCTTCTGTGGCGTAAAGCTTCCGTTCATTGCCCGAATGAGGCAAACGAGCAAGAAGATCGTACCAATGAGCACGTGGAAACCGTGGAAGCCGGTCGCCATGAAGAAGGTTGCCCCATAAATTGAATTCTTGAATGCAAACGGAGCATAAGCATATTCGTACGCCTGAACGAAGGAGAAGAAGACACCAAGAGCAACGGTTAGCGCCAAACCGTTGATCAGACCTTTGCGGTCGTTATGCAGTACCGCATGATGCGCCCAGGTCACGCAGGTACCCGATAGCAATAGAATGATTGTGTTGTAGAGAGGGAGATGCCAGGGATCGAGGACTTCAATGCCCTTCGGCGGCCACTGGCCACCTGTCGCCGTCACACGGCTGGCCTGAATAGCTTCGTTGGCAAAGAGGCTCGCGTCAAAAAAGGCCCAGAACCACGCAACGAAGAACATAACCTCCGATGCAATAAACATGATCATGCCGTAGCGCAGATGGAGCGACACGACCCGAGTGTGATGGCCCTCGCGCCCTTCCTTGATCGTATCTGCCCACCAACCGATCATGGTATAGATAACAATCGCCAAACCGATAAAGAAGAGCCACGGGGTGGCAAGGTTCAAGCCAAAGATCTTGAACTCGCTGCCATGCAAATAGCGCATATAGCCCACACCGCCAAAGGTGATGACGAAGGCACCGATGGATGCCAGAAGCGGCCACGGGCTCGGGTCTATGATGTGGTAATCGTGTTTTTTCTGATGCGTTTCAGCCATTTCAATAGTCCCCGATCTCTCTCCTCAAGCCCTCGCCGCTGGCGTGGAACCCACTCTCACAGTTTCTTCGCCTCGTCTGCCCCATTCTCCTTCAAGCCGGCAACCGGCTTGGCCCCCTGGCTCGGATAGAATGTGTAGGACAAGGTGATAGTGCGAATATTCTTTGTTTCTTCGGCCCTCGTTATTTCCGGATCAACAAAGAAAACAACAGGCATATTCATGCTTTCACCCGGCTTCAACTTGGTCTCGGTAAAACAGAAGCACTGTACCTTGTTAAAGTAGGCTCCGGCCTCCATCGGCGTGACATTGAAAACCGCGGTTCCGGTCGTCTCATAAGGAGAACGATTGGTTGCCTTGAACTCGACCTGTGTGGTCTCGCCGATCTTCAATTCCACGAATTTCTTTTCCGGTTCGAAGGTCCAGTTCAGCCCCGACGATACATTTGCATCGAAGGTGACTTTTACCTTCTGATCCAGGATAGTCTCCGAATACTGCTCAACGCGCTGGGTCGTCCCATTATAGCCGGTCACCTGGCAAAAAAGCCCATAGAGCGGGACCGAAGCATAGGCTGCGCCAACCATTCCTGACACAAAGACCAGACAGCCCACCAGAATGGAGCTATTGCTGACCCGCCTTCTTGCACCTGGAGCACTTGCGTCCAGTTTGCTCATTGGTTCCCCTCCCACAATCAGCCTATCAGCCCGTGCCACCGATCTTGATGAGCGTCACAACATAGAACAACAGCACGAGACCGCCGAGTACCAACCCTAGTGCGATATTGCGACCGCGACGCGACTTCTGCTGCTTCTCACTGAGCTTTACGGTGTCCTTCACAGCAAGCCTCCGACATCGCCAAACAGCATAGCGCCTGTATGCGATAGGAGCAGGCCACAGAAAATCACAAACAGATACAGCACGGAGTAAGCGAACATTCGCTTTGCCGGCGCCATCTTCTCGTCGCCATCCGGCATGCGCCAGACGGCGATGGAACAGATCACAAAAATCACACCGAGTACGCCGCTGAACACGCCGTAAGCCATGCCAGCCAAACCCGTAAAGGTCGGCGCAACGGCGATGACGGCGGTCAGTACGGCGTAAACCACAATTTGATGCTTGGTTGAGCGTTCACCCGCTACATTTGGCATCATCGGCACACCAACGGAACCGTAGTCCCGCATCTTGAACAAGGCCAGGGCCCAAAAATGCGCTGGTGTCCAAAGAAAGATAATCAGAAACAGAATCAGACTGTCGAGTGAGACGCCGCCAGTGACGCAAGCCCAACCTATCATGGGCGGGAAGGCACCGGACGCGCCGCCGATCACGATATTCTGCGGCGTCGATCTCTTCAGCCACATTGTATAGACAACGGCATAGAAGAAGATTGTGAAAGCCAGCAGAGCCGCAGCGAACCAGTTGACGGCCAAACCGAGGATAACAACTGAGAATGTCGACAAGGTAAGGCCGAATGCGAGCGCCTCGCGCGGTTGTATACGTCCCGCCGGGATCGGTCGACGGGCCGTCCGACTCATGACCGCATCGATATCGGCGTCGTACCACATGTTGAGCGCACCGGATGCCCCGGCCCCGACCGCAATGCAAAGGATGGCAATCGCGCCAAGGACGGGATGGATGCTGCCTGGAGCCAGAACCAGCCCGGCGAAGGCCGTAAAGACGACAAGCGACATGACTCGCGGCTTCAGAAGTTCGAAGAAATCCCGCGCGCCAGCTTCGGATAGAAGGATTTCTCCCTCCTGTCCAAGATTTGCGTGGTGATCGATTGCGGCCATGTCAATTTCCTGATCTCGATGGAGGCGGCGCACCAAGGTGCGCCGCTTTCATAGTCTTGCGCTTACTTGATGCGCGGCAGTTCTTCCCACTGGTGGAACGGTGGCGGCGAAGAAAGCTGCCATTCCAATGTCGTTGCACCTTCGCCCCACGGATTGTCGCCAGCGACACGCTTGCGAGCGAAAGCTTCCCACACACCGTAAAGGAAGATCAGCACGCCGACGAAGGAGATGTACGAACCAATAGAAGATACGTAGTTCCAGCCGGCGAATGCATCCGGATAGTCGATGTAGCGGCGCGGCATGCCAGCCAGACCGAGGAAGTGCTGCGGGAAGAACACCAGGTTCACACCCACGAACATAACCCAGAAATGCAGGTTCGCGATGGTCTCTGAGTACATGTATCCGCTCATTTTCGGGAACCAGTAGTACCAGCCGGCGAAGATCGCGAAAACAGCACCAAGAGACAGAACGTAATGGAAGTGAGCCACAACATAATAGGTGTCATGAAGCGAGCGATCGAGACCCGCATTGGCGAGCTGAACGCCCGTGACGCCACCAACCGTGAAGAGGAAGATGAAGCCGATCGCCCAAACCATAGGTGCACGGAAACTGAGGGAGCCTCCCCACATCGTTGCAATCCAGGAGAAGATCTTCACGCCCGTTGGTACGGCAATGACCATCGTTGCGAAGACGAAATAGCGCTGCGCATCGAGAGAAAGACCGACCGTATACATGTGGTGAGCCCAGACGATGAAGCCGACAGCACCAATTGCAACCATGGCATAGGCCATGCCAAGGTAACCGAAGACCGGCTTCTTCGAGAAGGTCGACACAATATGGCTGATGATGCCGAAACCGGGCAGGATCAGGATGTAGACTTCCGGATGGCCGAAGAACCAGAAAAGGTGCTGGTAAAGAATCGGATCACCACCGCCCTCAGGCGCAAAGAAGGTCGTGCCGAAGTTGCGATCGGTCAGCAGCATGGTGATGCCACCGGCCAGAACCGGAAGCGACAGCAGCAGCAGGAACGCCGTAACAAGAACGGACCACGCAAACAGCGGCATCTTGTGCAGCGTCATGCCCGGTGCGCGCATGTTGAGGATCGTCGTGATGAAGTTGATCGCGCCAAGAATCGAGGAGGCACCGGAAACGTGCAGCGCGAAAATCGCGAGATCGACTGCCGGCCCCGGCTGACCAGAGGTCGCAAGCGGCGGATACATGGTCCAACCGCCACCAGCACCATAAGCACCTGCCGGCCCCTCCACAAACATGGAAAGAACAAGAAGCAGGAATGCAGGCACGATAAGCCAGAAGGAGATGTTGTTGAGGCGTGGGAAAGCCATATCCGGCGCGCCGATCATGATCGGGATCATCCAGTTGGCGAAACCGCCGATCAATGCTGGCATGACCATGAAGAAGATCATGATCAGAGCGTGAGCAGTCGTGAACACATTATACATGTGCTTGCCGCCATCGATGGCAGCGTCACCCTCAAAACCGTAAACCATGGAGGCAAGTCCATGGAAAATCTGGATACCAGGATCCTGAAGCTCCATGCGCATGGCAACGGACATCAGGCCGCCGACAATACCTGCCATGATCGCAAAGATCAGGTAAAGGGTGCCGATATCCTTGTGATTGGTCGAAAACAACCAGCGGGCAACGAAACCCGGCTTGTGATGATCGTCATGCACATGCGCATCGTGAGCGGCATGGTGATGACTGTCGTGTGATGATGGTCCAGCCATTGTCCCCACTCCCCCTTATTTCGTCTCGGCCGAAGCGAGCTTCAAACCGTTCTTCATGTCGAAGGCAGCCATCAAAGCCTTGTTCGCTGCAGGCAAATCCTTGGCGGCATCCGCCAGCCAGGCCTGGTACTGCTGCTCCGAAACGATACGGATAGCAATCGGCATGTAGGCGTGATCCTTACCGCACAGTTCCGAGCACTGGCCGTAATAGAGGCCTTCTTTCTCGGCGCGGAACCACGTTTCGTTCAGGCGGCCCGGAACTGCGTCGATCTTCACGCCGAAGGCCGGCATCGCAAAAGCGTGGATAACATCTGTCGGCGCAGCCGTTACAAGCAGACGCACGGTCTTGTTGACAGGCAGCACCAACTCATTGTCGACAGCGAGAAGGCGAGGATAGGCCTTGACGTCTTCCTTCCCCAAGGAAGCACGGTCCGTTTCCTTCAACATATAACTGTCGAAAGAAACAGTGTTCTCAGCTCCTTCATATTCGTAGGACCAGAGCCACTGCGTCGCAGTTGCCTTCACCGTCACATCCGGATTTTCCGGCATCGTCAACTGTGCGTTCAGCAAGTTGAACGATGGGATTGCCAGGAACAGCAAAATCACAACCGGACCGAGGGTCCAGATAACCTCGATGGCGGTGTTATGGCTTGTCTTGGAAGGTACCGGATTGGCGCTCGAACGGAACTTCAGGACCACCCACACGAGAAGCGCCAGCACCAGCAGCGTTATCGGCACGATGAACCAGAGGCTATAATGTGAGAACCAACGGATCTCATGCATGATCGGCGTAACGGCCTGCTGCAGATCCAACTGCCACGGCACTGGTTGATCCGCCCCCGCCGTGGAGGCGAAGAGCAGACAGATCGTCGCAGCCAAGGCTGCACAAGCTCTGTTCATCGATTTTCTCTCCCCTTGCGTTTGATCCAGATCAGATCGCAACGCAAATTCCCTATCTATAGATCGTCGTTTCAACCACAGAATCAGCGGAGCCGCAATATGCTCAACGGTGTCTGTCTCTGCCTGAGCGTGCGGCATTTTTGCCGGCTGTCAAATTTTCGTCGAAAACAGGCGGAAATCCGGGCTTCGTCCCCGATCCGTATTTTCGCCGCAGTCGGTTGAAATGAGGTGAGGGCTTTTCATTCCCGCTCCCTGGCGACAAGAATAGCGCGACTGATTCGTACAACAGAGGTATTCATGCGTTTTCCCACCCTGTGCGCCGCAGCTGTGGCAGCACTGCTGCCGGTTGCACTTGCGGTGTCCCCGGCACTGTCCCAGACTCCACAGACGGGAGACAAGCAACAGCGGCAAACTGGTGCCGCTCAGGCTCCTGGTCAACAAAGTTCTCCGGCAGCACCTGGTACCGTTCGCGAAAGCCATGGTGCCTGGTCCATTCTTTGCGACAAGCCTGCAGGCTCCAGCGTCGAACAATGCGCGATGATGCAAAACGTCATCGCCGATGACCGACCGGAAGTCGGCCTTTCCGTAGTCGTTTTGAAAACGGTCGATCGAAAGGCACGCATTCTGCGCATCCTTGCGCCTCTTGGCGTTCTGTTGAAGGATGGCATGGATCTTTTTGTCGATGGAAACAACATAGGCCGCGCCTATTTCACCCGCTGCTTCTCCGAAGGCTGCTATGTTGAAGTTGAAATTGACGATGAACTTCTGAAAATCCTGCGCGCAGGCAAGAATGCGGTGTTTGCATTGCGTGAGGCGGTGGATCAGGATCGCGTCGGCATTCCCATCGAGCTGAATGGCTTCGCCCAGGGATATGATGCGCTGCCGTGAGGTTGGCGCTGCCAGCCTCCCTTGCGCCCATGATGCGCTCAGCCTACATGCGACTTTAAGGACGGGGTTGCTAAAACGACCATCCCGGCCAGCGCGAAGGAGTTTCCTGCATGACCACGGATCTGTTGAACCTGTTCGATTGTGACGAAGCGCAGCTGCGCCTCATGCTTGCAAAGGCGCTGGATGGGGCTGACGACGGCGAGTTGTTCATCGAACATGCCCAGGCAGAGGCACTCACCTTCGATAATGGCCGCCTGAAGGGTGGCTCCTTCAACACGGACCAGGGATTTGGTCTGCGTGCGGTCGCTGGCGAAGCGGTAGGTTATGCGCATGCAGGAGAGCTTTCCGTTAGCGCCCTTTCGCGCGCGGCTGATGCAGTGAAGGCCGTTACCCGCGGCTATTCCGGTAGCTATGCAGCCGCGCCACAGCGCACCAACAAAAAGCTCTATGGCGATGAAAATCCCATCGGCTCACCGAGCTTCGAAGAGAAGGTTGCGCTGCTGACAGAGATTGACGCCTACCTGCGCGCGAAGGACCCGAAGGTACGGCAGGTGACGGCTTCGATTGCCGCCAGTTGGCAGGTCGTGAATATTCTGCGTGCCGACGGCCATCTTGTCACCGATGTCAGACCCATGACGCGCGTGAATATTTCCGTGGTCGTGGGGCAAGGCGATCGTCAGGAAAGCGGCAGTTCCGGCAAAGGCGGGCGCATGGGGTTGGCCGAGTTCGTCCTGAATGGCAACTGGAGGGGCGGCGCGGATGAGGCGCTTAGACAGGCTTTGGTCAACCTCGAAGCCATGGAAGCCCCTGCAGGCACTTTCGATGTTGTGCTGAGCTCCGGCTGGCCTGGAGTGATGCTACACGAGGCCGTCGGTCACGGTTTGGAAGGCGATTTCAACAGAAAGAAAACCTCCGCCTTCGCGGGCCTTCTGGGAGAAATGGTTGCAGCACCGGGTGTGACCGTTGTCGATGACGGCACGATGGACAACCGCCGCGGCTCCATCACCATCGATGATGAAGGCACCCCTTCCGGCTACAATGTGCTGATCGAAAATGGCAGGCTGGTCGGATATATGCAGGACAGGCAGAACGCCCGCCTGATGGGCATGAAGCCGACTGGAAATGGCCGTCGGCAAGGCTATGCCTACCAGCCAATGCCGCGCATGACGAACACCTACATGCTGGGTGGCGACAAGACTCCTGAAGAGATCATCGCTTCGGTGAAAAAGGGCATCTACGCCGTCTCCTTTGGCGGCGGGCAGGTCGATATCACCTCCGGCAAGTTCGTCTTTGACTGCACCGAAGCCTACATGATTGAAAATGGCAAAGTCGGCGCGCCGATCAAGGGTGCGATGCTGATTGGAAACGGCCCAGATGCCATGAAGCGGGTTTCCATGGTCGGCAATGACATGGCGCTGGATAGCGGGATTGGCAATTGCGGGAAGGCCGGCCAGTGGGTGCCCGTTGGCGTCGGCCAGCCGCATTTGCGAATGGATCAGGTAACGGTCGGCGGCACCAAGGCGTGAGGAGCAATTCGCTCGTACCTGAACTGGCCGTGTCGGACTGGCGGCGTAGTCGTCGCTTCTACTGTGACCTGATCGGTTTTTCAGTCGATTACGAGCGTCCGGAAGAGGGCTTTAGTTTTTTGAGCCTCAACGGTGCACAGTTGATGATCGATCAGATCGGTCTTGGGCGCACCTTTGGCGATCAGGCTGATTTCGATCCGCCGCTTGGTCGGGGGTTGAACCTTCAGCTGCGCGTCGAGAGTGTGACAACGATCATCCGTCGGCTTGAAGCGGCTTGTTATTCACTGCATCTGCCGCTGGAAGAAAAATGGTATCGGCGCGGCGATGAGGAAATGGGCAATCGACAGTTTGTCGTCGCCGATCCGGACGGCTATCTCTTGCGGCCCTTCGAGGATTTGGGTATTCGGCCTTTTTGAAGGCAGATAATCATGCTCAAACTTCCCCGCCAACCAAAAGCCGTCATCTTCGATATGGATGGCCTGTTGCTGGATACCGAGATCCTGCATCGGCAGTCCATCATCTCCGCCGCGGGCACGCTGGACCTGCCAATCGGCCCTTCGATTTATGAAGGAATGCTGGGCCGCCCCTGGATCAGCATCGCTGAACTCCTGCGCGACCATTACGGATCAGCCTTCGACGCTGATGGATTCCGCCATATCTGGCTCGATCACTTTCACCAGCTAGCAGAAACCCAGCTTCGGCCGAAAGCCGGCGCACTCGCCTTGCTGGATCTGTTGGAAGCCAATGATGTTCCGCGGGCGTTATGCACGTCTTCGGCGCATTTCCAGGTCGATCATCACCTCGGAAAACTGGGCATCCGACACCGCTTTACCCATATTCTGGCTCATGGAGACTACCAGCGGGGCAAGCCACATCCAGACCCCTATCTTGAGGCGGCAAAAAGGCTTGGCGTCGCACCGGCCGATTGTCTTGCGCTGGAAGATTCCTTCAACGGTATTCGCAGCGCCGCAGCGGCCGGAACAATGGCAGTGATGGTCCCAGATCTTCTGCAACCGACACCGGAAATCCTTTCCCTTTGCGCCGATGTGGCCCAGACATTGGAGGATTGCCTTCTGCTCTTCGATCAACAAGCCTTTAACAAGAGTGCCTGACACGGACCCGAAAAAGCGGGGCGGCGATCACGCTGGCAGATGGCGGGCATCAAAGTAACTGATTGGAACGCTGGAGGAGACCGGCCTAAAGAGGAGTTGTCTCCTGCCTCATTCAGCGCCCTCGTGCCTGTTGATGAGCAGTGCCCACGGAAGGATATGGTTGTGACCATTACATCAGCACTCACCAGGCATTTGAAAAAGCCTGAGCTGTTTTCCAATCTTGCGGGCGTTCCCGAAGGGGATTTGCAGAGCCTGCCGAAGTTTGCGGTCTTCGATCCCGCCACGGGTGACGTGCTGGCAGAGCTTCCTGATATGGGTATTCCACAGGTTGCCTTAGCTATCGACCGTGCTCATGCCGCCCAGGCGCAATGGGCCGCACTGACGGCACGCCAGCGTTCCGATCTTCTGTGGGAATGGCACCGACTGATCTTGCAGCATAGCGAAGACCTCGCATCCATCCTGACGGCGGAAATGGGCAAACCCTTTACGGAAGCCAAATCGGAAGTTGCTCATGCGGCAGCCTATCTGCAATGGTATGCGGAAGAGGCCAACCGGATTTACGGCGAAACGATTTCCGCGCCATCGGTCGATCGAAGGATGATCGTCATCAAGCAGCCTGTTGGCGTGGTGGGTGCCATCACGCCGTGGAATTTCCCTGCATCCATGATCGCGCGGAAAATATCTCCAGCACTTGCCGCTGGCTGTGCCGTTGTCGTTAAACCGGCCGAACAAACGCCCCTTGTCGCTGGCGCCATGTTTGCGCTCGCGCGCATGGCGGGCTTTCCTTCAGGCGTCCTGAATCTCATTTATGCTTCGGAAGGCGCTTCGGTCGGCTACGAGCTTTGCACCAATCCGAAGGTGCGAAAGATCAGTTTCACCGGCTCGACGGAAGTGGGGCGCTTGCTGATGCGCCAATGTTCCGATCAGATCAAACGCGTCAGCTTCGAGTTGGGGGGCAATGCACCATTCATCGTGTTCGACGATGCAGATGTCGATGCCGCTGTCGATGGCGCCCTTCAAGCCAAATTCCGCAATGCCGGGCAAACCTGTGTTTCGGCCAATCGACTTTATGTGCAGTCTGGTGTCTTCACGGAATTTGCGGAAAAATTCACGGCGAGGGTCGGTGAACTTAGGGTCGGAAACGGCTTCGATCCTGGCGTTTCCATCGGGCCTTTGATCGACACGCGCGCCCTTGCAAAGATGCAGTCACACATCGCCGATGCCATCGAGAAAGGCGCCGTGGTTCGATGTGGCGGAGAGCCCGTCAGTGCCGATGGCACATTCTTCCAGCCCACGGTCATCACCGAAGTGACCCGCGACATGCGCCTGGCTCAGGAAGAAACATTCGGGCCCCTCGCCCCGATTATCCGCTTCGAGGATGCCGATCAGGTGGTCGCCGAAGCCAATGATACGATTTACGGCCTTGCAGCCTATTTCTACGCGTCCAATCTCAAGCGTGTTTGGCATGTGGCCGAGGCGCTCGAATATGGCATGGTCGGCATCAATACGGGCCGAATGTCCTCGGAAGCCGCGCCCTTCGGCGGCATGAAACAATCCGGCATTGGGCGCGAAGGCTCACGCCATGGCTTGGAGGATTATCTCGAAATGAAATATCTCTGCATGGGCGGTCTTTGAAGATGGAGCAGCGGTAAAAGCCCTGCCCCATCTCCTCAGCCGGGCGAAATACCGCTGCGCACTCTTCTCAGGTAAATGCTCTAGATGCCAGTCATCCTTGGGCGGAGAGGAATGCCTCGGTTTCCACCAGGTCCAGCTGGACAGAGAAACGTTTTGCCAGCAGATCAATGGCGGCATCATGGGTTTCGTCGGTACCGCTACACACCGCGTCTGACAGAACCACGATACGGAAACCAAGATCGATGGCACCCAGAATCGTCGAAAGCACGCAGACATCCGTCTCTCCACCGGAGACAACGAGGGTGCGAACCTGATCACGGGCCAGTTCCTGCGCCAACAGCCCCTCCAGCCAGGGAGAATAGACCATTTTATCGATGATACGCGCCGGTGGCGCAAAGCTTTGAAGCTCCGGCACCAGTTCAAGCATCTCGGGCGGCAAATGCTCGCCCGTCATCATCCACCATTTTCGATAGTAATCACTCCACGCGCCGACAGCCGTTTGGGCTGACCGAGGGGGAATGAAGCGGGTAAAGACGGTGCGTTCGCTGTGGTGGCGCGCAACCTCAATCACTTGTGGGAGAACCCTCCCCATCCAGGGCACCTGCCATGGCGTCTCTTCCGCGAAGATGCGCTGCATATCGATGCAAAGGTGCCGCCAATTCTCTGAAATTTTCATCGATCACTCCTTGTCCGGCACAAAACCGCAGAAGGAGTGGAAAGTTCAGTTGCAAACCGGACGCCAAACCGCTGACGCAGGTCTTTTGGACCTGCTTTAACCCTTCGGTACGTTCTCCTGCAATTCCTTCAGCCAGACACGGGCATTGCCATCCGAGGGCGCGCGCCAATCCCCCCTGGGAGAAAGCGATCCGCCCGAAGTGACCTTTGGCCCATTGGGCGAAGCCGACCGCTTGAACTGACTGATGGTAAAGAAGCGAAAGAGAAACGTCTCCAACCACTTCCGGATGGTTGCCAGATCGAATTCCCGCTTCTTTGACTCCGGGAAATAGGCTGGCCAATTTCCGCGCTCCACATCGCCCCAAGCCTGCAGTGCGAGATAAGCGACTTTCGACGGCTTCAATCCGAAGCGGGTGATATAGAACAGGAAGAAATCATGCAGATCGTAGGGGCCGATCTTGTCTTCGGTACTCTGCATTGCTCCGCTTTCGTCGGTCGGCACCAGTTCAGGCGAGATAATCGTATCGAGAATGCGACCGAGGGTCTCACCAGTGTCCGGGCTGAACAATTCCGAACGAATGACCCAGCGAATGAGATGCTGGATGAGCGTTTTGGAAACGGAGGCATTGACGTTGTAGTGGCTCATCTGGTCGCCGACGCCATAGGTCGACCAGCCGAGCGCAATTTCCGAAAGATCGCCGGTTCCCAGAACAAAGGCGTTTCGCTGATTGGCAGCACGGAACAGGAAATCGGTGCGCAAGCCCGCCTGAACATTTTCGAAGGTCACATCATAGGCAGGCTCACCGTTGGAGAAGGGGTGATTGAGGTCCTTCAGCAGCTGGGTGGCCAGCGGCCGTATATCGACCTCTTCTGCCGTCACGCCAAGGCCACGCATCAATGCCCAGGCATTGCCCTTTGTTTCGTCACCAGTGGCAAAACCGGGCATGGTGAAAGCAAGAATATCGGAACGGGGCCAGCCCAGCCGGTCGTAAGCGCGGGCAGCCACCAGCAGAGCATGTGTGGAATCAAGCCCGCCGGAGACACCAATGCACAGCTTTCGAATGCCCGTGGCCTGCAAACGCTTCATCAGGCCCTGGACCTGGATATTGAAGGTTTCGTAGCAATCCTGATCCAGCTTGCTGTGATCGGCTGGAACGAAGGGGTAGCGCGCCAGGGGGCGGATCAAGTCCGTTGCAGCCATTGGCAGGGTGAAATCGAACATGACCCGCCGGAATGTCTTTCCCGGTCTCAGGTGCAGCGTTGCAGCGTCATTGAAAGTGCCGGTGCGAAGCCGCTCGAGTCGCAGCCTCTCAAGATCGATATCCGCAATGCACATCTGGGAACCGGAGGGGAAGCGTTCCGTCTCTGCCAGTAGTTCTCCAAGTTCATAGATGCAGGCCTGACCATCCCAGGCGAGATCGGTCGTGGATTCGCCCGGCCCCGCTGCGGAATAAAGATAGGCTGACCACGTGCGTGAGGACTGCGCCGAGCACAGCAGGCGGCGCGTTTCCGCCTTACCGACGGTAATGTTGCTGGCAGACAGGTTCGCCAGAATGAGCGCTCCCGAAAGGGCGCCGAAATCGCTTGGCGGTGCCGGTGCCCATAGGTCTTCGCATATCTCGACGTGAAAAATGAAATCCTTCACCGTGCTTGCTGCAAATTGCAGATCAATGCCGAAGGGCACCACCTGGCCGGCAACCGTCATTTCCGCTTCCCGAACGGAGCGCCCGGACGCAAACCAGCGCTTTTCATAAAACTCGCGATAATTCGGCAGATGCGTCTTCGGCACAATGCCGAGGATACGGCCTGAATGGATAACGACTGCGCAGTTGAAGAGCCGTCCCTCATGACGCAAGGGCGCACCCACCAGCAGAACCGGATTGAGGCTTCGGCTTTCCTCCACCATATAGGCGATGGCGTGTTCGACAGCATCAAGCAGCGCATCCTGCCCGAAAAGATCGTCAATGGCATAACCGGAAAGCGCAAGCTCCGGAAAGACCATCAGCGACACGTGCTTTTCATGTCCCTCGCGTGCCAGTTCCAGCATGGATTTTGCATTGAACTGCGGATCAGCCACTTCACTGGCGGGCGTGCAAGTGGCGCAACGCACGAAGCCGTGGCGGAAGGGCGAGTGGAACTCCATGAAAACTCTCCTGATACCGATGCCGCGTCTTTCGGCACGTTTCTGCTTATAGGTAAAATGAGCGGTCGGGGAAAGTCGGCAAGGAGGACCTTGGCAATGTACGGCTTATGACATCGACGTGGCGGGGCGCTTCACCTTCTTTGGTTTGAATTCCACCAGAAGCGACTTCAATTCGATGTCGCGCACGCGACGCGACGCTTCATCAGGACTGACCCACGCAATGCGTCGCTCTCCTTTTTCCTTGAAGCGATCCTGAACCTCGTTCACCTCAATCTGGAATACATCGACGACACAGGGCACCACGTCGCCGTCATCCAAAAGCTTCAGATAGGTGTAGCGGCCAATGGGCTTTTTCTTCACAGCGCCGCGCACGCCCGCTTCTTCCCAGGCCTCCGTCGCCGCAGTCTGATGTGGCTTTTTGTGCTTGATTGGCCATCCCTTGGGTATCACCCAGCGACCGCTGTCGCGAGTCGTAACCAGAAGGATCTGGATTTCACACTCAATACGGCGAAAACAGAGCGCGGCATATTGCTGACGGAAACCGCCGTCGAACAGCTTTTCAGGAACACGCGCAAGCTGTTGCAGGAGTGAGCGCGGCTTGCCTGAGCCGGCTTTACGGTTTTTCCCGGATTGGCTCATATCACTGGATAAAGCTGGATAGTGCGCAAGCAGAGATTGCCCTGTCTGCGATCATGACACATTTATGACCGCAAATTGTACCGGGAAGGTTGAAGGTCATGATGAGCATTTTCCGTAAGTTGATGCCGCGCGAGGACAAGTTTCTCGACATGTTCTGTCAGCATTCCAAAACCGTCGTGGGCGCAGCCGAAGCCCTGAATGATCTGCTGCACGGAAAGGATGTTAGCGGCAATTGCCAGCGTATCGTGACGCTGGAGAATGAGGCCGATGACATTACCCGGGAGGTGCTTCTCGCCGTCCGTTTGAGCTTTATCACACCATTCGACCGTGGCGATATCAAAGATCTCATACAGTCCATGGATGATGCCATCGATATGATGCACAAGACGGTGAAGACAATCCGTCTGTTCGAAAAATCAAGCTTTGACCCTCTGATGCAGCAGATGGGCGAGGAAATCGTCCAGGCAGCGCATCTTATCGCAGAAGCAATTCCTCTTCTCGACAAGGTAGGCAGCAACGCCCAGCGCTTGGCCGCGATAACAGAAGAGATTACGCGGGTTGAGGGCCGCTCGGATGATCTGCACGATCAGGGCCTCAAGGACCTGTTCCACCAGCACGGCGCAAGCGGCAATGCCATGGCCTACATGATTGGCAGCGAAATTTACGGCGAACTGGAAAAGGTGCTGGATCGTTTCGAAGACGTAGCCAATGAAATCAGCGGCATCGTGATCGAGAACGTGTAATGGACGCGCAACTTGCATTGCCCATTCTTGCCGGTCTCATCGCCGTCGCCCTGTTTTTCGATTTCCTGAACGGTCTCCACGACGCCGCCAACTCAATCGCCACGATTGTCTCCACTCGCGTTTTACGCCCCCAATATGCTGTGGCCTGGGCTGCCTTCTTCAATTTTATCGCCTTTCTGTTCTTTGGTCTTCACGTTGCTGAAACACTCGGCACCGGCATCATCGATCCATCCATTGTGTCGCCGCAGGTGATTTTTGCGGCGCTGATGGGTGCAATCATCTGGAACATCGTCACCTGGATTTTCGGCATTCCATCCAGTTCATCACATGCTCTGGTAGGCGGCCTGGTGGGCGCCGGGCTTGCCAAGGTCGGCTTTCAGTCCATCGTCTGGAGCGGACTTCTGAAAACCGCAGGCGCCATTTTCATGTCTCCGGCCATTGGCTTCTTTCTGGCGCTGGTGCTCGTCCTCATCGTCTCATGGCTCTTCGTGCGGCAGACCCCCTTTGCAGTGGATCGAACATTCCGTTTCATGCAATTTGTATCGGCCTCGCTTTACTCCCTCGGACATGGCGGAAACGATGCGCAGAAAACCATGGGCATTATTGCCGTTCTGCTGTTCAGTCAGGGGCACCTGGGCGACACATTCTACGTTCCGTTCTGGGTTGTCATTTCCTGCCAGGCGGCCATGGCCCTCGGCACGCTTTTCGGCGGCTGGCGAATTGTCCACACCATGGGCTCGAAGATCACCAGGTTAAACCCGATGCAGGGCTTCTGCGCGGAAACAGGAGGTGCCTTGACGCTGTTTGGCGCAACCTGGCTTGGCATCCCGGTGTCGACCACGCATACCATCACCGGCGCAATCGTTGGTGTAGGTGCCGCACGCCGCGTTTCCGCCGTGCGTTGGGGACTGGCCGGAAACATCGTGATCGCCTGGATCGTGACGCTGCCCGCAGCAGCCTTGATCTCCGCCGGGTTCTATTTTCTGGTCGGCCTGTTCGGCTAAGCCAAGGGCCGTGCTCAGCCTGCCCGTTCGGCTTCCCCGGGTTGGAACCGGGCAATCAATTGGTGCCGCTCGCCGGGATAGGTCAACCTGACCTGCGTGACCGGGCCGGCAGAGCCCCAGGTGCGGCGCTCGATAACCAGGCAGGGAGCGTTCTTTGCGATCTGCAAGCGCCTGGCCGTCTCCGCAGTCGCGGCAATTGCCTGAATGCGATGTTCAGCGGCATTCCACGGAACGCGGGCCAGAAGCCAAGGCCCCGGCGCATTTTTCTCAAAATCAGCAGCTTTCGCATCGGGTACGGCATCGAGGTTGATCAGGCGATCCTCGACGCAGAAAATGCTGGAACCCGCAAAATGCAGGCAGGACAGCTGCAGAATGGGCGCGCCTTCCTCCACGTCGAGCTTTGCCAGATCTTCCCGATCAGCGACACGTTGCTGCTGGGAAAGGAGTTGGTAGGAATAGGCTTGCTTGAGGGAACGCACCTCGGTTTCGATGTCATGAATTTCGAGCACCGCAGCCTGTGCAACAGGCTGGGCCACGAAACTGCCAGACTTCTTACGCCGCTCTATCATTCCGGATCGAGCAAGTTGCGTCAGCACCTTGTTCGCCGTCATGCGTGAGCAGCCATAGTGTGCGGCCAGGTCGATCTCAAAGGGCAAACGATGCCCCGGCGGCCATTCACCGGACAGGATTTTCTGCTCCAGATCGCCCAGAATACGGCTGTGGAGCGTCCCGTCTTTTTCTGCACTCATAACTGCAATAGCTCCTGCATGGCGGTTCGGAAGTTCCTGCTGATCTTCTCACGTTGGTGGTGCCGACCTTGGCTTACCCATCTGATGCCATTCACCCATACGCAGTCAATCGAAACTCCTTGTCCGAAAATCCATGAATCAAGGATCTGATCGCCGCGAAGGTACGGCGCAGCAGAGAGATCCAGCGAAACCAGATCAGCCATCGATCCTGCTTCCAGCGGTTTTAGTCCAGCCAGTGCCCGTGTGCCGCCCGCGAGCGCGGCCTCGAACAACGCCCGGCCCGTAGATTGATTCGGTAGTGCCATGGCATTGCGAACGCGTTCGCCGAGGCGCTGGGAATATTCAAGCTGTCTCAATTCATCCGCCACGGAAATGAGGACGTTGGAATCAGAGCCGACACCATAGAAACCTCCGGCATTGCGGAAACGGATGCCATCAAAAATGCCGTCGCCAAGATTGGCCTCCGTCACAGGGCAAAGGCCTGCAACTGCGCCGGTTTTCGCAAGGTTGACGGTTTCAGCCTCAGACATATGTGTGGCGTGGATCATGCACCAGCGGGCATCGACCGGCATAGCATCCAGCAGCCACTCGACAGGACGTCGACCAAGGTGCCGAAGGCAATCCTCGACTTCCCGCGTCTGCTCCGCAACGTGGATATGGATTGGTCCGCCATCGGCAAGTGGAAGTATGCTGTGCAACTCTTCCGGCGTGACGGCGCGAAGGCTGTGCGGCGCTATTCCCAGGCGTCCATCAGGAAGCCGTTTCACGAGGTCACGGCAGGCATCCATCTGCAGCGCAAAATCATCGACAGAATGAATAAAACGGCGCTGCTCCGGTGTCGGCAGCTGTGCGCCAAAGCCTGAATGCGCATAGAACACGGGCAGGAGCGTGAGCGAAATTCCGGTTTCGACGCTGGCTGCCGCAACGCGTTCCGCCATCTCGGCAATATTGGCATAGTGGCCGCCATCGCTATCGTGATGCAGATAGTGAAACTCCCCGACCCGGCCAAATCCCGCTTCCAGCATTTCCATGTAAAGCTGGCTGGCCACGGCTTCCACCTGTTCGGGCATGAACCTCAGCGCCAACCGATACATCAACTCGCGCCAGCTCCAGAAACTGTCACTGCCAGGGCCGCGTGTTTCGGCAAGGCCTGCCATGGCTCGTTGGAATGCATGGCTGTGCAGGTTTGGCAGAGCAGGAACAACAACCTTATGCTTCTCGTCCTGCGCCTCAGGCAAGACTCCCTCTTCGATCGTCTCTATGCGTCCGCCAGCAATTTTCAGGCGAACATTTTGTCTCCAACCTGCTGACGAATAAAGGCTTTCGATGTGGAGGCTAAGGCTCATGGCGGCGTTCTCCGTCGGCTGATGGAAAAAATTGGCTTGCGTGGATCATTATCATGTCTATACATTATCCGCAAATGGAAGGTGGAGCCATATGGAAAAAGATCGCTCAATGCAGACTTGGAAAGCAGCAGAGCCCGCACCTTCGCTATGGGTCGATGCACGCATCGCAACCATGGCAAAGCACGGCACATCCATCGAAAAGGGAGCCGTGGTCGTCCAGAATGGCCGCCTGGCCTTTGTCGGGCCAGAGAGCCAGCTGCCAAAGGATCTCCCCAAAGATATTCGTCAAATCGATTGCGGGGGCCGCTGGCTCCTGCCCTCCTTCATCGATTGCCACACGCATCTGGTTTACGGCGGCAATCGCGCCATGGAATTCGAAATGCGCCTTGCAGGGGCAAGCTATGAGGAGATTGCCCGCGCAGGCGGCGGCATCATCTCCTCGGTGAAAGCAACCCGCGCTCTCGATGTTCAGCAACTTGTCGAACAGTCCCTGCCTCGGTTGGACACGCTCATTGCTGAAGGTGTTTCCACAGTCGAGATCAAGTCCGGCTACGCTCTGAACATTGAGGGCGAACTGAACATGCTGCGTGCGGCACGCAGACTTGGCCAGATGCGGCCCATCCGCATCGCGACCACGTGGCTTGCTGCCCATGCCACACCCTCGGAATACAAGGGCCGCAATGGTGACTATCTCCGCGAAGTCGCGCTTCCGGGTCTGCACGCTGCCCATGCTGAAGGGCTGGTCGATGCGGTGGATGGCTTCTGCGAAGGCATCGCCTTCTCGCGGGATGAGATAGCGCTGGTATTCGATGAGGCGCGAAAGCTCGGTCTTCCCGTGAAGCTTCATGCAGAACAGCTTTCTGACCTGAAAGGTGCAAGGCTTGCCGCCTCCTATGGCGCACTTTCTGCCGATCATCTGGAATATCTGGCCGAGGAAGACATCCCGGCGCTTGTTCAGGCAGGCACGGTCGCAGTGCTTCTTCCCGGCGCCTTCTACACATTGCGGGAAAAACAATTGCCTCCGATAGGGGCGCTGCGTCGGGAGAGCGCTGCCATTGCTCTCGCGACCGATAGCAATCCAGGCACATCTCCCCTCACCTCACTCCTGCTCACGATAAACATGGGTGCCACGCTTTTTGGGCTGACGGTGGATGAATGCCTTGCTGGCGTAACCCGTGAGGCTGCCCGTGCCTTGGGAATTTCTGCCGAAACCGGAACCCTCGAGGTCGGCAAAGCCGCCGATTTCACAGTGTGGGACATCGATCGCCCCGCAGAGCTTGTCTACCGAATGGGCTTCAACCCGCTGCGTGCAAGGGTTTGGAACGGCCACATCACCTCAACTTTGATGGCAGGAGAGATTTGAATGACCATAGTTCTTCACCCAGGCAGCGTGGAACTGACAGACCTTGCCCGCATCTACTGGCACGGAGACGCTGCCGTTCTGGATCGCAGCTTCGATGCCAGGATTGAAAGGGCCGCGGCCCGCATAGCCGCGATTGCCGCAGGCAACGAGCCCGTCTACGGCATCAATACCGGCTTTGGAAAACTCGCTTCCATCAAGATTGATGCCGCCGATACTGCCACCCTTCAGCGCAATCTCATCCTTTCCCATTGCTGTGGCGTCGGCTCTCCGCTGCCGGAAAACATCGTCCGGCTGATCATGGCCTTGAAGCTCATTTCCTTGGGCCGCGGGGCATCCGGCGTCCGTCTGGACCTGATCCGCCTGATCGAAGGCATGCTGGAAAAAGGGGTAACGCCTCTCATTCCCGAGAAAGGTTCTGTCGGCGCATCCGGCGATCTTGCCCCTCTGGCGCACATGGCTGCGGTGATGATGGGCGAGGCAGAAGCCTTCTACAAGGGTGAGAGATTGCAGGGTGGCGAAGCGCTTCGCCGCGCGGGCCTCGCACCCGTTACGCTGGCTGCGAAAGAGGGACTGGCTCTCATCAACGGAACTCAGGCTTCCACCGGCCTTGCTCTGGCGGGCCTTTTCCGGGCGCATCGTGCAGCACAGGCAGCACTTATCACCGGCGCGCTATCAACCGATGCCGCGATGGGCTCCTCCGCCCCCTTCACCGAAGACATTCATACGCTGCGCGGCCATAAGGGGCAGATCGACACAGCCGCAGCCCTTCGTCGTCTGCTGGAAGGCTCGGTTATCCGCCAAAGCCATCTGGAAGGCGACGAACGGGTACAGGACCCCTACTGCATTCGTTGTCAACCGCAGGTGGATGGTGCCTGCCTGGATCTGTTGCGCATGGCTGGCCGCACGCTGGAAATCGAAGCCAATGCCGTGACGGACAATCCGCTCGTTCTGTCGGATGACAGCGTCGTTTCCGGCGGCAATTTCCACGCGGAACCGGTTGCCTTCGCTGCCGATCAGATTGCCATTGCCGTGTGTGAAATCGGGGCGATTGCCCAACGGCGTATCGCACTGCTTGTCGATCCTGCCCTGTCCTACGGACTGCCCGCGTTTCTCGCCAAGAAGCCGGGGCTGAACTCCGGGTTGATGATTGCAGAAGTCACTTCTGCGGCCTTGATGAGCGAAAACAAGCAGATGTCGCACCCGGCCTCGGTGGATTCCACGCCGACTTCAGCCAACCAGGAGGATCACGTTTCCATGGCATGCCATGGTGCACGGCGTCTGCTCCAGATGACCGAGAATCTCTTCTCCATCATCGGCATCGAGGCCCTGACGGCAGCACAGGGCGTTGAGTTCCGCGCGCCGCTCACGACAAGCCCGGAACTGCAGAAGGCCATGACGGCACTGCGCCAAGTTGTTCCGACGCTCGAAGAAGATCGCTTCATGGCACCGGATCTGGAAGCGGCCGGCCAGCTTGTGGCCAGTGGCGCGCTCACGGCCAGCGTCTCGGATGGCTTGCTGCCCGCGCTGGAGGGATAAAGATGAGCGTCTTCGAAGTCACCCATGGCAGCTCGCCGGTCATTCTGGCCTTTCCACATACGGGCACAGACGTTCCCCCGGATATCTGGGATCGTCTGAACGATAACGGAAAGCTGCTGGCCGATACGGATTGGCATATTCACGAGCTTTACGCAGGGCTTTTGCCAGATGCGACCACCGTGCGCGCCACATTCCATCGCTATGTCATCGACGCAAACCGCGATCCTTCCGGCAACAGTCTTTATCCCGGCCAGAATACGACGGATCTTGTTCCGCGCACGGATTTCGACGGCCAAGCCATCTGGAAGCAGGGCGAAGAGCCAACTACGGCGGATATCCGCATCGCTCTGATGGATTTCCACGCGCCCTACCACGACGCGCTTCGCGCCGAGATCGAGCGTGTGAAGGCTGAACACGGCATTGCCGTGCTCTATGACTGCCATTCGATCCGCTCTCACGTTCCGTTTCTGTTTGATGGCAAGCTGCCGGATTTCAACATCGGCACCGATATGGGGCGCACCTGCGATCCGGCGATCGAAGCCGCAGTCAGAGACGTTGCGGCGGATGCAGATAATTACACGTCAATCCTCAACGGGCGGTTCAAAGGGGGTTGGACGACGCGCCACTACGGAACGCCGCAAGCTGGCATTCACGCCATTCAGATGGAGTTGGCGCAATCCACGCATCTGCGCAGCGAGGCACCTCCCTTCACCTATGACACCGCGAAAGCGGAGAGGCTGCGCGTCCATTTAAAGACTATTCTCACAAAAATCGAAGCCATTGCGTTCGAGCTGAAGAACAAGGGGACCAGACGATGAGCAACCCACGCCATAATATTCGTGACGTTCGCGCCGCGACCGGAACAGAACTCTCCGCCAAAAGCTGGATGACCGAAGCGCCGCTGCGCATGCTGATGAACAATCTCGATCCCGATGTCGCAGAGCGCCCGCATGAACTGGTCGTTTATGGCGGCATTGGCCGTGCAGCCCGCACCTGGGACGATTTTGACCGGATCGTCGAGACGCTGAAGACACTGACGGAAGAGGAGACGCTGATCGTCCAGTCCGGCAAGCCGGTCGGGGTGTTCCGCACCCACAAGGACGCGCCACGCGTGCTCATCGCCAACTCCAACCTCGTGCCTCACTGGGCAACCTGGGATCACTTCAACGAGCTGGACCGCAAGGGCCTTGCCATGTACGGCCAGATGACCGCCGGATCGTGGATTTATATCGGCACGCAAGGCATCGTGCAGGGAACCTATGAGACCTTTGTAGAGGCCGGACGCCAGCACTACGGCGGCAATCTGAAGGGCAAGTGGATCCTCACTGGCGGTCTCGGCGGCATGGGCGGCGCACAGCCTCTCGCCGCTGTCATGGCTGGCGCTTGCTGCCTTGCGGTGGAATGTGATGAAACGCGTATCGATTTCCGCCTTCGCACCCGTTACGTCGATGCCAAAGCGCACACTCTGGATGAGGCACTGGCGCTTATCGATCAATGGACCAAAGCGGGCGAGGCAAAATCCGTCGGCCTTCTCGGAAACGCCGCTGAGATCTTCCCGGAACTGGTTCGTCGCGGCGTGAAGCCGGATATCGTGACCGACCAGACGTCTGCTCACGATCCAATCCATGGCTATCTTCCCGCTGGCTGGACCGTAGCCGAGTGGCGCGCCAAGCAGGAATCCGACCCGAAGGCCGTGGAAGTGGCATCGCGTGCTTCCATGAAAGTGCATGTGCAGGCCATGGTGGATTTCTGGAACAGGGGCGTGCCGACGCTCGATTATGGCAACAATATCCGCCAGCTCGCATTGGAAGAAGGTCTCGAAAACGCCTTCGCCTTCCCCGGCTTCGTTCCTGCCTATATTCGTCCGCTGTTCTGCCGCGGCATTGGCCCCTTCCGCTGGGCCGCCCTCTCAGGCGATCCGGAAGATATCTACAAGACGGATGCCAAGGTGAAGGAACTGCTGCCCGATAACAAGCATCTGCATAACTGGCTGGACATGGCGCGTGAGCGCATTTCCTTCCAGGGTCTGCCCGCACGCATTTGCTGGGTCGGCCTTGGAGACCGCCACAAGCTGGGGCTTGCATTCAACGAAATGGTGCGCAATGGCGAATTGAAAGCTCCGGTCGTCATCGGTCGCGATCACCTCGACTCAGGCTCGGTTGCCTCGCCGAACCGCGAAACCGAAGCGATGAAAGACGGCTCCGATGCCGTTTCCGATTGGCCGTTGCTGAATGCGCTGCTCAACTGTGCCTCGGGCGCAACCTGGGTTTCGTTGCATCATGGTGGCGGCGTTGGAATGGGCTTCAGCCAACATTCCGGCATGGTGATCTGCGCAGATGGCACCGATGATGCGGCCCGCAGGCTTGAGCGCGTGCTTTGGAACGATCCGGCCACGGGCGTCATGCGCCACGCGGATGCGGGCTATGACATTGCCCTGGATTGCGCCAAGGAAAAGGGCCTGCGGCTTCCCGGCATTCTTGGTAACTGAACCATGCAGGTTCTTCGCGCGGCAGAATACATTCGTATGCCCTGGAAGAACGGTGGTGGTGAGACGGCGCAAATCGCCGTCTTTCCCGCCAATGCGGATCTTTCCGATTTTCACTGGCGCATCAGCATGGCAACTGTTGCAACAGATGGCCCCTTTTCGTCTTTTCCGGGCATAGACAGAACACTGACCATCCTTTCCGGTGAGGGGATGGAACTGGCTATAGAGGGAGAGCCCCTTTACCGGCTTTCGCCGACATCGGAACCGCTGGCGTTTCCGGCGGACAAGCAGACATTCGCCAGGCTGCTGGACGGAACCGTCGTGGATCTGAATGTCATGACAAGGCGCGGTCTGTGCGACCATTCGGTCAAGCGGCATATCCTACCACTGACGCTGGAACCATCCCCGCATCTGAGGCTGGTTCTATGCCTCGACGAAGGAGCCAAACCTGCGCAGACAAGCCTCGCAAAGCACGATTCGCTTCTCATCGAACCGCATGAGCCGGAGGTAACTATAGCTGGTTCCGGCTCTGTGCTCATCGCTGAAATCAAGAGGAAGTGAGGTCGATCAGCTACTGCGCCTGTGCAGAAGCGTAAACCGGGTATCAATGCTGGTGTCGCGCTCCAATTCCTTGCCCGCCATATGATCCACAATCAGGCGGGCAGCTTCCCGGCCTATCAGATCGCCAGAAGGCCTGATCGTGCTCAGCGACGGGTTGCAGGCGGCGCTGAAGCTCAGATCGCCAAAACCGATAACCGCCAGACGATCCGGCACTGCAATCCCCAGACGCTCACACTCAAACAAGACACCAAGTGCAACGTGATCGTTGGAACAGGCAATCCCGTCAACATCAGGGTGCATCTCGATGGCCTCTGCCAGCAGCATCGCTCCGACCTCGGCGGATGACGGTGCCGGATGCTGGACCATATCCACCTTTACGCCTGCCTCTCTCGCGGCTGAGACAAACCCGTCGCAACGCTGTCTTGCGCGCCTGTCTTCGTGCATGCGCGCTCCCAGAAACAGGAGGTTGCGCCGCCCCTCATGAATCAGATGCTTCGCGGAGGCAATGCCGACCTGATCATGGTGAAAGCCAATCGCCGTATTGATTTGCACACCGCCCAGTTCCCATATCTCGATAACCGGAACAGTGGCCTTGGCAAGCATCTTGCGCGTTGCCTCGCTGTGCGAAAGGCCGGTCAAGACGACCGCAGCCGGCGCCCAGGATAGGGCCGTTCGGACGAGATCTTCCTCTTCTTTCTCGTCATACTCGGTGTGACCGAGGATAACTTGCAGACGCTCCTTGCGCAGCGCCGTTTGCATGGCCGCCACGGTTTCGGCAAAGAAGGCATTGCGGACAGAAGGAACGATGATGCTGACTGCGCGCGATGAGGCCGCAGCCAGACCACCCGCGACCAGATTGGGGACATAATTCAGCTTGTCGATTGCGCGCGCTATGGAACTGCCCGCACTTGCCGAAACAGCCTCAGGACGGCGAAGATAAAGGGAAACTGTGGAAGGCGAAACCTTTGCATGCTCCGCCACATCCATCATGGTGATACTTTGCATCTTGCGGCGACGACGCTGCGGACGAGAAATCGCTTCCTTCACCTGATCTGCCATACCCCCTCCTGCATAGCGCTGCGAAAATACATGATCGTCAATGATCTGTCTTGTAAGGAGTGTATTGTGCAGGAATAAGGCGAGATGGCAACGAAATTTCGCCATAGGCGCGTTTCGATGCCCCCTTTTGAAAGAATAAAAGGAAAACCACACACAGGCATTGCAATTGTCAATCGTAGCGCTATGATCGCCGAAAATTGCAGAATGCGGCGCTGTGGGTGCGCCGTGCGGGGAGGATTTCCATGGCTTCTGTCAGCCTTCGCAAACTCGAAAAGAGCTACGGCTCGCTCCGGATCGTCAAGGGCATCGACCTTGAAATTCAGGATGGGGAGTTCGTCGTTTTTGTCGGCCCCTCCGGTTGCGGCAAATCCACCACCCTTCGCATGGTGGCGGGCCTGGAAACAATCAGCGGCGGCGAAATCCGCATCGGTGAGCGCATAGTCAACAAGCTTGCGCCACGCGAGCGCGACATCGCCATGGTTTTTCAGGACTATGCTCTTTATCCGCACAAGACAGTGCGAGAAAATATGGGCTTCAGTCTGAAGGTTCGCGGCGTTTCGGTAAAGGATGCGGAAGGCCGCATCAACGAAGCTGCTGAAATGCTCGGCATCGCACATCTTCTGGACCGCCGTCCGGGCCAATTGTCAGGCGGTCAGCGTCAGCGCGTCGCCATGGGTCGCGCCATTGTTCGCCGCCCGCAGGTTTTCCTCTTCGATGAGCCACTGTCCAACCTCGATGCAAAATTGCGCGGCCAGGTCCGCACCGAGATCAAACGGCTGCATCAGCAGATCGGCACCACGATCATCTACGTGACCCATGATCAGGTGGAGGCGATGACGCTGGCGGACCGGATCGTTATTCTGCGGGGCGGCGATATCGAGCAGGTCGGCACGCCGGATGAGGTTTACAACAAGCCGCAAAGCGTTTTCGTCGGCGGCTTCGTCGGCTCGCCCGCCATGAATTTCGCCCGGGCAAAGGTGCAGGAAGGCTCGCTTGTATTCGCCAACGGCGACTGCATTCCGCTATCCGCCCTGGCATCCGACAAGCAGGTTGTCGAAAACGGCCGCGAAGTCATTGTTGGCATCCGCCCAGAGCACTTCGTAACCGTTGCCGATCCGGCAATGACCCTGACGGCCAAGGTTCAGGTCGTCGAGCCCCTCGGTTCCGATACCCTCGTCCACTTTGCAATCGGCGGCGAGATGCTGACGGCGCGTATGCCGCCGGAAATGCGCCCGGAGCCTGATACCGAGCTTCGGCTTGGACTTGACCCGACGAAGGTTCACCTTTTCGATGCCGCAACGGAACGCGCCATCGCCTGAACTCTGGACGGCGGAGACCCACTCGTTTTGAACTTGTTATACCTGGGAGAGAGACCATGATGATCAAGCGTTTGACTGGCACACTGCTAGCTGCCAGCATTCTCGGCTTTGCCGCCCCGGCTTTTGCCGATACGGAATTGAAAGTTTATATTTCCAGCCAGCATCAGCCTCAGGTCTGGCGCAAGGTTCTGGATCAATTCGAAGCCGCGAACCCGGGCACGAAGGTCTCTATCGAGACCGGAGGCAACACCTCCGAGGCGCAGGCTCAGTACCTCAACACGATCATGTCCGCGAAGGATAGCTCCCTCGATGTTCTGATCCTTGACGTCATTCGCCCGGCACAGTTTGCTGCAGCCGGCTGGACCTCGCCTTTCGAAGGCAAGGACATGTCGGTCTATCTGCCAGCCTATGCGGAAGCAAACACGGTTGACGGCAAGGTTGTTGCCCTGCCTGCCTTTGCGGACTCGATGTTCCTTTACTACCGCAAGGACCTTCTGGAAAAATACGGCATTGAGCCGCCGAAGACCTGGGACGAGCTGAAAGCTGCTGTAAAGAAGATCAATGGCGGCGAGAACAACGCCGATCTGCAGGGCCTTTCTTTCCAGGGCAAGGCAATTGAAGGTGCCGTCTGTACCTTCCTGCTGCCATACTGGAGCCAGGGCAAAACGCTCGTCAACAATGGCAAGCTGACCTTCGACAAGGATGCGGCCGTCAACTCTCTGAAGCTGTGGAAGAGCTTTGTGGATGAAGGCGTATCCAAGAAGAACATTGCCGAAGTCGCAACGGATGACACCCGCAAGGAATTCCAGGCCGGTAATGCGGTCTTCGCGGTAAACTGGTCTTATGCATGGGCGCAGGCTCAGGGCAAGGAATCCGCTGTTGCGGGCAAGGTTGGCGTTACGCGTCTTCCGGCTATCGCGGGTGGCGAGCAGGCAACCTGCCTCGGTGGGTGGGAATGGGGCGTTTCCGCCTATTCCAAGAACCAGGATGCCGCCAAGAAGCTGGTTGAATATCTCTCCAGCCAGGATGCCTCCAAGTATATGGCTGTGAACGGATCTCTGCTGCCGACCTATCCGGCTCTCTATCAGGATGCAGAGGTTCTGAAAGCCGCTCCGTGGTTTGCCGATGCAAAGCAGGTTGTAGAAACAGCCAAGCCGCGCCCGGTCACACCGCGCTACAATGAAGTGAGCGAAGTCATACGCACCACGGTGAATGCCGTTCTCGCCGGTGTCACGACGCCGGAAGAAGGTGCCGCTCAGATCGAAGCGCGTCTTCGCCGAATCATCCGCTGATCCGGTCCTGAACTTGCACAATCCGGAGAGGGTTACTCGCCCTCTCCGTCCAATATTCCTGTCACGCGGCTTCTTATGGGAGCGCGCAGGATTTCTTTTGCCGACGAGTCTTCGCGGGAGCAGCCAAGGTGAACACTCAAACCATCGCCACCAGTCAGCGGATTGAAAAACAACAGCCAGGCTGGGTGAAGTTTCTCGATCTCAGCGACCGCGCCCTTGCTGTCCTGCTACTGGCTCCGGCTGCTATCCTGCTGTCGCTGATCATTGTCTATCCTGTGCTGCGACTGGCTTATACCAGTTTCTTTAGCCTATCGCTGACATCAGGCCTTCCTGCTGAATTCGTAGGCTTTGAGAACTACCAGCTGATGTTCACCGATCCGGTGTTTTGGGAAACCACCTGGAACACGGTTCTGATCACGCTGATTACCGTTCCCGGCGCTCTGCTTGTTGGGCTAGCTTTGGCACTTCTTGCCAATCTGCCCTTCGGCGTGCAATGGCCGGTTCGCCTCTCCCTTCTCATCCCGTGGGCTTTGCCGCTTTCCTTCGCGGGCCTGATCTTCGCCTGGTTCTTCCACTCGGAATATGGCGTGGTCAACGATGTACTGGCCCGTTTCGGCATTGAAGGGGTTATCTGGTTCAACTCGCCGAATCTGGCTTTCGCAGCGATCTGTCTTACTATCATCTGGAAGACCTCGTCCTTTATGGCACTGATCATCCTGGCAGGATTGCAGACCATTCCCCGCTCGCTTTATGAGGCCGCCGATGTGGATGGGGCCGGGCGCATCCGCCAGTTTTTCGAGATAACGCTGCCGCTTCTCAAGCCATCCATTGTCGTGGCGCTTATCTTCCGCACCATCACGGCTCTGCAAACCTTTGACATTCCCTACATGATGACGGGTGGCGGCCCCGGCACCTCGACAGCAACGCTTGCCATGTACATCCACCAAAACACCGTTTCGTTCCTGGATCTTGGATATGGCTCTGCGCTTGCCGTCGTCATGTTTGCCCTCTCTATGTGTGTGACCGCCGTCTATCTCCGCATCATCCGGACCAAGGAGTAAACTCATGAGCCAAGTCGCCTCCTCCGGCTCCGCCTCTTTCTTTTCCGGCAAGCCGCTGCGTTTCATTGCTGCCGCGATTCTGCTGGTCAACGGCATGTTCCCGGCACTCTGGATCCTCTTCACCTCGCTGAAGACGGAAGCGGAACTGACGGTAAAACCCATCACATGGTTTCCGCATCAGCCGACCATTGCCAACTATATGCAGGCCTTTTCGGATCAGCCGCTCCACATTTTCCTGTTCAACAGCTTCATGGTGGCGCTGCTCTCCACATGCCTGACGCTGCTGGTCTCGGTGCTGGCCGCTTATGCGCTTGCCCGGTTGAACCTGAAGTATCGTGGCTTGATCCTGTCGCTGATCATCGCGGTTTCCACCTTCCCGCTCGTCACACTGCTTGTTCCTCTGTTCGAGATCATGCGTGCGTTGAACCTGCTCAACAGCTGGATCGCGCTTATCCTGCCCTACACGGTCTTGTCGCTGCCGGTCTGCACGCTGATGCTGGTTTCGTTCTTCGAAGGCATTCCGCGCGACCTGGAAAATGCCGCCATGATCGATGGCTGCACCCGCCTTGGCGCTCTGTTCAAGGTGGTTGTGCCGCTCTGCGCTCCGGGTGTGTTTACGGCAGGCATTCTCGCTTTCGTTAATGCCTGGGACGAGTTCCTTCTGGCACTGTCCTTCAACTCGAACCCTGCGCTGCGCACCTTGCCGGTCGGAATTCAGCTCTATCAGGGCGAATTCGCCTTCCCGTGGCCGGTCATTTCCGCCGCATTGGTCGTTGGCATCGTTCCGGTCGCAATCCTGATTGTCATCTTCCAGGAACGCGTGGTCTCGGGCCTCACAGCGGGTGGCATCAAGGGATAATCGAGATGACAAAGAGAAAAGAATTGTCCGAACTGCGCAGCCAGCGCTGGTTTGCTTCCGATGACATGCGCGGTTTCGCACATCGCCAACGCACACAGCAGATGGGTATGCGGCGCGAAGAGTTCATGGGGCGTCCCGTCATTGGCATCATCAACACCTGGAGCGAGATGAGCCCGTGCCATGCGCATCTTCGCGATCGCGCCGAAGCCGTCAAACGCGGCGTCTGGCAGGCAGGCGGCTATCCGGTGGAAATGCCGGCTCTTTCCGTCGGCGAGGTCATGGTGAAGCCGACGACCATGCTCTATCGCAACTTCCTTGCGATGGAATGCGAAGAACTGCTGCGCTCACACCCGATTGACGGCGCCGTTCTTCTCGGCGGCTGCGACAAGTCCACGCCGGGACTGTTGATGGGCGCATTCTCGATGGATCTCCCGGTGATCTACTGCCCAGCCGGTCCCATGTCCAACGGACAGTGGCGCGGCATTAAAACCGGCGCAGGCACCCATACGAAGAAGTATTGGGACGAATTGCGGGCGGGTAACATTACGAAGGATGACTGGGTCGATCTGGAAAGCCGGATGACGCGCTCAGCCGGAACCTGCAACACAATCGGCACGGCTTCCACCATGACTTCGATTGTGGATGCCATGGGCATGACCTTGCCGGGTGCTTCATCCATACCTGCAACCGATTCCGGCCATCCTCGCATGGCCTCGCTCTGCGGCACCCGCATTGTCGAAATGGTCTGGGAGGATCTGAAACCTTCCGACATTCTGAGCAAGGAAACCTTCCTCAACGGCCTCGTTGCCTATATGGCGCTGGGCGGCTCCACCAATGCAGCGGTTCATCTGGTTGCCATGGCAAAGCGCGCGGGCGTTGAGTTGACACTGGATGACATGTCCGCCATGGCGGGCAAGGTTCCGGTGGCCGCCAACGTATTCCCGTCCGGCGAATATCTGATGGAAGACTTCTACTTCGCGGGCGGCCTGAACGCACTTCTCAAGAAGTTTTCGCATCATCTCGATCTTTCCCGCCCAACGGTCAACGGCAGGACCATTGGCGAGAATATTGCCGATGCGGAATGCTGGAACGATGATGTGATCCGCGACGAAAGCAATCCTGTCGTGCCGCTCTCCAAGGGCAAGACGCTGGAAGTGCTGCGCGGCAATCTGGCTCCGAATGGCGCAGTGATGAAGTCGTCTGCCGCCAATCCGAAATTCCTGAAGCATGTCGGTCCGGCCATTGTCTTCGATGATCCGGCAACCATGAACAAGACGCTGGATAACCCGGATCTCGATGTCACCGAGGACACGGTCATCATCCTTCGCAACGCTGGCCCCGTGGGTGCACCGGGAATGCCTGAATGGGGTAATCTTCCTATCCCGAAGAAGCTGTTGAAGCAGGGCGTGCGCGACATGGTGCGTATTTGCGATGGCCGCATGAGCGGCACCCATTATGGCACATGCATTTTGCACGTTTCGCCGGAAGCCGCTGTCGGCGGACCTCTGGCGCTGGTCAAGACCGGCGACCTTATCGAGCTGGATGTCGTTGCAGGCACCATCAACATGAAGGTGAGCGAGGAAGAACTTGCTGCCCGCCGTGCCGAGTGGAAGCCAACTGCACGCATCTACGAGCGTTCCTTCGCTGCTCTTTACCAGCAGCATGTGAGCCAGGCCCATGAGGGCTGCGATTTCGACTTCCTGAGCGGCACGAAAACCGTGCCCGATCCGGTCATCTTTTAAAGGACAATCTGATGAGCAAGCTCAATCCTTTCAAATCCTGGTTGTCCGATAAAACCCGCCCTACGCCGCTCGGCACCTGGCTGATGGCCGCCGCGCCCGCCAGCGCAGAGGCTCTTGGTTATTCGGGCTTCGACTTCCTCGTCGTGGATATGGAACATGTGCCAATCGAGGTGTCCGATCTGGCCCATATTCTGCGCGCCATTGGCTGCACCCCTGCTGATGCGGTCGTGCGTCTTGCCTGGAACGATCAGGTGCTCGTGAAGCGTTGCATGGATGCCGGCGCACGGACGGTCATGCTGCCTTTTGTTCAGACCGCGGAAGAGGCCAAGGCTGCAGCTTCCTACACCCGCTATCCGCCGCATGGCATTCGTGGCGTGGCGGCCGTTCATCGCGGCTCCAAGTTCGGCACCATTCCGAACTACCTCAAGAGTGCAGACGAGGATGTTTGCACCATCGTTCAGCTGGAAACGCCGGAGGCAATCGAGCGCTTGCCTGAAATCGCAGCTGTCGAAGGCATCGACGCTCTGTTCGTCGGCCCGGGCGATCTCTCGGCTGCAATGGGGCATATCGGCAACATCGCTCACCCCGAGGTACAGGCATTGATCGAGAAGGCGGCGAAGGACGCGCATGCGGCTGGCAAGCCGATCGGCATCGTAGGCCCGAACCCGGACATGGTGAAACGCTTTATCGGCTATGGCTATGACTATGCGGCCATTGCGTCCGATATTGCCATGATGACCGGCCGTGCGAACGATTGGCTGTCGCAGATGAAGGGCGAAACCAAACCCGCAGCCGCACCAACCGCAGCCTATTGAGGAAATCGACCGTGCAAACCGGATTCGAGCTTGTTCTGGATGTCAAAGCCGCATTGGGAGAGTGCCCGATCTGGTCAGTCGAAGAGCAGGTGCTTTACTTCGTCGATATTAAAAAAAGCCGCATCCATCGGTTCGATCCGTCATCGAACGCGCTGGATACGCTCACTCTGCCCGAGGAAGTCGGCTGCATCGGTCTTGCCCACGGCGGCGGCTTTGTCGCGGGTCTTCGCTCCGGAATCTGGCTGATTTCAAGCCGTGGCGAGTTGTTACGCAAACTCGCCGCCAATCCGGAGGATCAATCGATCAGCCGGTTCAATGACGGCATGGTGGACCCGGCCGGGCGCTTTATCGCTGGCACGGTGGATGAAACCAGGGAGCGGGGCATCGCGAGTCTCTACCGCTGCGATGCGCGTGGACTTGAAAAACTTGCGGGCGGCCTGCTGACCTCTAACGGGGTTGCTTTCTCGCCGGATGGCAAGCGCCTCTATCACTCCGATACACTGCGTTACTCCCTCTTCACCTACGATTACGATGTCGCATCCGGGGAGGCGACCAACCGGCAGCTCTTCGCCCGGTTCGGCTCCGAGACGGACAAGGGACGACCGGACGGCGGTGCGGTGGATGCCGAAGGCTGCTACTGGACCGCGCTCTTCGAAGGTGGACGCGTTCAGCGCTACACGCCCGATGGCGCTTTGATTGGCGAATATCCCGTACCAGCCAAATGCCCGACCATGGTTACCTTTGGCGGTCCCGATCTCAAGACGCTCTATTGCACGAGTGCCAGCATCGGACGGCCAGAGGAAGAGTTGGCCGAATATCCTCTTTCAGGTGCGCTTTTTGCCATGCGCACTGATGTCCCCGGCTTGGCCAAGCCGCTTTTCAATCCAGAAGCCTGAGAAACACGCATCATGCCCGCTTCCTATGACACCGTTCTGTATCGCTCGCTCGCGGATCGCCATGTTTTGATTACAGGAGGCGCCACGGGCATTGGCGAGGAGATGGTAAAGGCCTATCGCAGTCAGGGAGCGCGCGTTTCTTTTATCGACATCGATGAAAGCGCTGGCGCAGCAACGGCTGCAGCCACAGGCGCAACCTTCTATCCTTGCGACCTCACCGATGTGCCGCTTCTACGTGAGACGGTTGCGCGCATCGAGAAGGATCACGGCGCGGTCGGCGTTCTCCTCAACAATGCTGGCAAGGACGACCGACACGCGATGGATGAGGTCGAGCCGGATTACTGGCGTCGCGCGCTGGCACTCAATCTCGATCACCAGTTTTTCGTCACGCAGGCCGTCCAGAAGGGCATGGCCGAGGCCGGTGGCGGCTCGATTATCATGTTCGGCTCCATTTCCTGGATGCGCGGACGTCCGGGCATGATCGGCTATACCACCTCGAAGGCGGCCATCAATGGCATGACAAAGACGTTGGCACGTGAGCTTGGCCCCTCATCTATCCGCGTCAACTGCATTGTCCCCGGCGCCATCGTGACGGAACGGCAATTGAAGCTTTGGACCAGCCCGGAACAGAACCAGCAATTCATTGATCTCCAAGCTCTGAAGTTCCGCCTGGACGCAAGCCATGTTGCACGTCTTGCCCTCTTCCTCGGCTCCGATGAGAGCAACGGTTGCACCGGCGCAAACTTCGTCGTCGATGCCGGTCTGACACAGAATTAAGGATTACCTCCATGCAACTCGATCTCATCCCCGGTGGTTTCGTCCTCTCTCTTCAGGGCCGCGAGATTCTGCGTCACACCGCCACCGCACCCGCCCTTTTCGTCGGCAAGGGCGAAGAGCGCATGGATATGTATCGCGGCAATTTCGACATCGAGGATTATGTGGTCGAGCGCACTGCGCTGTCTCACGTTACGGTGTCCGGCAAGCGCATTGAATTTGCGGTTGCGGAAGGCCTGCCTGCCCGTTTCGCTTTGACCATCGAAGACAACCACATCCTGACAACGGCTCTGGACAGCAGCATAAACCGGGTCTGGCTGCGCATCAGCGCAGAGCCGGACGAACACGTTTGGGGCGGCGGCGAACAGATGTCCTACTTCGACATGAAGGGACGCCGCTTTCCTCTCTGGACCTCCGAGCCGGGCGTAGGCCGAGATAAAACGACCGAGATCACCTTCAAGTCGGATGTAAGCGGCAAGGCGGGCGGCGATTACTACAACACCAACTATCCGCAACCCACCTATATCTCTTCGCGCAAATATGCGCTGCACGTGGAAACGACCGCCTATTCTGTATTCGATTTCCGCCGTGACGGATTTCATGAAATCGAAGTTTGGGCCATCCCCGAGCGATTGGAACTTTTCACAGCCGATAGCTTTATCGAGCTTGTTGGCCAGCTTTCGAGCCGCTTCGGTCGACAGCCAAAGCTGCCGGAATGGGTTTATGGGGGTGCAATCCTGGGCCTGAAGGACGGTGAAAACTCCTTTGCCCGTATGGAAAAAATGCGAGCGGCAGGTGTCAAGGTATCGGGGCTGTGGTGTGAGGATTGGGTCGGTCTTCGCCACACCTCCTTCGGCGCACGCCTGTTCTGGGATTGGCAGGCAAATGAAACCCGCTATCCGAACCTGCGCGAGAAAATTGCCGAATTGAACAATGAAGGCATCCGCTTCCTCGGCTATGTGAACCCCTATCTTTGCGTGGATGGCCCGCTTTATCCGATTGCCGATGAGAAGGGTTATTTCGCAAAGGACGAGGCAGGAAAAACAGCTCTCGTCGATTTCGGCGAGTTCGATTGCGGTGTGGTGGATTTCACCAATCCAGAAGCCGCCGCTTGGTTCGCAGAAGAAGTCATCGGCAAGAATATGCTGGATTACGGCCTGTCCGGCTGGATGGCCGATTTCGGCGAATATCTACCCATCGACGTGAAACTGGCAAACGGCGTGGATGCCAAGCTGATGCACAATGCCTGGCCAACGCTGTGGGCGGAAGTAAACGCCAAGGCGGTGACAAGCCGCGGCAAGACTGGCGAGGCCCTGTTTTTCATGCGCGCAGGCTTCACCGGCGTCCAGGCTCATTGCCCGCTGCTCTGGGGCGGCGATCAGTCGGTCGATTTCTCGCGCCACGATGGGCTGGTTACCGTGATGTGCGGCGCGCTCTCTTCCGGTCTGCTGGGCAATGCCTATCACCATTCCGATATTGGTGGCTATACCAGCCTGTTTGGCAATGTCCGCACGCCGGAACTCATCATGCGCTGGGCAGAAATGGCAGCCTTCACGGCGGTCATGCGCAGCCACGAAGGCAACCGGCCGCGCGATAACGTGCAGATCGATCAGGATGCGGAAGTCCTTTCGCATTTTGCCCGCATGACTTCGATCTACGTACATCTGGCACCTTACCTCCGGAAGCTTTCGGAAGAGGCCGCGGCGACGGGACTGCCGGTTCAGCGCCCGCTGTTCCTGCATCATGAAAATGACCGCAACACCTATGCCATTCAGGACAGCTACCTCTACGGTCGGGACCTTCTCGTGGCACCGGTCTGGCAGGCAGGACAGAGCGAGCGGACACTGTACTTGCCGGAAGGCGAGACCTGGGTGCATGTCTGGACAGGTGCGACATACGAGGGCGCGCAGTCGGTGACCGTGCCTGCACCGCTTGGTCAGCCGCCGGTTTTCTACCGCGCGTCTGCGTCTGATACCTCTCTGTTCGAAGCGATGCGGACACTCTGACAATGGACCTCTCCGGTCTGGCGGGCCTTTTGGCCATAGCCTTCGTGGCCGCCTATACCCAGACACTCACCGGTTTTGCGCTCGGTCTCATCATGATGGGTGGGGTCGGACTGACCGGCGTGGTGCCCCTGCCGGATGCCGCCGTTCTGGTGAGCATTCTGGTTGTGGTCAATGCTGTTCAGGTGCTTGCAAAGGGCTGGCGAGAGGTCGCCATCAGACAGTTCGTTCCTGCCCTTGCGGCCAGTCTGGTGTTTCTCGGGCTTGGCTACTGGCTGCTCGGGCTGATGATGGCCGCATCACTCGATTGGCTCAAGATCGTGCTCGGTCTTGTCATCGTCGTTTCCAGCATCCAGCTTTCTCTCAAGCCGGAACCGCTGCCGAAGATGTCCGGACCTGTCTCCTTCGGTGTTTTTGGCGCTGCGGCGGGCGTCATGGGTGGTCTCTTTTCCACTGCCGGGCCACCGCTGATTTATCACTTCTACCGCCAGCCGCTGAAGCCTTCCGCCGTGCGGGAAACTTTGGTGGCCATCTTCGCGACCAATGCGCTGATCCGTCTCGGAATGGTAACGGTCGCCGGGCACCTGCCATCAAGCTCCTACTGGTGGGGATTAACGGCCATTCCCGTCGTGATCCTCGCGACCTATCTGGCAAAACGCTTTCCCCCTCCCCTTTCACCGGTTGCCATGCGCCGCGCAGCCTTTGCTCTGCTGTTTCTGTCCGGCGTCTCGCTGGCACTACCAGCCATCGTCAAACTCGCAAGCCAAGCAGCTTAATTCCCAAGAGGTTCGAGCCATGAGTTCCTTTGATTACGACATCCTGATCATCGGCGGCGGTATCAATGGCTGCGGCATTGCGCGCGATGCAGCAGGTAGAGGTTACAAAGTCCTGCTGGCTGAAATGAATGATCTTGCCAGCGGCACATCGTCCGCCTCCACAAAGCTCATTCACGGCGGTTTGCGCTATCTGGAACATTATGAATTTCGGCTTGTGCGCGAAGCGCTGATGGAGCGCGAAGTTCTGTGGAAAATCGCCCCCCATATCATCTGGCCGCTGCGTTTCGTACTGCCGCACCACAAGGGATTGCGCCCCGCCTGGCTGTTGCGCCTCGGCCTCTTCCTTTACGATCACATTGGCGGAAGAAAGCTTTTGCCGGCAACGACTGCTCTTAACCTGACGCAAGATCCGCGCGGTGCGCCTTTGAAGGGCGATTACGCGAAGGCTTTCGAATACTCGGATGCATGGGTTCAGGACGCGCGACTTGTGGCACTGAATGCGCGCGATGCAGCAGACCGTGGCGCTGTAATCCGCACCCGCACCAAGGTCGCGCGCATCGAGAGGGAAAGAGGCGGCTTTGTTGCCTTCATGCGTGATCAGCAGACCGGCGCCGCATCAAGAGCAACTGCCCGCCTTGTGGTGAATGCTGCCGGTCCCTGGGTGGACGACGTTATCGGTAACACGACCGGCAACAACAGCGCGCACAATGTTCGCCTTGTACAAGGCAGTCACATCGTGGTGCCAAAGCTCTACGATCACGACCGCGCCTATATTTTTCAGAACGCGGACAACCGCATCATCTTCGCTATCCCCTATGAGAATGACTTCACCCTGATCGGCACGACAGATCGTGATTATCAGGGCGACCCATCCAAGGTGGCCATCACGCCTGAGGAAACAGATTACCTCTGCAAGGCGGCAAGCGAATATTTCAAGCAGGCCATACGCCAAGAGGACATCGTCTGGACCTATTCCGGCATCCGTCCGCTTTACAACAGCGGTGAAGGTTCCGCCCAGGAGGCCACCCGCGATTACGTCTTGCGCAGCGATGGTACCAAGGAAACCGGCGTGATCATCAACGTCTTCGGCGGCAAGATCACGACCTACCGCAAGCTGGCGGAATCTGCGCTTGAGGAGATCAATCGCCAGCTGGGCGAAAGCCGAAAGCCGTGGACCGGCAGCGCCGCGCTGCCCGGCGGTGATTTTTCCGTCGATGGCTTTGAAAAGCTGGTGAAAGATCTCAAGCAGCGAGCACCAAAAATTGCTGAAACGACCCTGAGACGACTGGCGCGCAATTATGGTACCAAGGCCTTCCTCATCGTCGGGAGCGGGGGAGAACTGGGGAGAATCATCGGCGCAGACCTGGGTGAAAACGAGGTTCGTTACCTCGTAGCTCATGAGTGGGCGCGTGAAGCAGATGATATCCTCTGGCGTCGTTCCAAGCTCGGCCTTCGCTTTACCCAAGCGGAGCGTCAGGCACTCTCGGCCTATCTGGAAGACATGACTGAAACGGGATCCGCTGCATGAAGGACTTCATTCTCGCCATCGACCAGGGAACGACCTCCACTCGCTCCATCATCTTTGACCGCCAATATCAATCTCGCGGCGCTGGTCAGTTGGAGTTCACACAGCACTTTCCCCATTCCGGCTGGGTCGAGCACGAAGCGGAAGATCTGTGGACCACCACGCTCGAAACAGCACGCACTGCCATTGCACAGGCGGGCGTAGCTGCAGATCAGATCGCGGCTATCGGCATCACCAATCAGCGAGAAACAGTGCTTGTCTGGGACCGCCGCACCGGCAAAGCCATTCACAAAGCCATCGTGTGGCAGGATCGCAGAACCGCCGACCATTGCGCGCAACTTCGGGCGGATGGTCATTCGGACCTGATCGCCGAGCGCACCGGCCTTCTGATCGACCCCTATTTCTCGGCGACAAAGATTTCCTGGCTGCTGGACAATGTTTCCGGCGCGCGTGAAGCTGCCGAGGCAGGTCATCTTGCCTTTGGAACAGTCGATAGCTGGCTTGTCTATAAGCTGACTGGCGGTAAAAAACACGTCATCGATGTTACCAATGCTTCACGCACCATGCTCTGCAATATCGGTTCAGCCGAATGGGATGAGGAGTTGCTGAAGCTCTTCAACATCCCACGCGCCATGCTGCCACAGATCTTGTCGAATATCGACGACTTCGGCGATACCGAATCCTCTCTGTTTGGTGGCTCCATTCCTATCAAGGGTGTGGCGGGCGACCAGCAGGCAGCAGTCATCGGACAGGCCTGCTTCAAGCCGGGCATGTTGAAATCGACCTATGGCACGGGCTGCTTTGCTCTGCTGAATACCGGAACCGATCGTGTCGCCTCGCGCAACCGTCTGCTGACAACAATTGCATACCGGTTGAATGGCGAGGTTCATTACGCCCTGGAAGGCTCCATCTTTATTGCGGGCGCGGCGGTCCAGTGGCTTCGCGACGGACTGAAGATGATCGGTAAAGCCTCAGAAACCGCTGAACTGGCTGCTCAAGCAGATCCCGGCCAACGGGTTTATCTGGTGCCTGCTTTCACCGGCATGGGTGCACCCTGGTGGGATGCGGAAGCGCGGGGCGCCATGTTTGGCATGACGCGAAATACAGGTCCCGCAGAATTTGCCCGCGCGGCACTGGAATCGGTTTGCTTTCAGACGCGGGATCTTCTGGGCGCCATGCACAAGGATTGGCCGGGTCAGACCGATACCCTGCTGCGCGTGGATGGTGGCATGTCTGCCAATGATTGGACCATGCAGCGCCTTGCTGACATCCTGGGCGTCGCTGTGGATCGTTCGGCCTCAGCGGAAGTGACGGCGCTTGGCGCAGCATGGCTTGCCGGTCATGGCGCAGGGATCTGGCCCGATCAGGAAGGCTTTGCGGCAGAATGGCATCGCGACAGGCAGTTCACCCCCTCAATGCCGGCCCAGGAACGAAAGCAACTGGTAGAGGGTTGGGAATCGGCCGTCCGTTGCACGCTTGGCTTCGGCAAATAGAAATAGAAAAGCCATCTGCTGATCGATAAGCTACAGCGCGGGAAACCATTCCCGCGCTGTAATCATTTCAAGGTGGTGCCATGTTTCGTCCGAACGTCCTCAAGCAAAAACTTCTCTCTGGTGAAGCCGCCTATGGATGCTGGGTTGCGGGTGGAACGCCAACGGAATGCGAAGTGTTGGGCCATGTGGGCTTCGATTTCGTGCTGGCCGATTTCGAGCATGGCCAAGGCGATACGCGAGAGATTGTCGATGCACTGCGGGCGATGGAAACCACGCCAACGCCCGCAATGGTTCGCGTGGCATGGAATGACCACGTCCTGCTCAAACGCGCACTTGATGGCGGCGTACAGTCCGTGATGATCCCCTCTGTCGACACGGTCGAGGCGGCAAGAGACGCGATCCGCGCCTGCTATTATCCACCAGCGGGCATTCGCGGCTATGCCGCTTCCGTCGTTCGCGCCTCCACCTTTGGCGTGGAGACAGACTATATTCACAAGGCAAACGAGAACATGCTGATTGCTATTCAGCTGGAATCCGTTAGGGCCGTGGAAAACGCCGCAGCCATCGCCGCGCTTGATGGCGCCGATATACTTTTCATTGGGATCAATGACCTGGCGGGCAATATGGGGCTTCTCGGGCAAACAGGGCATCCGGAAGTGCAGGCCATGGCGAAGCGGGCGGAAGAAGCGGTTCTGGCAGCCGGAAAGGTGCTTGGGACGGTTCCAAGTGCCGGCGCATCGGTCAACGCGCTGCTGGATCGCGGCTACCGCTTTATCGTCGGCCCACACAATATCGCGCTGCTGCGTGACGCTGGAGCCGCTGCGGCTGCTCAATATCGGGAATTGAAGGCTGCCCGCGACCGTGGAGAGCGGCCGCAGGTCGATCTGCCAGGCAAATCCTACTAATCAGTAGCGACGGGTCGGGCGGTCCAGCACCTTCCGGCCCATAAGGCTCGCTGTCAGATCAACGAGCAGCGTCGCTGTTCGGCCTCTTTCATCGAGAAATGGATTGAGTTCGACAAGATCGAGGCTCGTCACTAGCCCGCTATCATGCAGCATTTCCATGACCAGGTGGGCCTCTCGGAAGGTTGCGCCCCCTGGAACCGTGGTACCGACGGCTGGGCCAACCGATGGATCGAGGAAATCGACATCAAGGCTGACATGCAGCAGGCCGTTGGCTGATGCAACGCGTGCCAGGAAGCCACGGAGAAGTACCGCAACGCCGTTTTCGTCGATTGCGCGCATATCATGCACGGTGATTTCCGTTTCTTGAATAGCCTCACGCTCGGCACCATCAACGCTTCGGATCCCAATCATGCAAACATTGGCGGGATCGACGGCCTGCGCGAGCGGCGGGAAATAGCCGCTAAAGCCTGCGCGCCCCGTGAAATAGGCAACCGGAACACCGTGAAGGTTGCCGCTATCTGTTGTCTCGAGCGTATGAAAATCAGTGTGGGCGTCCAGCCATAGGACGAACAAAGGGCGGTTGAGAAGCGCCGCACGCCGCGCAAGACCGGATACGCTTCCGGCTGAAAGAGCGTGGTCGCCTCCCAGAAAAATCGGCATTCCTTCAGCACTTTCGCGGTAGGCCGCATCGGCAATCACTTCAATCCACTTGGCGATGGATCCGAGGTTGCGCAGACGCGGATTGGAGTGTTCAACCTGGTCGGGCGCAGCAATGCCGAGATTGCCTGTATCCTCAACCTCATGCCCGAGGTCGCTCAAGGCAGCTGCGATGCCCGCCGTGCGAAGCGCACTTGGCCCCATTTCGCAACCGAGTTGCGAGGCGCCGTCCTGAAGCGGAATTCCGATGAGTTTACAAAGCATAAGTGGCCTCCGTGATGCGCAAGAAAAACACAATTGGGTGACGATCAGAATGGCTTGAACGGCCAAATTTGCGCACCACGCCGCTCAGATTGTCATCTCCATATGACGATTTGCGTAGTTGAAGACTTTGAGATGTGCTGGAGCCTGCTGGTGTGACAAAATTTGCTGCCAAGCCATATCTTGTTGATCGACAATAGCTTGAGTCCGACCTATCAAGTTCTCATGAAAGAACGCAAAGAAGACACCTTGGCGCTGCGCATAAGTCGAGTCCTGGCAGACAGGATCATCGCTGGCCAGATCGCCCCCGGAACAAAGCTCAGGCAGGATCACATTGCCGCCGAGTTCGGTGCAAGCCATGTTCCGGTCCGGGAAGCCTTCCGGCGTCTGGAAGCTCAAGGCCTGGCAGTCAGCGAACCGAGAAGAGGCGTTCGTGTCGCCACTTTCCAGCTCGCGGAAGTCAAGGAAGTGGCGGAAATGCGCGCCGCTCTGGAAGTGCTGGCATTGCGCCATGCAGCGCCCAATCTCGATAGGGAAACGCTTGATCTGGCGGAAGAAGCAATCCGAGCCGGTGATGCGTCTCGGGATGTGCGCAGCTGGGAGGAAGCGAACAGGCGTTTTCACCGCACCATTCTCACCCCCTGCAACATGCCACGCCTGCTTGCGACCATCGACGATCTTCATGCCGCAAGCGCCCGCTTCCTGTTCGTTGCCTGGCAGGCAAACTGGGAAGCACAGACGGACCACGATCACCGCGCCATTCTAGCGGCGCTGCGAAATGGCGATCTGGAGGCAGCTTGCGCCATGCTTGCCCGCCACGTTCAATGGATCGGGCATCGGAATCTCCGTGCGGCCAACGGAACCACCCACTCCGCCTTTGCGATCATCGGCTGATATTATCTATGATTTTTGCTTGACTCGACATGGCCGCACAAGTTTAACCTGCTCCATCGCTTTTTATCTATAAAAAGGAAGAATGATGAGAGCTGACGTCGCGCTGTGGAGCCGGGAGGAAGCCAAAGAAATCTATAATCTTCCATTCCCGGACCTCCTCTTCCGCGCACAATCCGTTCATCGTGAAAATTTCGATCCCACGGAGATCGAAACCGCGACCCTCCTCAGCATCAAGACGGGGGGCTGTCCGGAAGATTGCGGCTACTGTTCCCAAAGCGCGCATCACAAGACCGGCCTGCGCGCCAGCAAGTTGATGGCGGTGCAGGATGTTTTGACTGCCGCTGCGGAAGCCAAGGCAGGCGGCGCCACCCGCTTTTGTATGGGTGCTGCCTGGCGTTCACCCAAAGACAGGGATCTCGATAGCGTCTGCGATATGATCGAGGGTGTCCGCGCGCTGGGCCTGGAAACATGCGTCACGCTTGGCATGCTGACGGAGCAACAATCCGAGCGATTGAAGGATGCCGGACTGGATTACTACAACCATAACGTCGACACTTCACCAGAATTTTACCCCAAGATTGTCACCACACGCTCCATGGAGGATCGTCTGGAGACACTGCAGAGGGTTCGCTCCAGCGGCATAAAGCTATGCACGGGTGGAATCGTTGGCATGGGTGAGACCATCGAGGATCGGATCTCCATGCTGGTCCTCTTATCGACGCTCACTCCTCACCCGGAAAGCGTGCCGCTGAACATGTGGAACGAAATTGACGGAGTGCCCGTCCAGTCAACCGCTGAGGCAGTGGACAGCATTGCTTTTGTGCGTCTGGTCGCGCTCGCGCGCATCATGCTGCCGCAGTCGGTGGTGCGCCTTTCCGCCGGACGCCACGCAATGAGCGATGAGACGCAGGCACTCTGCTTTCTGGCGGGCGCCAATTCCATCTTCACCGGCTCACGGCTTCTGACCACCGGAAATCCGGAGCGCGAACAGGACGAAGCTTTGTTGCAGCGACTTGGCATGCATGCAGCCCAACGACATAGCAGTGACTCAACCGAACAGAAGATGTCGCAAGGTGACTGCGCTTGCAGCCGCTGAAGAGCTAAATAAGCTCAAGCGGCGGTCCTGACCGCATCATTTGAGGAATCGTGCGCTGACAAAGGCAGCTGAATTGCCTATGTCAGCGGCGATACACATGTTTGCGCGAGGATTTCGAGCCAAAATGGACTTCAATACAGCCTTGGCGCCATCGGGGGAGCGTCCAGCGCAGGTCAAGCGCTTGATCGACGGTTGGTCGATTGAAGTCTTGCCACGAACGGCAGCCAAGATTGCGGATTTTCGCCAGCTTCTACCTGCCGGAACAAACATATTCCTCGCCCATGTGGACGGAACGCCGTTGGAAGACATGGTGAGCACGGCTCGCCGCCTATGCCGGGAAGGCTTTGTGGTGACACCGCATATTCCCGCGCGATCGATCGAAAATCGCCAATCGCTCAAAGATCTACTGCAAAGGTATCGAGACGAGGCTGACATGCGCCGCGCCTTGCTTCTGGCGGGCGGCGCTTCAAGCCCCCGAGGAGAGTTTAGCGATAGTTTCGATCTTATCGAGACCGGCTTTTTCGACAGGGCGGGGTTCGAACAACTGCATGTTGCCGGGCATCCGGAGGGCAATCGCGATATTCAGGCTGATGGTGGCCATGACTTGATCGATAACTCCCTCCTACGCAAGCAGGCATTGGGCGAACGATCCGGCTGTCGGATTGTGATCTCGACTCAATTCGCTTTCGATTCCAACGCCATTCTCGCATGGAGCAAGCGTATTGCCGATCTTGGCGTTGATCTGCCCGTTCATGTCGGACTGGCAGGCCCTGCCAAACTTCAAACTCTCATCAAATACGCCATCACCTGCGGGGTCGGCCCGTCTCTGAAAGTGCTGCAACGGCGCGCCATGGATGTGCGGCGCCTTCTCTTGCCTTACGAACCCACCGAACTCGCTCTGGAACTGGAACGTTACAAGCAGGGCCATCCGGAGAGCCTGATCGAACAGTTCCATCTCTTCCCTCTTGGCGGCATAGAAGCCGCCGTAACCTGGGCCAAACGCCAGCAGGCAAGCTGAGCCTAGGGTTCCAGTCCTCGCCCGAAATTTCTCTTCTCAAAGAATATGACCATGACGATGGAGATAGCGAAGGGAACAAGCAGATAGAGCAACCTGAAGACAATCAGTGCCGCCAGCAGATCCGAGGGAGGAACTTCAGGCAATGCGCTGACAAACAACAGTTCCAGAACGCCTAACCCTCCGGGCGCGCTGGAAATGAGTGCTGCCGAAAACGACATCAGGAAAATGCCGAGCACCGTGAAAAAGCCAGGGTTTACGGCGGCGGGCAATGCGAAATAAATGATTGCAGCAGCCCCGATCAATTCAAGCGGGCCTATGATCAGTTGCAGCCCCACGATTTTCAGATTGGGATATTCAATTCTGAGCGGCCCAATCTTGAACGGCTTCATCTGCTTCCAGCTTCCATACACATAGGCAATGACTGCAAGCAGCAAGAGAAGGCCAATCGAACGCGCGACATGTGGCGACAGTCCATCCGCCAGCCTGACCGCGATCATCGGGTCGATTGCCAGCACCATTCCGGTCAATACGATGGTGCCAAGCGCAAAGGTAAAAGAGCAGAAGGCAATCAACTGCCCGATTTCAAGACCCGACAGCCCTTTGGACGAATAGGCACGATATCGAATAATCGACCCGGAAAGCACCGAGGCGCCTATATTGTGCGAAAGCGCATAGGTCGTGAACGACGTCAGCGTGATAAAGAGCCGGTCCACTCTACGTCCCAGATAGCGAAGGGCAAGCGCATCGTAACCTGCGAGGGCCGCATAGGCGAAAACTGCACCGGCACCAGCAAGAAGCCAGTGCGTAAGGGTGATGGACTCAAAGCTATCGCCGAGATCCTCAAGAGAGAGGCCCCTCAATTCCCGGTAAAGGAGCCAGATCGATATTGCCACGACAAGAAGGCCGATGATCGGCCAGCCATATTTCCTGAAAATTGCTCCGCCCTTCCCCTCTATGCGGCTGTTGCCGCTTCATCTTTTCTGCCAACATAGACAGTAGAGCGGGATGGGCAAGCATTAGCCATTACAGAAGACCGCGAAAGCTGCCTTGATCAGACGAACGTGAGTGGACAGCGGCACGCATAACTACCCCTTGCCGGAGCCGGACTTCCCAGATGAGGTTTTGGTAGATTCGCTCCGGCCCTTCCCGACAGGGGGTGGCATACACCAAGCTTCGGGATTGCAAAGAGCGGTGCGAAAAGCAGAAAACTTCCAGTGAAACCCATTTTACTGGAAGCACTTCAAGCAGAAATCCGGGAGGCAGAGCCGCCTCCCGGATCGTCACGTTCTATCAGGCAACCACCTGCGTCTGGTCTGCGCCACCCGTCGACAGCACCCGAACAAGTCCTTCAAGCGTGCCAGTGAGATCCGTCAGTACCGTGTTCATGTCGGCAGAGCTGGAGGAGGCAGCAGAAGAGCTGGCGCTAGCAGAACCCTGACCTGCGGCTGCAGCAGAGCTGGAAGAAGCTGCACCCCGACCACCAGCGGCGGCAGAGCCGGCGCTAGCAGAACCCCGGCCTGCGGCAGCGGCAGCGCTGGAAGAGGCTGCACCCCGACCACCAGCGGCGGCTGAACCGGCGCTAGCGGAACCCTGGCCTGCGGCGGCAGCAGAGCTCGAGGACGCTCCACCCTGTCCACCAGCGGCGGCTGAACCGGCGCTAGCGGAACCCTGGCCTGCCGCTGCGGCGGCGCTTGAAGAGGCAGCACCCTCACCACCGGCTGCAGCTGAACCGGCGCTAGCAGAACCCTGGCCTGCGCTCTGGCCAGCACCCGCGCCCTTGGATCCGCCCTTTGCGCCCTTCTTGCCGAGCACCTCCTCCAGCTCCTGAAGAACGGAAGACAGCTGCTTCAAGGTAGAATTCATGTCCGTAGGATTGCGACCGGGCGCAGATCCCTGAGCGCTTCCTGCCCCAGCAGATGCTTGACCCCCACCTGCGCCAGCCGAAGCCTGATTGCCACCAGCACCAGCTGAGGCCTGACCACCGCCTGCACCAGCCGAGGCCTGACCGCCACCTGCGCCAGCTGAGGCCTGACCGCCACCTGCACCAGCCGAGGCCTGACCGCCACCTGCACCAGCCGAGGCCTGACCGCCGCCTGCACCCTGGCCACCACCGGCACCCTGAGCGCCACCTTGGCCTTTACCGCCTGCAGCTGCCTGTTCACCGCCAGCACCTTGGCCACCACCGGCACCTTCTCCACCGCCGGAAGCCTTACCGCCAGCGGCTCCACCTGCATCACCCTTGCCACCGGCTGCATCTTTACCGCCCATCTGCGCAAGTACCTGCTGCAGGTTTTGAAGGACGGATGACAGCTTCTGCAGAATTGCGTTCATATCAGATGCACCGCCTGCCGACCCCGCACCCTGAGCACCGCCAGCCTGCTGTCCACCTTCAGCGCCCTTTCCACCTTCGGCGCCCTTGCCGCCCGCTGCACCCTGTGCTCCGCCTTGGCCGCCTGCACCCTGCGCACCACCCTGAGCAGCACTACCTTGGGCACCGCCCTGACCAGCGCTACCTTGGGCGCCACCCTGTTGCCCACCACTGCCCTGCGGACCACACCCGCCTTGACCGACGCCTGCTGCACTGGCGGATTGCCCACCACCTTGCTGCGCCTGCAGGGAGCTTACCATTTGCGAGAGGTTGGAAGCGCTTTGCTGAAGCGACCCTACCATGCTCGAGCTGCTGGCGCTGCTTGCACTATCGGCGCTTGCGGCACCTGCCGCACTGCTTGAGCCCCCGGCACTCGCGGCACTGGCCGCACTGCTGGAACCATTGGAACCCGCCGCACTTGCAGCGCTGCTTGCACCACCGGCGCCCGCTGCACTTGCTGCACTGCTCGCGCTACCAGAACCAGAGGCACCCGCAGAGCTGCCAGAGCCTGCACCAGCAGTTGTTGATTTCAGGTAACGGGAATCCAGTGCGCTGGTGCGCGCGCCACCGCCAAACGGGGATTCCTTGCGGCTGCCCACATCCAGCGAGGCGCTGAAGCTAGAGCTGCGGGTATCGCCCGTTGCTCCCGAAGACTGCGACAAGCTGCCTGAGGTTCTAAATGAAATACCTGTTGTCGTCATTGCTTTCCCCTGATCTAAAAAATGAAAGCTCGTTGTTAAAGTTCGCCGTACGCACTCAATTCATTGACGAAATGAATTCCTCATGAATTATTTCGCTGAGATATACACGGCTTAAATCCGATTATACTGCTCGCTTCATGCTGCGGTGCTGGTCGGAATCCCCTCCTCTTGTTCATCATCGTCTGAGACATCCAGAGAGGACAGAATTTCGCAAGAAAGTTCCGCTGGAATGTCTTCAGAAGAGATCAGTGGAATATGGATGTTATGACTGGCCAAGTAGCTCTGCGTCACTGCGCGTACGGAGCTATCGACCAAACCTACCGGGTCAATATTATTGCGGATCAGATAGTCGATCTGCTGACCCAGAAGTTTCGAAAGAGAAGCCAGTGTTTCGCCTGCAATCGCCCGCTCTTCGGCTGTGTCGCCGTAGCGATTGGCTTCAATTGCAGCTTCCCAACGCCCGCCGAAATTGATGAGGCTGAGCACTCCCCTCACATCGAGCATGCCATAGGCAACCTGCTCGCCAAGTGCCTTGCGGCCAATTTCCGCAAGAGTTGCCGGATCATCATGCAGGTGTTTGTTGGCGAGCAGCGCTTCCAGCAAACCGCGCGGCTGGGAGAGAGTGACGCCGGAGCTTAGCAAGGTGCGGATCACCTGCACCAGCACCATCTGTGGAACATCGTCCTGCACCTGCGATGCGAGCCTTCCCAGGCGGCCTTCCAGACTGCTCAGCCATTGCGCCACATCTTCTACACTGAAGGTTGGGCCGACATGGCGGCGCACAATGCGGCACAGGCCGATGGCGATAGTATCGAGTTCCGCTTCCGGCGACGCATCCACCACACCTGCTGGAACATTCTCCACCTGAACATGGATGATGTTATCCGCAATCCTGGTATCGACATTGAAGGTGGGCAGGGTGACGGCAACCCCGGTGGAATGAGCCAGCGCACCGATCCGCGTTTCAAGATGGGCCGCGAAATTCGCATTTTCCAGGCGATCGAGTGTGGCTTCCGAGACTGTGGCCACAATCGGATCACCAAACTTGGTGCGACTGAGGAGCTTTTGTTCCATCGCCTGCGAGCGAACCGTATCACTGCGCTTGCCGTTCTTGTTTGGACGGACCAGCAAATAGGCACCGCCGCCGAGAAGCAGTCCAAGCGGCCAAAGCACAGTTGCCGGGAAGCCTGGAACAAAGCCCATCGCGAAGGTCATGGCACCCGCAACACCCAGGGCACGCGCATCCTTTGACAACTGCCGGCCGATATCCTGACCGAGGCTGACGGCGTCATCGGAGGAAACACGCGTTACCACTGTACCGGCGGCAATGGCCATCAGCATGGACGGAATCTGCGCAACCAGACCGTCACCGATGGAGAGCAGCGAATAGAGATGGGCTGCCTCGGAAAAGGACATTCCGCGCTGGAACATACCGATAGCAAGACCGCCGACGAGATTGACCGCGACCACCACGAGTGAGGCAATCGCATCACCTTTCACAAAGCGCAGCGAACCGTCCATGGCACCGAAGAACTGGCTTTCAAGCTCGAGCTGCTCGCGGCGCTGAAGCGCTTTCTGCGGCGTGATATGGCCATTGCGAAGATCGCTATCGATCGCCAGCTGCTTGCCTGGCATTGCGTCGAGCGTGAAGCGCGCTCCCACTTCTGCAATACGTTCGGCGCCCTTTGTCACGACGATGAACTGCACAAGCGCGACGATGAGGAAGACAACGAGGCCGACAACCACATTTCCTGCCACGACGAAGGAGCCGAAAGCGATGATGATTTCGCCGGCATGGCCTTCAGCCAGAATGAGACGAGTAGACGATATGGTCAGAGCCAGACGGAAAATCGTTCCGATCAGTATAATCGCTGGAAAGGTGGATATATCCAACGCTGTCTTGAGATAGATTGTCGTGATGAGAACGACGAAAGAGAAAGCGAGATTGAAGCCAATCAGCGTATCAATGATGACGGGCGGCAGCGGCAGGATCATCATGGCAACGATGACTACAAAGAAGATCGAAAAGAGGATCTCCGTCCGCTTCAAAAGCATCTGCGTGAGATTGGTCAGACTTGTATTCATTAGCGTATCGCCTGATCGCGCGTTGCAAGGTGCATAACCACCGGGGTGGAAACCGGCGCGGTTGCAATGATGTCCTGCTTGCCTTCCCGGCTGACGACGATGCCGCCGGGCTGAATGCTCTCAACCCGCCACTTCTCGGCAAGAAGATCGCCCTCGCGGTAGCGACGGCCATCGCTGCCCACGACAAATTTGACCGGCTCAAGGGCAATGGATGCCACGAAACTATCGAGCCCCGATGTGAGCCGGGTCATATCCTTCAGCGGTAACTCGCTGCGTCTTTCGAAGGAAGCCAGAATCCCCGCCAGCTTCTGTTTCTCGCTGATGGTCAGCGGCTCCTTCGCATCACCGATCTGCACTTCGCTACCCGACTGATCGAGACGCACATCGAGCTTCAAAGAAGACATTCGGAGCGCGTCACGCAACTCGTTAATCAACACATTGGTTGGCGTGCGCAGAACGCGCTGCTGCGGCTGAACGGGTGGAGCCTTGCTGGTGCCGACACCATCGACGACAAGCAATGCAATCAAACCAGCCGAAAGGCTGAGCAGAAGCGCCGCGACGATCCTGCGCCTGGAGGCAGGCCGGGCGGGCTGTCTGATGCCGCCGATCTTGCAGGTGGCACCGCCAAATTGCAGCTCGTCTGACGGCTTGAGCCTCAGAACGGCGTCCTTCGCGAGATCGCGGCCATTCAGACGAATATCGTCCGCCAGAATGTGCACCACAATGGATGGCACGCCTTTTTCAGTCTCAAGCGAAAGGTTGAAATAGGTCTTGGGCTCTAGTCCCAGAATGACGATGTCACAGGCGGGATCGCCGCCTATGGCCTGCGTTCCTTCGGCAAGATCGACCTTGCCGGATCGCTGCTCGCGTTGAATAGACAGGTGAGGCTGCATGCCGTTATCTGCCATTGCAGGAAGCCGCGCCTTGAAATTACGAAGTGGTGCAGACCGAACCTTGCCGGATACTGCCGCGAACTGCTGAGATACATTCATAGAACAATCCGCCATTGCCTGGACTTCCGAGGGCGGTTAAAAATTCGCCCTCGGCAAGTTCAGAAAAAACATAATCAAAATACAATTTCTGATAGTATTATGATGGGCTGATTTTCTTGATTGCGTTGAAGACACCGTTGATGCGGGTTACTTCCGTTGCAACGCGCATGCTCTGTGCCGAAGACTCCTCCTGAGCCTTTTTGTATTCAGCGATTGCGCTATCAACGCTACCGCTACCGGAACCGCCTGCTGGACTTCCACCACTGCTGCTAGCCATTTGAAACTCCTTTTTTGAAGTAGTGCGCTTAAATCACGAGACAATACTGTTCAAATTGGGCCGTCGAGTAAATAATTTATTGCTTCGTTTTGCGGATAAAAGATTCTCTTGGTGGATAAATCCCATTTATTGAAGTAAATCCGAATATCCGCATTCACGACTTATACGATTTACGCGATCCCGCCGCTCAGGACATCAACTGGAAGGATCTGGGCGCAGCCTCAACATAATTTGATATTGCATCCAGCTATTTAGATGCACCTCGGCCAAGGCTGGCGCTCACGTGCCCCGAGGAAATGCTGGCTGGATAGCTGCTCTCCAACCATGAAGTTACCGAATAATGTTCAGAGCAGAGGTGCGGGAACAGCACACGGGGAGCGCCCAAGTTTAGACTCCCTGTCCATAGGAGAAGGATGCGCGATGGCTCCGGGAGTGTTGAGTTTAATACAATTTTAACCGCTTTCTACCCGTAAACCAATTAACTCTACTTCGGTTTCTACTGGACGCGGAGAACGCATGCGTCAAAATAAGCCGCAGTGCGCATAGGCGCAGACAATCGCCTTGCGAACTGAGATAGGCTCAAATCAGTTTTCACCGCGCCTTATTATGAGGCGCTCTGCGTATAAGGACCGAATATGTATAGCGTCAGTGGTCAGTTCCGGAGCGACACCAGTCCGGACAAAAATCGGAAGGCAGCTCGCACCAAGGTACCGGGCACAGCGATGGGAGCAATACAAAAGAAATGCCCCTTTCGGGACCAATCCAGCCCGGGGCGAGATCTGCTCCCCTCTACGGCAAGACAATCATCACCATTCGCGCCTGCCCCGAAGCAGATGGCGTTGGCGCAAATGGCAAGCACCACGGGCGCGCCACAAGGAGCCAACAGAGCTTCTACTGGATCGACGGAAACGAATAGCGTTCCCTCTAAAGCCAAGGGGAGCACCTCTTCAACTCCCAACGAGTCGAAACCGCTATCCAGCGCAATCACAGAACCATCGGCGGTCGCGGGGAAAGGAACCGTGACGGTGGTCGACAAACCGATCATCGTAGACGGAGGCGTTTTCGATGGACTTGGACAAACTTTCACTGCCTCATCCCAGCTCGGAGATGGCGGGCAGAGCGAATCGCAAAAGCCGGTTTTTATTCTCAGAAATGGTGCAACCCTGAGGAACGTGACCATCGGCGCGAATGGTGCCGACGGAATCCACGTCTATGGCGGAGCAAACCTTCAGAACGTTCATTGGCAGGACGTGGGAGAGGATGCTCTGACGGTCAAAACCGCCGGGGATGTCAACATTATCGGCGGATCTGCCAGCAAGGCGACCGACAAGATCTTTCAGTTGAACGCCGATACGAATTTTACCGTTAAGGACTTCAACGCGGACCACTTCTCCACGCTCGTCCGCACCAATGGGGGCAAGGAAATCAAGGCAAATGTCACGATCAATGGCGGGCAATTCTCCAACGGCAGCACTATGTTCCGCACCGACAGCACCCAAGCCAAGGCGAATTTTCTGGGCGAGATCGCCATTTCGAATGTCAGGACGAAAATCCGGATCCGCGACGGTTTGCAAAGCTATTAGAGGGAGATTTCGGGCCGCGTCGATCAATGTGAAGCGCCAGTCCGGTGTGACCGACATGGGACGCGGCTATATAGCCGCAGTCTAATTTACGCCGACACAATAACAAAGCAATCAACACAGCAACCGTCGGCCGGCGTTTAACCTTAACGAAGCTCTATCAAGACAGACGAATTATTTTGTGGCATTTTCATTTTGTGCCCGTCTGCTTCAGATATCGCAGGGTCGAGGATATTACAGTGTTATTACGTAGTTTATTCATTGGATTGATATTCGCGGCATCGTCCCTCGGCTCGGCCATCGACGTCAGCGCGCGCCAAGTGCGCTATGAGGTAAAAAGCCAGCCGCTGACACAGGTTATCGATGTTCTGGCGGACCTGTCCGGCACACCGGCGCAAAAACTGGGCGAGATTCCGGGAAAGATTGAAAACTGGATTGCAGATGGGGATGGTCTGGCCGTTTTCCAGCAGCTTGCGAAAGATGCCAATCTCTTCCTGGCCTATGACGGGTCACGTGTCATCATCGCATCTCGCACGGATACGAAGACCACGATTTTGCCACTCGGCAATTATGACTGGCCGAGCGCGCAGGCGGTTGTAAAGTCTCTCTACCCGATCATGCCGAAAGATACGCTTCGTTTTGACGCAAAGGCTGGTGTCCTGTCGGTTCGTGGCCCTGCAGTGTTTAATGACACGATTGCCGCCATCCTTGCCCGGCCGCAGAACACCACTGTAAAGGTCATCCGCGGCGGAAACGTCCAGGATCTCGATCTGCAGCAGAAGCGCTAGGTCGCGGGTTTCTCATGGATCGTTTCAGCAAGGACTACGCCCTTCTCCTCAAGATCCGCTCGATCCGCGCAGAGAAGGCTGAACGTAAAATGGCCGAAGCTGATGCACGCCGCGATGCCAGCCTAGCCAAACTGCAGGCTGCAGACCATATGGCTGCAACGGCACAGGCGCATGTTGCGGAAGCCAGCTTAAACAGGCGGCGCCTCACCTCGCGGCAGGTGAGTGGTGCCGAGCTTCAGCAACTGCGCTCAGCCGAAGTCATTGCCAGGGCTCGAATGGAAGATCGTGCTTTTGATGTGTTGCGCGCCAGAGCGGAGGTGGAGCAGCGAACTTCAGAGGCCGAAGTCAGCCGCGCGCTGTTTGCCAAGGCGCACCGCATGGTCATCAAGACAGAAACCATCATCGACGAACTTAAAACGGGCGAAGTGAGTTAAGGTCAGATCCCATTCGGGACTTGGCGCATGGGATTCGTCAAAACCGCTACCTTATAGAGCGAGATCGCGGGTGTATGTGCCTGCGATAGCCTAGAACAAGCTTGCGCGGTGGAGGCAGACCTTCCACGCACATTCTTGAAAAAATCTAATAAGAAGAATGGCTGGGGCGCCTGGATTCGAACCAGGGGATGGCGGTACCAAAAACCGCTGCCTTACCGCTTGGCTACGCCCCACCACCGAAGGCCGTTCAGTGCGTCGAAGCACTTCCTTCGTGATGGGCATGCGTTTAGCAAAGCTCTTTGCTTCGAGCAATCAGGTCTCTGCGCTTTTTTGACATTTTCGCCAAAAGCTTCCACATGGCATTTCGCAGTTGATGTTTGCGTGAGGAAGAGCCATGACCAGCAATGCCGATGGGCCGGACTTCGACCTGTCTTTCGAGGCTGCCTACGGACAAGCCGTTGCGGTTGCAGACGGTGTCTTGCGGCTGACGTGCAACAACCCCTCACCCTTCACCTTTCACGGCACAAACACCTACATCATCGGCAAAGGCGACACAGTGGCCGTGCTGGATCCCGGCCCTGAAAATGACGCGCATTTCGAATCATTGGCACGTGCGTTGAAGGGCAAAAAGGTCAGCCATATCTTCATCAGTCATACGCATAGGGACCACTCTCCGCTCGCACAGCGCCTTCAGCGCGAAACTGGGGCATTGACCGTCGCAGAAGGGCCACACCGTGCTGCGCGCCCCTTGCATGAAGGGGAGCAAAATCCCTTTGCCGAAAGCTCGGACATTGACTTCGTACCGGATATTAAGCTGGAGGATGGTGCCTCAATCCATGCGGATGGCTGGTCACTGACTGCGGTCCACACGCCCGGGCACACAGCGAATCACTGCGCCTTTGCCCTGGAGGATACCGGCATCCTGTTCTCGGCGGATCATGTCATGGCATGGGCAACCACAATTGTGGCGCCACCCGACGGATCGATGAGTGATTTCATGGCATCCGTGGACAAGCTGCTGGAGCGACAGGACCGGGTCCTTTTTCCCGGCCACGGGGGACCTATCGGCGACCCGCCATCCTTCCTGCGGGCCCTCAGAACCCATCGCAGAATGCGCGAACGTGCCGTGCTGGAACGGATAAAGGCGGGAGATCGCAAGATTCCGGATATGGTTCGCGCGATTTATGCGCGCACCGATCCGCGCCTTCATGGCGCCGCTGCACTTTCCGTTCTCGCGCATCTGGAAGATCTGGTCGAAAAGGGCCGGGTGGTGACGGAGGGACCTCCCGCTCTGTCAGGCACCTACTGGCCGGGGTAATTCTGCAGCCTACTCGGTCGCAATCCCCAGAAGTTCCGAATCCAGTGAACGCAGGAAGCCTTGGGCAAGTTCGGCGCTGATACCCAGGTCATGCGAGCCATAGCGCGAGGCAACCCGCACATCCACCATGACTGTTTCCTCCTCCTCTCGAAGCCGCACCACGACATCGAATGGCAAACCAAGCACAAGCGTACGCACGGTTCCCTGAAGAAGAAGATCGCCACGTGCCTGAGACTGAAGGATAGACGATGGCGTGACAGGGGAAGGCCGCGGAAGCGGAACCGGCACAACATCGGGAACGGGTGGCGTCTGCTCCGCGTCGGACAATTCGGGCGGTGGCACCACTCCGGATTTCGGTTTTGACTTTGCCGACATGCTTTGAGACTGCTTGTCCTTCTCAAATTGAATGCGATTTGAAAGTCCAACCTTGATCACGGCCTCATAAACACGGTCGCGTGCGCCTTCATAACGCCGGCCTGTCAGTTCAGGATAGGCATCTTCCTGCAGGGCACGATCTGCCGGGCTGACAAAGATCGGCTGATTGAGCCACAGCTGATCGGCAACCGGCTGCTTCTTCCAGCTTGGAGGATCCGCCAGATCCGAAGAAACATCGAAGAGTGCCGGCTTCGTTTCATATAGCCATAACCCGGCACCGAAAAGCGCGAGCGATGGCAGGGCCAGCAGGAGTGCCTTCGTGGCAGCGCCACCACCTTTTGCGCCCACCGACCACAGTTGTGACAGACCACGCAATGCCAGAATCACGCTGATAGCGGAAATTGCGGCGGATAGAAGAACCAGTGCCAGGAAACCCGGAGTCGTCAACGGTCCAAAGCGATGGGCAAGCAGGGCCATGACCAAGAGCAGAAACGCCCCCGACGCCAGACGCTTCGCCGAGTAGGCGGCAGAGGATACTGGTCTGACAAAACGAACGGCCATTCCCTGATATTCCCGTTATACCAAAGCCTTACATGAATGCAGGCCATGCCAGAAGCCGGGAAGCCCATATATTTGCCTGGGCCCGCAGATTTTGGCAGGACATGCTCTATCTTCTATGCCATGCACCGCTTCGCGTCACCATGATGCAGTAAAATCAGGTATCGGAACAGATCGGAGGCAAAGATGACATTCGGACGGCCCCAACAGCTTCTTTTTGCTTTTCTTGTAGTCCCGCTTCTTCTGGCGAGCTGCCAGACACTGACTCCGGAGGAACGCCGCGCAGCCGACGAACGCACTTGCCTGCGCTATGGCTTCAAGCCAAACACGGATGCCTTGGCCCGCTGCCTGCTGGATCTCGATCTCGATCGCCGTGCCGATAGCCGGGCATTTCAGGCTCGGGCAGATCAATTCTGGGGTCCGCCTATGATCGTCGAACGCCGTATTATCGTAGAGCGCAGATAGCACTCACCCATCGGCAGGATCGACATTGACGCGCATTCTCTATTTGACGAGCTCGGACTACGCGGCACTCACCGGCGGCCACATCTACAACACACACCTCTTTTCGGCGCTCAGGCATCAGGGGCAAGACCCACGCGTCCTGAAATTGCATGCAGCCTTTCCGGATATCTCTGCGCAAGAGCGCAGCATCGTGATGGAGCATCTGCGGAGCTTACCAGCGGAGTGCCTCCTGCTGATGGACCACGTCTATCTTTGCCGCCTCCGGCAGGAGCTGGCTGATAGCCCCAATCCGATTGCAGCTATTTTTCATCACTCCGATGTCATGGAGCATGGGACAGACGCGGACGAAGAAGGACAGAGCCTGCGGTCGATAGAGAAGGCAGCACTTCAACTCGCCACAAAAATCATCGTTTCTTCCGGTGAAACGCAGCGCTATCTCGCCACGCAATACGGCATTTCGACGGACCGCATTCTGGTAGCCATTCCTGGCAACCCGCCAGCCCACAAAGGCACAGCCGGGCAAATTGATGCCGGCCCATTGCGCATACTGTCTGTCGGAGCCCTCATCCCGCGAAAACGCTATCACCACATCATCCAGGCAGCATCGCAACTGGGCAATTTCGACTGGCACTGGAACATTGTCGGGGATCCGCGTCGGCAACCGGACCATGTTGAGGAGCTGAAAGCGCAGGTCCGCACGCTGGGATTGGAAAACAGATTGCGGTTCTTGGAGGATGTGTCCGACGCAGAGTTGGAAGCACTCCGGCTTGCCAGCGACATTTGCGTCGGCGCATCCTTCTATGAAGGCTATGGAATGGCCATCGCAGAAGCGCTTCGCCACGGTATTCCCGTTGTCACTACCGCGTCAGGCGCAGTCTCCACCTGGGCTGGAGCAGGCGTACTGCAGGTTGATGCCGAGAGGCCGCTGGCCATGGCGCAAGCCATCAATCAACTGGCTGAGGATCGCGCAACGCTGTTAAAGCTTGCAGATGAGGCATGGCGTTTCGGTCAAGCGCTTCCGGACTGGCAGACAACCTTCACCGGTCTGACGGACTGGCTGCTGACGCCGTCCTGAGGCAAGTCATCTCCGTTCGCCATCCGGGCGCAACTCGTTTTTGCGAAACGTCATTCAGCGACGCAACTCAATCGCAGCCTGAGCCGCAGCAAGACGCGCGATAGGCACCCGGAATGGAGAGCAAGACACATAGTTCAGCCCCACCTCCTCACAAAAGCGGATAGAGGCCGGATCGCCACCATGTTCTCCGCAAATCCCGAGCTTGAGGTCTGCGCGGGTCTTTCTTCCGCGCTCTGCGGCAAGGCCGATCAGCTCCCCCACACCATCGAAGTCCAGCGAGATGAAGGGGTCTTGCTCAATAATGCCTTTACGCTGGTAGGTTGGTATGAAGCTCGCCGCATCGTCTCGCGAAATACCGAACGTGGTCTGCGTGAGATCGTTGGTGCCGAATGAGAAAAACTCGGCCGTTTCAGCAATGACGTGTGCCCGCAAGGCCGCGCGCGGCAGCTCAATCATCGTACCGGCCAGATAGCCGATGGGCAGGCCAGTCTCCCGCGACACATCTGCCGCGACCTCATCAATGCAGGCTTTGACATAATCGAGTTCAGAGCGAAGACCAACCAGCGGCACCATGATCTCCAGCTCCACCGGCGCGCCGGTTTCCTTGGCGGCTGCCGCTGCTGCCTCGAAAATGGCGCGAGCCTGCATCTGCGCAATCTCAGGATAGGAAATTGCCAATCGGCAGCCGCGATGACCGAGCATGGGATTGAACTCATGCAGCGCCTCGACACGCCGGGACAGTTGCGCAGGCTCCATTTCCATGGCTGCGGCCACTTCCTCGATCTCCTGCTGGGTCTTCGGAAGAAACTCGTGCAAGGGCGGATCAAGCAGACGGATCGTCACGGGCAGACCGGACATGATCGTGAAAAGCTCAATGAAATCTGACCGCTGCATGGGAAGAAGCTTGTCAAGCGCGGCCCTTCGGCCAGCCTCGTTTTCCGCCAGGATCATCTCCCGCATGACATGGATGCGTGCGCCCTCGAAGAACATATGTTCCGTTCGGCAAAGCCCGATCCCTTCAGCGCCGTAAGAGCGTGCGGCACGGGCATCCTGCGGCGTATCGGCATTGGTTCTGACGCCCATGCGGCGGGCCGCATCGGCCCAGGCCATCAGGCGTCCGAAATCGCCGGAAAGTTCCGGCTGAACCATCGGCACTTCACCTTTGAGCAATTGTCCCGAAGAACCGTCAACGGTTACGAGTTCGCCCCGTTTCAGGGTGAAGCCCGGGCCGATCAACACTTCATTACGCAAATCAACGCGCAAACCGCCCGCCCCCACGACACAGGGAATGCCCATGCCCCGTGCAACGACAGCGGCATGGCTGGTCATGCCGCCGCGCGTCGTAAGAATGGCTTCTGCGACATGCATGCCGTGAATATCTTCCGGGCTGGTTTCGATGCGAACCAGAACAACCTTGCGCCCTTCGGCCTCCGCTTCCACGGCATCTTCGGCGGTGAACACAATCTCCCCGCTGGCGGCACCAGGCGAAGCAGGAAGACCAGATCCAAGAATAACCCTCTCGACGCGCGGATCAATTGTCGGGTGCAACAGTTGATCGAGAGAAGCCGGATCGATACGGCAAATTGCCTGCTCTTCGGTGATGACACCCTCATCCACCAGGTCCACCGCAATCTTCATGGCCGCGCGGGTCGTGCGCTTGCCGGCTCTCGTCTGAAGCATCCAGAGCTTGCCGCGCTCCACTGTGAACTCAACGTCCTGCATATCGCCATAATGGCTTTCGAGCTTCTCACAGATTGCCTTGAACTCCGCGAAGGCTTCCGGCATCAGTTTTTCCATAGACGGCTTGTCAGAGCCGCTGGCCAGCCTCCCCTCCTCCGTCAAGCTTTGAGGCGTCCGGATGCCCGCGACGACATCCTCTCCTTGGGCATTGACGAGAAACTCGCCGTACAGCCTTTTCTCACCCGTCGACGGATTACGGGTAAAGGCAACCCCGGTCGCAGACGTTGAACCAAGATTTCCGAATACCATGGCCTGAACGTTGACGGCAGTTCCCCAGTTCTGCGGAATCTTGTGAAGCGTACGATATGTCACCGCGCGCGGATTGTTCCAGCTTGAGAACACCGCGGCAATGGCTCGCCAAAGCTGTGTGTGACAATCCTGCGGAAAGGCTTCACCCAGTTCCTCCTCGATTGCCTGCTTGTACAATGCAACAACATGCTGCCATTCAACTGCGGAAAGCTCGGTATCGTAGTCATGCCCCAATCGCGCTTTCTCATCTTCCAGGATTTCCTCGAAGACTTCGTGATCGAGCCCCATCACGACATCCGCGTACATCTGGATAAACCGGCGATAACTGTCCCAGGCAAAACGTGCATCGCCCGCATCGTGTCCAAGTGCCTGCACAGTTTCATCATTAAGGCCGAGGTTGAGCACCGTATCCATCATGCCAGGCATGGAGGCACGCGCACCGGATCGCACAGACAAGAGCAAAGGCTTGGTGATGGCACCGAAGTTGCGGCCCGTAAGGCGCTCCATCTCGGCAAGCGCCTCAAGAACTTGCTCCTTCATCTCATCCGGCAAACATTTTCCATGACTGAAATACCAAAGGCAGGCTTCCGTCGTAATGGTCATGCCAGGTGGCACGGGAAGGCCGAGAGAAGCCATTTCTGCCAAATTCGCGCCCTTACCGCCAAGAAGAGCAGTATCCTGCGCACGTCCTTGGGCTGCACCTCCTCCAAAACGGTAAACCCACTGCTTCATGCACTCCTCCGCATCGGCGATCCCCTTCCGCCTTTTTCTTCAATTATCTAGCGTAGATAGTGTGGCTTGAAAACTGCCGACAGACAGGTTCATGCTGCAATGCAGCATTTTTTGGGCATGAAAAGCGTTCTGCTGGCATTTGATCACCCGCAGTATATTTTAGATTTTAGTGAAATTTCGTAAGATTACCAGACTTTGCGGGGCCGCCTGCTTCGGCCCCGCAAAGTCTTCCGGCTGGTACAGGAAACCGGCCGGGGGGTTGCAATATCCGCCTTTGCCATGGCACGGCGGTTCAAGCCTAAGTATCACGTTTACCGCTTCTGAAAAGCAGTGATATTCTACGGGCGATATTTCACACCTAACGCATGAAGCGATAGCAGTCCGTAAAAGAGACACGCATAGGTGGTGGCGTGCTCCTTTAGAGGTTCTTACGAAAGAACCCTTGCAATGGATCAGTTCGCGACGTTGCAACGAATGTTGTTTAGGATGCCCTGCCACACGATTCTGCAACCAGAGAGTTATCAAGTAACGGTAGATGGCACCTGTGTTTCGGCACTTAAAGACCCGGCCTTGCCAATTCCGCCAGCGCCTGCGGAGAGGGGGTTCCAACGATGATTTCACCCATCTTGGCATCGACGATACGCATTGAGGCAAACTTTCCGTCTGGCTGAAACAGCACCCGCAAGTGGCTGTTGGCGCAATCTCCTGCCAGACATGCACCAAAAGCCTCCATCATGACCCCGTCGATCGTCACAGCCACTGAGGCGCTGGAGACATAAAAGGGCGTCGCAACCATGTTGCGCACCCAGTTGGGCAGATGACGCTGGCCTCGTAGCGCTTGCAGAAGTGCATTCTGGTGCGGCGGAGAGGTTCGTATCACTTCATGGAGAAACCGGCCTGCTTTCGCCTGTTCTTTAGTCGCGCCTTCGGTTGGCTTGACCGAATTGGAAGAATCCTGCGCCAGACTCAACGGAGCCATCAGGAACACCACGCTAAAGATCAGCAAGGCGCTTCGAAACGAAAAAATCAAACCGCCTCCCGCATCAATTCGGCAGTCTGCAGATCAACAGACACCAGTTGAGAAACCCCTTGCTCGGCCATCGTCACACCAAACAGTCTGTTCATCCGGGCCATGGTGATGGGGTTATGGGTAATGATGACGAAACGGGTCTGCGTCGAGGCGGCCATCTCATCCATCAGATTGCAGTAACGCTCCACATTGTGGTCATCCAGCGGCGCATCCACTTCGTCAAGCACACAGATCGGCGCCGGATTGGTGAGGAATACCGCGAAGATCAATGCCATGGCAGTCAATGCCTGTTCACCACCAGAAAGAAGCGTCATCGTCTGGGGCTTTTTGCCGGGGGGACGGGCGAGAATTTCCAGACCGGCCTCCAGCGGATCGTCGCTCTCAATCAGCTGAAGCTCTGCTGTTCCACCGTTAAACAGATGGGTAAACAGGCGTTGGAACTGTGTGTTCACGACATCGAAGGCTGCAACCAGTCGCTCGCGTCCCTCGCGATTGAGGCTCTGGATCGCCGATCTCAACTTGCGAATGGCATCGATAATGTCGTCGCGCTCCTTGATGAGTTGCGCCAGCCGCTCCGACAGCTCCTTCTGCTCCTCCTCAGCTCGCAGGTTGACGGCACCCAGTCGCTCTCGCTCAATTTTCAGCCGGTCCAGTTCCCGTTCCACCACCGCCGTCTCCGGTAGTGCGGAGCCCGGTGTTATACCCGCCATGCGAAACGCCTCATGAGGCTCGACCGAAAGAGCCTGCCGGATTGCGTTCTCAGCATCGTGCCGCCGCTCTGCAGCGGAAACCAGGCGTTCCTCGATACGGCCACGCTTTTCCCGTGCCTCTGCCAAGGCAGCCAAGGCAGTAGCAGCCCCGCCATCGACTTCACGTTGATGATTTTCCGCCGCTGCCAAAAGATCTGCGGCTGCGCGTCGCGCGGCCTCAGCCTTTTGCAGCTCGTCCATCAGCGCGCGGCGCCTGTCTTCGAATTCCTCGGGCGCGAGATCGAGTTCCGCGACCTCCTCTCGAGCCTCTTCCTCCCGCTCCCGCAGCGTCGAGACATGCTGTTGCGCACTTGCTGCGCGGGCATTCCAGCTCTCCTTTTCCGCTGCAATTGCCGATAAGCGACGTCGGCGAACGTCCGTTTCCCGCGCAAGCCCCTCATAACGGGCCCGGGCCTCGGCCAGCTGCGAACGTTGCTCTGAGAGCATCATCTGACGTTCGGCAAGCCTTCTATCGATTTCCTCCAGGTCAGGTGCTGTTTCCTGTTCGGCACGTGCCTCCTCTGCCTGACGAGCCAAGTCCTCAATCTGTTCATCGATCTGCGCCAGCGCATTATCCAGAACGGCGCGACGGCGCATCAAATCTCCCGCCGCCCTTTCGGCCTGAGCCAAAGTGTCACGCGCTTCGGATACCGCGCGCTGGGCCAGACGACTGCGTTCACGCGCCTCGCTCAGCCGAGCCTCTTGTACACGTATGGTCTCAAGCGCATCTGCGGCCCATTCTTCCGCTTCAGAGAGCTGAACGCGTACCTCATCGATCTCCGCCTCCAGCTCAGCAAGGCGGTTTCTCTGCGCAAGACGCAGGGCAGCAGCACTGGGTGCCTCAGAGCCGGTAACGTGGCCATCCCACCGGTAGACCGCACCTTCGAGTGTGACGAGGCGTTGTCCGACTTTCAGTTGTTTCTGCAAGGATGCCGCTGCTTCACCAGCCACAATACCGATCTGTGCAAGGCGTCGGGATAGTTCCACAGGCGCAGTCACATGCTGGGCAATGGACTGAGCGCCCGGCGGCAGGGCAGGATCGGCCTCAGTCGCTTCAATATTCAGCCAATGCGATGGCGCATCCGGATCAAGCGAACTCTCAAGAGCATCGCCCAAAGCAGCTCCCAAGGCAGTCTCAAACCCCTTTGCGACACGAACGAGGTCTGCAACGGGTGAGAATACTCCGCTTCCTCCGTCCCCAGCCAACATCTTGCGGATAGCACGCGATTCTGCCTCTAGACCATTCAGGGCTGCCCGGGCGACCTCAACCGGACGCCGTGCCTCCACCTCCCTTTGGCGTGATACGGCCAACGCAGTCTCGATTTCATCAATAGCATTACCTGCCTCCTCCAGAACGGTTTCAGCTGCCTCAACAGCCTCCCGTCGCTCTTCCGGATCTGGCAGCGCAGCAAGCGTTTCGTTGAGTGCCTCCTGTTCCGAATGCGTATCGGCACGGCTTCGATCGAGACGGAGGCGCCTGTCTGTCAAGTCGCGCACCAGACGTTCCAGTTGCGCCCGAATGGCCGCTGCTTCGGCGCGCTCTGCCGTAATGGCAGCAAATGCCGCTTCTGTCTCTGCCAGACGTGCAGCAGCCGTTTCGAAGGCAATACGCAGCTCTTCGCCTTCCTCGCCTGCTTGCCCCAGAAGATCGCTCAGCTCCTCTTCTTCCGCGACCAGCCGCGCCATGATCTGGGCATTGTCGGACATCAGCTGTTCTTCACGCCGAATGTCTTCAGCAAGCTGCGCGAGGCGGCGCATCAGATCATCCTTGCGGCGCAGGAGGCGGCCTGCCTCCTCTTCCAACTGACTACGCGCGATTTGCAGCCGTTGAAGGGCAGCGCCTGCCCGTGCCTCTGCCTCGCGCAACTCCGGCAGTTTCAAACTGGCAACGGCCTGCGCCTTCGCCGCCTCCATCTGGGCTTGCGCCTTCTCCGCAACAATGGCAGTTGCGGCGTTCAACGCCTGCGTTGCTTCATTTTCCGCGTCTCTTGCCTGGACCCAGCGAATGTGCAGAAGCTTGGCCTCACGCTCACGAATGTCTGCGGATAGCATTTTGAAGCGGTTTGCCTGGCGCGCCTGTCGCTTGAGGCTCTCGATCTGACTTTCCAGCTGGGAGGTCACGTCCTCCAGACGCTCCAGATTGGTTTCCGCAGCGCGAAGCCTCAGTTCCGCTTCATGGCGCCTTGAATGCAATCCGGAAATACCGGCTGCCTCTTCCAGCAATTGACGTCGAGCCTGCGGCTTGGCCTGAATCAGTTCACCAATCCGCCCCTGCCCGACCATGGACGGAGACCGTGCGCCAGTGGAAGCGTCGGCAAAGAGAAGCTGCACATCCTTTGCCCGCGCTTCCTTGCCATTGATGCGATAAACCGAGCCTTGCTCCCGCTCAATGCGGCGGGAAACCTGTATCTCATCGGAATCGTTAAAGCCGGCGGGCGCGGTCCGGTCAGCATTGTCCAGATAAAGTCCGACTTCCGCAGAATTGCGTGCGGGCCGGTTACCAGATCCGGAAAAAATCACGTCGTCCATGCCGGACGCACGCATATTTTTGTAGGAATTTTCCCCCATCACCCAGCGGAGAGCTTCAACAAGATTAGACTTGCCGCACCCGTTTGGTCCGACCACACCAGTCAGGCCGGGCTCGATGATGAATTCGGTCGGTTCCACGAAGGATTTGAAACCGACGAGTCGAAGCTTGGTGAACTTCATGCCGACGCTCTCCAAGCCAATGACAAATAGCCGACACGCAAACACAAAGACGCTGCGCCCGCGTGTCGTGCCGCGTTCGTATTAGAGCAGGCTATCGATGAGCGCCGACATGGCCTCAACAGACATGTCTCCAGAATAGCGGTTGCCATTGATCAGGAAGGTGGGCGTGGAATTGACGCCAAACTCATCCGCGCCGCGCTTCATGGTAGCATTCACTTGATCGAGAAGCTTCTGGTTCGTCAAGCAAGCCTCAAAGCTCTCCTGTGAATAACCGGCGATCTTGGAGGTTTGCATCAAAGCATTGCGGACATTGCCATCGGCAGGCGCGGCCCATGCGCGCTGTTGCTTGAACAGCATGGAAACCATGGCGTAGTAGCTGTTCACATCAGCCATTTCCTGCGGCTTTGCGGGATTGCAACGCGCCAGCATGAAGGCAGCCGTCGCAACTGGATCGAACGGAAACTCGCGCAGAATGAAGCGAACCTTGCCGGTATCGATGTACTTGGTCTTGATTGCGTCAAAGGTTGCATTGTGGAAATGCGCACAATGGGGGCATGTCATCGACATGTATTCGACGATCGTGACCCTGGCTTTCTCATCACCGAGAGCCATCTCGGGCAGCGGACCCGGCTGCAGAACCTTGGCCATATCCACCTTTCCGGAAGCTTCCGGCAAATCCACGGCAAGAGCAGACGGAGCGGTGCCGAGAACGGCCAGGCCGGCGGCGGAAATAGCAACACCACCAAGCAGCTGGCGGCGGGTTGAAGCGGGAAGGCTAATCGTCATGCGGCACCCATTTTAAAGTAAAGAAAAGAGTTGTTGCTTCACGTATCGCGCCATCGAACCGAGAACAAGGCGCTTCAACGTTCCGGTGACGTTTCTCAAACAAACGTGACAGGGGGAAGATGAACCGAAGCTGAGTAAAGTCGCGATTTAGAAGAGACAGTTCAGCTATCGCTTTGGCGTTTTACGAGGTTGCAGCACTGCCGTTCCCAGCCGCTCGACTGCCTTGCGCAGCGCATCACTCTCGATCCCCTCCATCAAATCGGCAAGTTTGCGCGCAGAATCGCCACGCAAAGGCTGAGGGCGCCTTCTGTGCCGCACGGCCACGACAACCGGCTTCTGCACAATTCGAATCTGTCGGATCGCCGGAAATCCAAAAAACCCATTGATCCGCTCAATCAACTCACCCTGGGCGTGGCTAAGGAAGAGTGCGCGGGCGCCTTCACAGGCAATGGTCAGGGTACCAGGCTGATATCCACCTTCCCCCTCACGACCATCCCTTTGAGGCCATGCGATCTTTTCCGGTCTTGTGCAATCGGCAAATTCCTCGCCCGCGATCTCATCCCATGAACCAAGCAGACTTGTGGATATACCTGCACGGCGCGCCAGAACGGGATCCATCAACCCGTTGGCGATCTCTGCGATCTGAAGCGGAACAGGTCTACGCGCCATTGTGCTAAATGAGCCTCCGGGCACTCTTCGTTAGCCGCCGCCAGCGACCGATCTGGGCAATCAAAACGCCGAGGAACAGCATTGTCGCGGACATGCACAACTCATGATAAAATGGATCATGCAGAAGGCCGAAGACGATAATGCTTCCAAAGTAATAGAAACATGCCCGCTTCAACGCTGCATTTTCCCCTTGGCGCAATATCGTAATTGCAACGGTTGCAAAGATCGACAGAAGCAGAATCAGTCCGATGACCCCGTTAGCCAAAAGCTCCTGCAGAAGAAAGTTATGCACATGCTTTCCTCCCTCAACGCGGGTCAATTCGGGTCCAGCCACCCTCTCCAGTTCCGGAAAGGTATTGCGAATGCCAACCCCGATGAGTGGATGCTCGGAAATCACCTTCAGCGAGGTATCCCATAGGGCCAGACGCACATTCCCCGATTCCATGTGAAGATCTGTTTCGCCTTTCACATAATATTCGTAAACTGGAATGAAACGTTCGTTCAACATGTGCGCCACCGGCGGCAGGAAGCTCGCGCTGAACAAGACAACGATCGCGCTGACAAACGCGACACTGCGTTTCCACGCGGGCAAACGCCAAACATAGAGAATGAACTCCACGACCAAGATTGCGGGCAGAACGACCATTATAGCTCTTGTAAGAGAAAGAAAAACCGGACCAAGCGCTAGGACAAGATAAAGCATGCTATTGGGCAAATATCGCGGCGATCGATAAAGAGGTATCAAGGCAACAATCGCGGCAAGCATCACAACCAAAGCTAATATGGCCGAATTTCCTCCGCCATCGTAACGGTCCGGCGCCGGCTTCAACACGAACTGGTCGATCAGTGATGCGGCAAGCGCCGCAAAAGTTCCAACCCGCGCGCCGAGAACAAGCCACCGCATGGGCTGACGCACAAGACAGAGACCCGGAGCGATGAAACAGAGCCCCAGCAGCAGACCCATGAAACCAAGCTGACGGTTGTCTTGAGGGATCAGGTCACCCCGCCAGGCCAACAAGAGCACGACCCAGGCAATGTAAGCAAAGACAAATCCGATTGGAGAGCGTACCAACTCAATCAATCTGCGACGTTTCGATAAAGCAACATAGATCCCGAGCGCGCCAAAAAGCCCTGCCACTGCCACAGCAGCTGGCAGGTAGAGAGCAACAGAAAACATGCCAAATGCAAGAAGCCAAGGATCAAGGCGTCTTCGCACCAGCAGAAATTTCTTGAAGGTCATATGGCAGCTTTCTTCAATCTTCAGCCAAGTGAATTGTGTCACGAGCAGGCAGCGTCAATCTTCATAAGGCAGCACTTCTATAGAAAAAGTGGATGCAGTGCCCGCTTGACCATTTCCCGCAAGCGAAAAATATGCGTTGGCAACTTGGCCAGACCTTTCAGTTTATGACTTCTGTAATCGGCGCGACTTGCAATAAAGGTGTCGAACCTCAACGCTCCGAAATCGACAAGCGAATGCCGCATTGTCAGAACGGGGATTCCATGGTCCCAGCTTCGCTCCAGGGCCATGTCGAAGGGGAGCGATTGCACTTTCAGACGTTGAACCAGATGACGCGCGGCTTCGGCAGTGAGAAGATAGCATGCGGCAGACCCCTGGGGGCCCAGGCGCGCAAAGCCTACGGCGTCACCTTTTGCCGTAGTGAACAGCGGACGGAAGCCCTGCGTGCGGTGATTGACTAGCTTGACCACACACTCTTTCGGCACAGTCATCGCCACAGACTTTGCACGCTCCAGCAGGTCATGGCTCAGCGATATATCGTCCTCGATCACAAGTGCTGCGGGTTTTCCGCTCTCAATCAGCCTCTCGAAAGCCTTCAAATGACTCTTGTAGCAACCATACTCGCCCGGCATGAGGGGCCGACCATTGCGGCGCAGAAAAAGCGGCTTGTCGACTGCCACCCAGTCAGCCTCGGGGATAGCTTTGCCATCGACACCGGCAACACGTTCCAGCTCGATACCAAGGTCTGCGGCCTGCTTCTCAAGCAATTCCCGTCGCGCCGCCGCACGATCAATATTGATGAGATAGACGGGCAAATCATCCAGCACTACCATTGGCTTTGACATTCCGCCTCTTTATGAACAGGCATCGACAACGAGAACGCCTGCCTCGATGGACGCCAAAACGACCAATCCTCTCGCCGCCCACTTGCTGGGCTGGTACGACCGACATCACCGCGACCTGCCGTGGCGGGTGGGACCTGCCATGCAACAGGCCGGACAGCGCGCCAATCCCTACCACGTCTGGCTTTCAGAGGTGATGCTTCAACAGACAACGGTGCAAGCGGTCAAGCCCTATTTCCAGAAATTCCTGGTGACATGGCCAACAGTCGTGGATCTTGCAGCGGCACCTGTCGAGGATGTCATGGCAGCCTGGGCGGGCCTGGGCTATTACGCCCGCGCTCGAAATTTGAAGAGATGCGCCGAAGCGGTGGCCAATGACCATGGCGGCCTTTTCCCCGACACAGAAGAGGGACTGCGAACACTTCCCGGTATCGGTGACTACACCGCCGCAGCCATTGCCGCTATCGCATTCGACCGCCCCGCCGCGGTCATGGACGGCAATGTGGAGCGGGTGATTTCGCGCCTTTATGCCATCTCGTCACCGCTTCCGGCCTCAAAGCCCATCATGAAAGGCAAGGTCCGCGAGCTGACACCGATCGAACGCCCCGGCGACTTCGCTCAAGCCATGATGGATCTTGGAGCCACTATATGCACCCCAAAACGCCCGGCCTGCGCACTCTGTCCCTTTAATGGCCACTGTCTTGCGCTAAGGGAGTTCGACCCTGAAAACTTTCCGCTAAAAGCCCCAAAGAAGCAAAAGCCACTACGACAGGGAGCGGCCTTCGTTGCCGTTTCGCCCGAAGGCGAAATTTTTCTGCGTCGCCGCCCCGCCTCCGGGCTTTTGGGGGGAATGACCGAGGTGCCAAACACGGCATGGACCGCACGCCAGGACGGAGGCACGACAGCTGACCACGCGCCGTTTTCCGCAGATTGGCAAAGCTGCGGAACTGTCATTCATGTCTTCACGCATTTCGAACTGCGCCTGACGGTTTTTCGCGCCGTAACCGCCCGCAGTTCCGATGCTTCCGGTTGGTGGGAACCGGTCGATCATCTCGAGGCGCAGGCACTCCCCACGGTGATGAAAAAGGCCATTTCGGTGGCAATCCCGACAGCCTTCAACGGCGCAGACATGAATTCCCCTGCAATGAAAAGGAAGAGCCGATGACTATGAACATTCAGCACATCGTCTTCGATATCGGCAAAGTGCTGATCCACTACGATCCGAACATTCCCTTCAGTCGCATCATTCCTGATGAAGCAGAACGACGCTGGTTCTTCCTCAATGTCTGCACCCATGAATGGAACCTTGAGCAGGATAGAGGCCGGGAATGGGCGGTCGCAGAAGCGGAACTCATCGGCAAATATCCGGAACGCGCCCACCAGATCCGTGCGTTCCGGCAGCACTGGCACGAGATGGTGCCGCACGCCTATGACGAAAGTGTTTCGATCATGGAGAGCCTGATCGAACAGGGTCATGATGTAACCATGTTGACCAATTTCGCCGCCGACACGTTCCGGCAGGCGCGTATGCTCTTTCCTTTCTTGAACAAACCGCGTGGCGTGACTGTTTCAGGTGAGGTTTTCCTCATCAAACCGGATAAGGCGATTTATGACCTCCACGCCAGGAACTTCAATCTGGCCCCGGAAAAGACCCTGTTCATCGACGATTCTGCCGCCAATGTGGACGGTGCGCGTGAGGCTGGCTGGTCCGCCGTGCAATTCACAGATGCAGCAAGGCTGAGGGCAGATCTGGCGCGTTACGGATTCGAGGTTTGAACACGCAATGAGTGTTTTTCTGGATGGCTATCTCGATGTTCCCGATAATCGGTTGGAAGCGGTTCTGGCTGCCTTGCCACAGCACATCGCGCTGAACCGGGCTGCGTAGAATTTGATGTGACGCAGTGCCCAGACGTGCCCGGTCGGCTGATTGTTGCGGAACAATTCGAAACTCAAGCTGCCTTCGAGGCGCATCAAACCAGAACCAAGGCCTCTGACTGGTTCGAGATCACGGCAGGCATTCCGCGCCATTACACTCTTCGAACCGAGGATTGAGGGTTCGCCAAAAAGAAAGCGCCCGGACCGCAGGGAAGGTCCGGGCACCTTATGATTGTTCGGCACTGGAGGGTCAAACCGAACATGGTTTGAATTTCTCTGCAGCTCGCGAATTCCACGAACTGCTGCGCCTTGAGACAGTGGCGGTGGATCGTCCCTCGTCAATGGCGCGAGGGCATCTGGGGCCTTGAATATGGCAGAATTATTGAACGTCCGGTTTGCCGGTCACTTCCCTAGCCCACTCCCGGATTTGTGATCCTTCAATCCAGCTTCGCCATTCCGCTTCGAATAATGCTGCGCAAAGCATCGATGGGCTTTCGTACGCCTTCATCCTCATAGTGCCAGAATGTCCAGCCATTGCAGGTATCGAAGCCTTGGACTTTGGCCCCCAGTCGATGGATGGAGCCTGCCTCGCCACCGGATACAAGTGTGCCATCAGCTCGGACAATGGCGCTGACCCGCCCCTTCACATCTGTCAGAACCTGACCGGGCTTGATAAGGCCGCTTTCTACAAGGGTATTGAAGGCAACGCGCGGTTCAGCCTTCTTGCCGGTCATGACAGTCAGTTCCACCTTGCCCAGCGGCTCAACCTCTGCAATCCGCGCAGAAGCCGCATCAATGTAATCCTGCTCTCGCTCAATACCGACGAAGTTTCTGCCGAGGCGCTTGGCAACTGCACCCGTCGTGCCTGAACCGAAGAAGGGGTCGAGAATAATATCGCCCGGCTTGGTGGAGGCGAGGATAACACGAGCCAGCAAGGCTTCGGGCTTCTGGGTTGGGTGTACTTTCTTGCCGTCTTCACCCTTCAGTCGCTCGCCACCGCTGCAAATCGGGAAGAGCCAGTCTGAGCGCATTTGCACATCGTCATTGGATGCCTTCAGAGCATCGTAATTGAACGTATAGGCCTTTGCCTTCGGGTCACGGCTGGCCCAGATCATGGTTTCATGAGCGTTCTGGAAACGGCGTCCCTTGAAGTTCGGCATCGGGTTCGTCTTGCGCCAGACGATATCGTTCAGCAGCCAGAAATTGAGATCCTGCAGCATCGCGCCGACACGGAAAATATTGTGATAGGAGCCGATGACCCAGATCGTGCCATTCGGCTTGAGGACGCGACGGCAAGCAAGGAGCCAGGCACGCGTGAAGGCGTCATAGGCCTGAAAACTCTCGAACTGATCCCATTCGTCATCAACCGCATCCACCAGTGACTGATCTGGGCGATGAAGCATACCGCCGAGCTGGAGGTTGTAGGGCGGATCCGCAAAAATGACATCGACGGATTGGTCCGGCAAAGCCTCGAGTGCGGCGACGCAATCGCCCTTGATGATGCTGTTAATCCAGGAATCGGGGCGGACCTGTTGTTTGAGGTCCACAAGCGGAAGAACGGATGCCATCTGATACTCGCTGAACGCTTACTCGACACATTAATTGACTGTTATGGTTACTCAGTTTGGTTACCAAAAGCTGAATACGGCTGGATAAATCCGAGAATTGCGTCTGGAGCGCGTACGAGAATGGTAAATGCGATAGCTGAGATTCACTCGATCCGTAGCAACGCATCCTGAAAATCGTGATGGGCGACACTGTCACAGAGGCCAGCCCACTCACATCCCTGGCAGGCGTTTCGCACCTGTTTCATGGCGAAGGCCGTACGAAGACGGCGAAGGAGATCGGCGTTCAATCGGATAAAATCGCCCAACCGATGCGGCACTCCAAGAAGACACGCTATGTCTAAAAGAGCCTGCGTATCGCGTGAAGCGACACTGTCGGAATGACAGTGAGGAATGGCGATGTCTGCAAGAAGCGGTGCGCAGATATCATCCGGCCCATCCACAAGAAGGATATCTTCGCCTTGTCCCAAACGGCGGATGATCACCACATAGTTCTGCGTGAAGGACGGCGTATAGCCTTTGCCGACAAAGGTCAGCATGCACAAAAGATGATGGGGACGCAGGCGTATAGTCACGACGTGGCCTCAGATTGTTTGACGCTGCAACCCTAAAGTAACCTGCCCAAAACCCTGCGACGCTTTTGCAAAGAGCCTATGCGAGCAAGCAAAGACATTGAGTGGTTTGTGATGCGGCGCGTGGCGATGACGGCAATTGCCGCATACACGGCCGAGATCGCAACAGAAATATACCCACTCCTCCGCACTTCACAGAAAAGGCAGGCCGGCCCTTCGGGAAGCAGCCATGCAAGGCTGCGCAATTGTTAATTCGACATGCCTCGTGTAGGTGTGCGCAAAACGAATTTGGATAAGAGCTGGATAATTATGAGCGGGTTCGACCTCATCATCTTTGACTGCGACGGCGTTCTGGTCGATTCGGAAATCATCGCAGCACAGGTGGAATCGAAACTGTTGACAGACGCTGGCTACCCCATTTCCGTCGAGGAAATGGGAGAGCGCTTTGCAGGAATGACCTGGAAAAATATCCTTCTGACCATCGAAAAGGAAGCGGATATTCCCCTCTCCGCCTCGCTTCTGGATAAGTCCGAGAAGATCCTGGATGCCCGTCTGGCACGCGATGTGAAGGTTATTGAAGGTGTCAAGCTGGCCCTCTCGCGCATCACGACGCAAGCCTGCATCTGCTCAAATTCAAGCAGTCAGCGCCTTGATGCGATGCTGACGAAGGTGGGCCTCAAACCCTATTTCGCGCCTAATATCTTTTCGGCGAAGGATCTGGGGCCGGATAAGGTGAAGCCGCGGCCAGATATCTTCCAGCACGCCTTGAAGTCCTTCAACGTCGCGCCGTCACGGGCCGTGGTTGTGGAGGATTCGGTGCACGGTATTCATGGCGCCGTCGCAGCCGGTTGCCGCGTTATTGGTTTCACCGGTGCCTCTCACACCTATCCAAGCCATGCCGACCGCTTGACGGATGCGGGCGCAGAAACGGTCATATCCCGCATGAGCGACCTGCCAGCGACAATTGCCGCGCTCGGCGAGTGGGCGGGCGCCATCTGATGACAGCAAAAACCCGGCAACTCGCTTGAGCTGCCGGGTTTCCATATCCTTCAGACGGGTCTTCCTCAGCCCTTGCGGCGGCCGCTCTTCTTCACGCTTGCATCTTCGAAGCCAATGCGAACACGGGTGAAGCGGGAAACACCGCCCATCTGGTTCGGGATGGACACATCGGCCTTGTCGAACAGGAACTGCGTAACGCCTTCCGGCGGCACATCGACAGTGGTGTTGGTTGTCTGGGAGTAGATGACCTTGTCATCATCCAACACCTGAACGTTGATCGGCACGGTAATGCGTCCCGGCTTTCCGGCAGGGCCGAGCACAACGCGGCCTTGCGCCTGCACGTGGATTGTCAGCGTCGTGTCATTGGCAGTGCAGGCACGCGTAGCCTCACTGAGCGAAGCGCGATAAAGAAGCTTGTTCTGATCATCCTTGGCATTGCCTGCATAGGCATTGCGGATAGCCGTTTGCTCCAGCATCACAACCTGCGGGCAATAGGCCTGCACCACAGGCGTTACAGGCTGCGCCGTTTGTGAAGCGGATTCGCCGAGCGAGAGCCCGCCGGTTGGCGTGGCCGAATTACACCCGGCGAGGATTGCGAGAAGCGCGAGCGGGAGGAACTTGAGCGATTGCTTGCCAGACACGTGACTGCGACCCTTTTCTTCTGAACGTCCCCGAATACTCGTTTGAATACTCATTCCGGGCTTTCACGGTAAATTTCGATGGTCTATACCAGCGACAAAAGGAAAAATCGATTGGCATTGCAGCTGATTTTTGTTCGCCCGGTGCGGAAAAACAGGCGTTTTGCCGATAGGTTCAGACACGATGACGTTAAAGAAGCGGCACTGCCGCTCCTTCATGCTGGGAAGAGAAATCTTGGACTATATTTCTACACGCGGCGATGCACCCGCCCTCAAGTTTCGTGATGCGCTTCTGGCTGGCCTTGCAAGAGATGGCGGCCTGTATCTTCCCCGGGAATGGCCACAGATTTCCAAGAAGGAAATTCGCGCATTGCGTGGCAAGAGCTATCAGGAGATTGCCTTCGCCGTTCTTTCGCATTTCGTGGTGGATGAAATTCCCTCGGATGCATTGAAGTCGATGATCGACGAGGCCTACGCAACATTCCGTCATCCTGCAGTAGCCCCCCTGGTGCAGATCGGCCCGAATGATTTCGTCCTCGAACTGTTCCACGGCACCACATTGGCCTTCAAGGATGTGGCAATGCAGCTTCTGGCACGTCTGATGGATTACGTGCTGGCTGAGCGCGGCGAACGCGCGACGATTGTTGGGGCAACATCCGGCGACACGGGTGGCGCTGCCATCGATGCCTTTGGCGGCAGGGAGAGAACCGATGTCTTCATTCTCTTCCCGCATGGCAAGGTCTCACCTGTCCAGCAAAGGCAGATGACAACCACCGGCTACGCCAATGTTCATGCGCTGGCGGTCAAAGGCAATTTCGACGATTGCCAGGATCTGGTCAAAGCCATGTTCAACGATGTGGCCTTCCGCGACAGCGTGAAACTCTCCGGAGTCAATTCGATCAACTGGGCCCGAATCATGGCTCAGGTGGTTTACTACTTCACGGCCGCAATCTCGCTGGGCAGCCCGGACCGCAAGGTTTCCTTCACGGTACCGACAGGCAATTTCGGCGATATTTTCGCTGGCTACGTGGCAAAGCGCATGGGGCTTCCGATCGACCGCCTCGTCATTGCTACGAATGACAACGACATTCTGGCGCGCACGCTGAAGACCGGACGGTACGAGATGAGGCCAGCGATCGCCACAACCTCGCCATCCATGGATATCCAGATCTCCTCCAATTTCGAGCGACTGCTGTTTGAAGCCTATGGCCGCGATCCCTCGCAGGTACGTGCAGCCATGGCCGGGCTGCGCCAGTCCGGCGCGTTTGAAATTCAGGCCGAGGCGCTGAAATCAATCCGCAGGGAGTTCCGGGCGGGCCGCACCACTCAAAAACAAGTGGCAGAAACAATTCGCGAGATCCTTGCCACCACCGGATATCTGCTTGATCCCCATACTGCGACCGGGATCTTCGTGGCGCAGAAGAACAGCAAGCCCAACAGCCCTATGGTAACCCTTGCAACCGCTCACCCGGCCAAGTTTCCGGCAGCTGTAGAATCCGCTTGCGGAATTTTTCCCGGCCTTCCATCATGGCTCGGCGATCTTATGAGTAGGGAGGAGCGCTTCGACCTGCTGGAGCCGGAGCTGAAGGCTGTAGAGAATTTCATCAGTCAACATGCGCGAGCGAAGGCCTGAAACAGTGGGCGAAGTGCCGGAAAGACCGACGATGAATGTTGAAATCACCCGGCTCGCATCCGGGTTGACTGTTGTAACGCAGAATATGCCACATCTGGAAAGCGTGGCATTGGGCGTCTGGATCAAATCAGGGTCACGTAACGAAACCCTGGATGAACATGGCATAGCGCACCTTCTGGAGCATATGGCCTTCAAAGGCACCGCACGCCGCAGTGCGCGGGATATTGCCGAGGAAATCGAGAATGTGGGCGGTGAGTTGAATGCCGCCACCTCCACCGAGACGACCTCCTATTACGCCCGCGTCCTGAAAGATCATGTGCCGCTGGCGATTGATATTCTCGCTGATATCCTGACGGAATCCGTCTTCGATGAAGAGGAACTCGAAAGGGAAAAGCACGTCATTCTGCAGGAAATCGGCGCGGCCAACGACACGCCGGACGATGTGGTTTTCGACCGCTTCTCGGAAGTAGCCTATCGCGGCCAGACAATTGGTCGCCCGATCCTCGGCACGCCTGATACGGTTCGCTCCTTCACCCCCGATCAGATCCGCGGCTATCTCTCGCGAAACTATACCACGGATCGGATGTTCATCGTTGCCGCCGGCGCTGTCGATCACGATGCGCTGGTTCGTCAGGTAGAAGAGCGCTTCGCGCTTCTGCCTCTCAGCCCCTCCTCACCGCCTGTTTTCGATCCCGCCCACTATTACGGCGGCGAAGTTCGCGAGATGCGGGACCTGATGGACACCCAGTTGCTGCTCGGTTTCGAGGGCAAGGCGTACCATATGCGCGACTTCTACTGTTCGCAGATTCTGGCGAACATCCTTGGCGGCGGCATGTCATCCCGCCTGTTCCAGGAAGTCCGTGAACATCGTGGCCTCTGCTACTCCGTCTACGCCTTCCATTGGGGCTTTTCGGATACGGGCGTCTTCGGCGTCCATGCCGCAACAGGTGGCGAGGATCTGCCGGAACTCGTGCCTGTCATCCTGCAGGAGCTTCGCAAGTCTTCCGAATTCATTGATCAGCAGGAAATTGACCGCGCCCGCGCTCAGATCCGTGCGCAATTGCTGATGGGGCAGGAAAGCCCGGCAGCGCGCGCTGGTCAGATCGCCCGCCAGATGATTCTTTACGGTCGGATGATTCCAAACCAGGAGATGATGGAGCGGCTGGAAGGGATTACGACCTCACGATTGACGGATCTTGCAGGTCGACTGTTTTTCGATACAGTTCCCACATTGTCTGCAATCGGACCGGTCGAAAAGCTGGCACCACTGACAGACATCACTGCGGCGCTGTCGTCGCAGCCGTTCAAGTCTCAGATCGCAACGGGTTGAGTCGAGGTGGCGTCGGCGCGCAAATCGGCTTTGACCGGAACTGCGTGGCGACGCCAAGATGGGGTGAAAAGGTCGGTGTTTCGGTTCTTGTCGCGCCTGCCGGAGTCGCCCGAGCTTTACGGTGATCACCACCTGCTTAGGCTACCCCGCTATCAGGACTATAAGGCGTGGTACGCATTGCGCTCGCAGAGTCGGCAATTCCTCCAGCCGTGGGAGCCGACCTGGAGGCATGATGAGCTGACGGAAGCCTCCTTCCGGGCGCGCGTCGTGCGTAATTCACAGGAATTCTCTTCCGGTCTTGCCGTTCCACTCTTCCTTTTCCGACGGAACGATATGGCGTTGCTAGGCGGCATTACGGTTGGTCATATCCGTCGAGGGGCCGGACAAAACTGCATGATCGGCTATTGGATGGGCGAAAACCATGCCGGCCAAGGCCATATGTTTGCCGCACTCAAACTGGTAGTACCCTACATCTTCTCCGGCCTTCAGTTGCACCGCATCGAGGCAGCCTGTATTCCGGAGAACTGGAAGAGCATTCGGCTTCTCGAGAAAGCCGGTTTCGAGCGGGAAGGTCTGTTGCGGAAATATCTGAAAATCAACGGCGAATGGCGAGATCACATCCTTTATTCGCTGCTTGAGGGCGATGACGTTGCTGCATGGGCGCATACCGCCCGATGAGAAGAATTGCCCACATTGCAACTCTGCCCATGCGCGTGCTGTCCCTTGTCCTGTCGCTTCTCATTGCTCTTGCCCCGGTCTCACAGGCTTTTGCCCTTGAACCGGTCAAGATATCACGCGACGATCGCGCGCTCGATCTCACCGCTACGACCGACATTTATGCCAATCAGGGAGAAGCCTTCCAGGTTTCCACAGCACCCGGTTCAGACGGCATTCGTCGGCGCATCGAAGTTCGCGCAAGCTCACCCTCTCATCAGGGAGATTGGGCCGTCTTTGCACTCGCCAATGTTTCGGAAGAGCAGTTGGAGCGGGTGATTGTTGCGCCCCATTTCCGCCTTGTCGATTCCCAGGTCATCTGGCCCGATCTTGGCTCACAGCGTATCGACGCGATCACTCCATCGGAAGGTTTCGCGTTGGATCGCGTACCTAGCCCTGACGCTGACGTGTTTCGCATCACGCTGAACCCCGGCTCGGTTGTGACCTTTGTGGCAGAGCTGACGACGCCCAACCTGCCGCAGCTTTATCTCTGGGAACCGGACGCCTACAAGGACACAGTGAACTCCTTCACACTGTATCGCGGCATCGTTCTTGGCATTGCAGGTCTTCTGGCCGTGTTCCTGACCATCCTTTTCGTGGTCAAGGGAACATCCATGCTACCTGCCGCAGCGGCACTGGCCTGGGCGGTCCTTGCCTATATCTGCGTGGACTTCGGCTTCCTCGAAAAGCTGATCAGCCTTACCTCTAGCGACGAACGCATATGGCGAGCCTGCGCCGAAGTGGCCCTCGCCTCTTCGCTCGTCATATTCCTTTTCACCTATCTCAACCTCAATCGCTGGCATGTGCATCTGGGTCATGCAACCTTTGCCTGGGTGATCGGGCTTGTTCTTCTCTATGGCGTCGCAATTTATGATCCCGCGATCGCATCAGGTATTGCCCGGATCTCGCTTGCGTTGACCGCCACAGCCGGAATCGTGCTGATCGTCTATCTGGGGCTTAACCGCTACGATCGCGCAATCCTGCTAGTTCCGACCTGGGCCTTGACGCTGGTCTGGCTTTTCGGCGGCTGGCTGACTGTCACCGGCCAGCTGGATAACGACATCATCCAGCCCGCGCTCGGCGGCGGCCTCGTTCTCATCGTCCTTCTCATCGGCTTCACGGTCATGCAGCACGCTTTCGCTGGCGGAGCCTATCAGCAAGGTCTCTTCTCGGACCTGGAGCGGCAATCGCTCGCCCTCATGGGCAGTGGCGACACCGTTTGGGATTGGGACGTAGCGCGCGACAAATTGGTGACCACGCCGGATGTATCGTTGCAACTTGGCCTGCCTGCGGGTGCCATGCATGGGCCGGTGCGCAACTGGATTCCCCGGCTGCACCCCGATGATCGCGACCGATTCAAAGCAACCCTCGATGTCCTGCTGGAGCAGAGGAAAGGGCGCCTTTCTCACGAATTCCGTGTCCGTGCCGAAGACGGGCATTTTCACTGGCTTCAAATCAGGGCGCGCCCGGTGCTCGGCTCCAACGGCGAAATTATTCGTTGCGTTGGCACCATCGCCGATGTGACGGAACCCAAGAACTCGGTCGAGCGCCTTCTCTCCGACGCTCTGCACGACAACCTGACGGGACTGCCGAACCGGCAGCTTTTCCTTGATAGGCTGCAATCGGTGCTTTCCATTGCATCAGCCAGCGATGGTGTGCGCCCCACGGTGATGGCAATCGATATCGACCGCTACAAGCAGGTAAACGATACACTTGGCATCGCTGCCGGCGACAATATCCTGATTGCCCTGACGCGCCGTCTTCGCCGCCTGCTCAAGCCACAGGATACGCTGGCTCGCATTTCTGGCGATCAGTTTGGCATTATCCTCGTATCAGAACGCGATCCGATCAAGGTTGCGGAATTTGCCGATGCGGTGAGCCGCGCAATTCTGGTACCGATCAATTTTGCCAGCCGCGAGGTGATCCTGACAGCGTCGATCGGCCTTTGCTCCTGGGTCGATCAGCAGGAGAATGCATCCGGCATGCTGGGCGATGCAGAGCTTGCGATGTATCGCGCCAAGCGCACCGGCGGCAACAAAGTCGAGCCATTCCGCCCGGCATTTCGGACTAACGTCGCGCCAGACAAACTGCAGATCGAAACCGATCTGCGCCGCGCGATTGACCGCCGCGAGCTCTCTCTTGCCTACCAGCCCATCATCAATCTCGCCAACGGGGAAATCGCGGGTTTCGAAGCCTTGATGCGGTGGGAGCACCCTAAACGGGGTATGATTCCACCCGGTGAATTTATACCCATCGCCGAAATGTGCGATCTGATCGAGCCACTCGGTCTCTTCGCACTGGAGAGCGCCACGTCCGATCTCATGACATGGGAGAAGCAGACGGGCGAGCTTCCGATTTTCATCTCGGTCAACCTGTCGAGCGCGCAACTACTGAACTCCGACCTGTTCAACGAGATCCGCTCGCTCCTTGCCCGCACCCATTGCCATCCACATCGGTTGAAGCTGGAACTCACCGAAACGATGATGATGGAGAACCCGGAGCAAGCGCGTCTGGTTCTCGCCAAGCTGAGAGATCTTGGTGTAAGCCTTGCCCTGGATGATTTCGGCACGGGCTATTCCTCGCTCGGCTATCTCACCCAGTTCCCATTCGACACCATGAAGATCGACAAATCGCTTGTGCTTGATCGATCCGAGAAGGGCATAGTCTTGCTACGCTCAGTGGTGAACATGGCGCTGTCAATGAACATGGCTGTGGTTGCCGAGGGTATTGGCACGGATGAGGATGCTGCAGAACTTGCACGCCTTGGCTGCACCTATGGTCAAAGCTTCCTCTTTGGCGCACCTATGCCACCGGATGCGGTACAGCGGCTGCTCAAGGAGCGCTTCCCTCTAACGCGCCGGGCGTGAATGGTTCCGCGCACTCAACTACAGCTAGTCTAACTTCACCTTGGTCAAAAGAAATACATTGCGGAGCGAATATCCTTTCGTGTCACACAGTATTTCGTTCACAATTCCGCCACGTTTGGGCATGAGCACAACAGCGTGTACAGCAAAGTTGCGCCAGCGGTTTTGCGTTCTTCGAATGTGGTCACATTCTACGATCTACGTCGTCGAAAAGCCTTGCCAATACTTCGGTATTGCCGCTCGCTTTTTCGCGTTGTGTATCATCGGGATGGCCACAACACTGCAACCAGATGATCCACCCCTCACCCAAGTTTCTTCTCCCGCCCGCCGAAAAATCTCTCCCAAAGAGGCACGCCCATGGCCGAAACGCATGTCTCCGCCGCTGTCTGCGACGATGAATTGCCCAATGCTTCCATCATGGAAAGCGATCCGACAACAGGTGCTCTGCGAATTAAGAACAAGTTGATCCGGGACGCGGTGACCGGCCAGCAACTGAAACGGCGTGACGCAGTGAATATCGAGAACATGCGCCCGGCGCTGGTCGACTTCATGAGACAGTTCCATCCGGATATTCCTCAACAGGGCTATCTGAGCCGCAAGCTGATCGAGAAATATCGCAGCCGCTTCATCTCGGAACTTCTTCGGGAAGAACGGGGCGAACTCTCGGTGCTGGAAAACGAAGTTATCGAAAGCCTGGAATCACACGATACCCTGGCGGAGAACATCGAAGACGATTACGAGGAAAAGCGCTCTCTGGGTGATCGCGTCGCAGATGCAGTCGCCACCTTCGGAGGAAGCTGGACCTTCATCATCTCATTCTGTGCATTTCTGGCGGTCTGGATGGGAATCAACCTCATTCTCGGTGCGCAGGAGGCCTTCGACGCCTATCCCTTCATCCTGCTAAACTTGGTGCTTTCCACCATCGCCGCCTTGCAGGCTCCAGTCATTATGATGAGCCAGCGCCGTCAAGAACAGAAAGATCGCCTTCGTGCACTCAATGATTACAAGGTGAACCTGAAGGCGGAACTCGAAATCCGCCACTTGCATGAGAAGGTCGATCACCTGCTTAATCGTCAATGGGAGCGCCTGACGGAAATTCAGCAAATCCAGATCGAAATGATGCGGGATCAGGCCAAGAAGACAGAACGCGCCCTGAAGGCCGCACGAAAGCCGAAACCGATGGAGAAGGGTAAGCCGAAGCAGCCTGCGGCAGCTTCCACAGCAGATGAGGCCTAAGCACCGCCCGTCTCAATGCTCGCCATGCACCAAGCCGTGAATGAACTCCAGTTTTGCCACCACCGTGGGCGTGAGAAGGAAGGGGTATAGATCCGGCACGCCCATGGACCTGTGGATGCTATTCAGGGCAACACTGAAGGGCACCCAAGCATCGACAAGTTGAGCTGCATCGCGCGCACGATAGGGATCAAATGCCACTTGGGAGGCCAGATCTTCGTGGCCCCTGGGTTCAATAGTCATGCCGAAGGCCCTGGCGGTCTCCAGCGTATCAACAATGTGGAGATAGTGAGCGAAGCACTCTGCGAAGTCTTCCCACGGGTGGCTGCTGGCATAGGCACTTATAAAATTATCCTGCCAATTTGGCGGCGGACCCTGCTCGTAATTTTGGCGCAGTGCTTCGGCGTAATCCTGCCGTTCATCGCCAAAGGCAAGCCTGAACGGGCTTAAACGGTTCTGATCACGGATCAGCTTATCCCATATGTAATGACCTGTTTCGTGGCGGAAGTGTCCGAGCACTGTGCGGTAAGGTTCGTTCATCGCAACGCGCACCTGCTCGCGGGTTGCGTCGTTTGCCTCCGCAGCCCGGATGGCAATCAAGCCCGCCTCATGTCCTGTCATCGGTGCTACAACAGATCCATTCGGCTGAACTTCATCGACGAGAAAATCGAAAACGAGTCCCCCCTCAGGATCCTCATCCCGGGTTGCCAAGGGTAATTCCCATTTCAGGAATGAATAGAACAGGTGGCGCTGTGCTTGGCTGATAAGTCGCCATTGCTGGAGCCCGTCCTCGGTGGAGGCATCGGGCACCAACCGATTGTGCCGACAGGCAAGGCAGTAAATCTCGGTTCCCTCGGCAGGCACCGTCCAATTGCAAATATCGCCAGCCTCATTGGCACAGAGCCTTACCCGATGCTCCGGGCGCGCGACGGGATGCCAGACTCCGCCCTCCTCCTCCGCAAGAGCATGGATTGCAAGCCTCTCAGGGATAAAAGCAAGCCGATGGCCGCAATTCACACAGACGCGATTATCGAAATGGATGGATTGCCCGCACTGATCGCATTCGAAGAGACGCATTTTAATCCCCGGACGAGACGCTATCGATCATGAATAAAGCCTGCCCCGGATAACGCCGAAGCAGGCTCTCAGTTTCGCATTCGAAAGGATGTCAGGCGCGATCAACAATATTCTTCGCGGCATCCTTCACTTCGCCCTTGGCATACTGGCCCTTGCCCTTGGCTTCCTGTGCTGCACCTTTGGCTTCCATGGAGCGGTTATCAGTCATATCGCCGACAGCCTGCTTCGTTTTACCAGCCATTTCGTTGGCCTTGCCGGAAACTTTGTCGCTCATGCTACCCATGGTGTTTTCTCCTTGGTTGACCCCGAATTTTAGAACATTCGAGGCTTCGGTAGGATAACGTACACAGGGTAGAATGGTTCCGGCGGCGTCTCTTCACCCTGCAGCGATTACCGGCAAACCGGGGATAGCCGCAATGCTCTATCTCTTGTCCAGGCATTGGTCTGCCGTGGACGCACAGGTGGTGGGCCTGTTTCAACCAGGATCAGGCATGGCCTGCGTCCGTGGAGAGCATTTCCGGCCTCACCCCCAGAAGAGCAAGCGCCCGATCATATTTGGCATCGAGAGACCTGTCGAAGATCAGTTCTTCGCTGGCTGGGCAGTTCAACCAGGCATTTGCGCCTATTTCCGCCTCAAGCTGGCCCGCGCCCCATCCCGCATAGCCGAGCATCATGGTGGCCCGTCTCGGTCCACGCCCATCATAGATCGCACGAACAATATCCAGTGTCGCGGTCAGCGAGATGTCGTCACTGACCGGAATGCTGCTTTCGCTGGAATAATCGTCCGAGTGAAGCACGAAGCCGCGTCCGGTTTCCACCGGACCGCCACTGAGAATCGGAAAGTCGCGCGTGGCCCCCGGAAGCATGATCGCCTCCGATTGATCGACCATCTTCAGATGCAAAAGCAATTCGGTGAACGACACGGGTTGGGCGCGATTGATAATGAACCCCATAGCGCCAGCCGGAGAGTGGGCGCAGATATATACCACCGACCGTACAAAATTCCCGTCCTTGAGGTTCGGCATCGCAATAAGGAACTGCCCGTCGAGAAAGCCTCGCTCTTTCTTGTCCATGATCGCTGAGAACGCCATTTTCCCTCCAGCATGCGGTGAAACCGGCCCTTGGGCGGGTGGACCCGTTCCGAGGGCCCTTCAAATCAAGATGGGGCACGCCGCACCATCAATCAACCGAAAATGATAAGTTTGATCCTTACGTGACTGGCGGCCACCCGAAAGCTCGATTAAACCTTGCGCATGGTTTCATCTGTCATGCTCTCATCTCCGTTCCGCGCCTGTCTGCCATTGCTGTTTCCTCTGCTGCTGGCCATGGCGGGTGCTGCGCATGCTGAGATAACGCCGTGGGCACACAATGAAGGCGGGAGGATGCGTATCATCACTTTGCCGCCCGAACCGGACGGCACGATACGCGGGGCCCTTCAGATCGAGCCTGAAAATGGCTGGATCACCTATTGGCGCGAGCCAGGAGAAGCAGGCATCCCACCGCAGATTACATTTCCGCCTGAGAGCGGCGTTACGCTCGCCGCCATGCATTTTCCAGCACCTAAAGAGTTCGTCGATGGGGATGTGCGCGATCTGGGTTACGATCATCCGGTTGCGTTGCCGTTCACGGTCAAGGCGGGAGGCACGCCGCTTCCTTCCTCACTCACGACATCCGCATTCATAGGCCTGTGTCGGAATATCTGCATTCCGTTTCAAGCCGATTTCCAGCTCAACCTTCGGGCTTCCAGATTGCCCCTGGAGGAAAACCTCATACTGGATGAGGCGATGCGGCGCCTTCCCGAGCCGCCTTCGCCTGAATTTTCTGTCAGGAGCGCGCAAATCGACAGCGCCGGCGCAACACTCGATCTGCGGCTGGACCTGCCCGACCATCAGGCCGAGCCCAAAATCATTGTCGTGGCGCCAGAAGGCCACGTGTTTCTCGATCATTCGGCGCCAAGTCAGGAGGGAGACACCAAGAGGTTCGCTGTAAGCCTGGAGGGGCTTAAGGACAAAGAGAAGGCCGGCACCTCCAACTGGAGCGTCTTGGTCATTCTGGGCGAGCGGGCGATGGAAAGCTCGCTTGCTATCAAGTAGGTCGCCACTATAGTACGGGCATCTTCGAGTGCGATCGCAAAGGAATAAATATGGCCATTAATGTTGGTGAAAAACTACCCCAGGCAACATTCAAGGAAAAGACCGCCGATGGTCCTGTCGAAATCACGACGGATGAGCTTTTCAAAGGCAAGAAGGTGGTTCTGTTTGCCGTTCCGGGTGCTTTCACCCCAACGTGTTCTCTCAATCACCTGCCAGGCTACCTCGAAAACCGCGATGCCCTTCTGGAGCGCGGCGTTGATGAAATAGCCGTCGTATCTGTGAATGACTGGTTCGTCATGGGTGCCTGGGCCGAAAAGACTGGCGGCTTCGGCAAAATTCACTTCCTGTCGGATTGGGATGCAGCCTTCACCAAGTCAATCGGTCTGGAGATGGATATGTCTGGCGCCGGGCTCGGCATCCGCTCCAAGCGGTATTCCATGCTTGTGGAAGACGGCGTGGTGACGTCCCTGAATATCGAGGAGAGCCCAGGCCAGGCAACAATTTCCGGTGCTGCCGCCATGCTGGAAAAGCTCTGATCGCTTCTCTGGCCAAGCAGATCTTTGAAAGCGGCCCAATGGCCGCTTTCTTGTACCGATTGTCCTCGCCCCCAAGGACGTGTTCTAGGTTCGATCGAAATCGAAAACCATGAGCCCCGCAAGTCCCCCGTCGCAGGCAGAGACAATACGATCACCCACGGCCACATGATCTGGATGAACAAGGTAATTGTCTCTTGCAGCCGCATCCTGAAACATCACGGTGAACCCGTCGCGGAAGCCTCCACTCAAACCTTCCGGCGACATGTTGGCGCCGTGTTGAACCTCGAGAATCCCTGGGATTTTATGCTGCAATTCGTGAAGGCTGGCGAAGATCGAATTCTTCTCGTCAGCCGTCAATGACGACTTGAACCGCATGAACACGCAATGCAAAATCATGAAGATCCTCCCATAGAGCCATTTTACGGCTGTGTTTCACCCTCGCTTACCGGCGTTTGAAAGGCTCCATTCCCAGTCGCGCCAATTCATCGGCGCGTTCATTTTCCGGATGCCCCGCATGGCCCTTAACCCAATGCCATTTCACCTTGTGACGCGCGTTCGCGGCATCAAGCTGCTGCCACAACTCTCCGTTTTTCACGGGCTTCTTGTCTGCAGTCTTCCAGCCATTCTTCTTCCAACCGAAAATCCACTTGGAAATTCCGTCCATCACATATTTGCTGTCTGTATGCAGGTCGACTTCGCAGGCAGTCTTCAGCGCATTCAAGGCGGTGATTGCCGCCAGTAGTTCCATGCGATTGTTGGTGGTTTCCGCTTCACCACCATACAATTCCTTTTCCACCTCGCCGTAACGAAGAATCGCACCCCAGCCGCCAGGCCCCGGATTGCCGGAACAGGCGCCATCGGTGAAAATTTCCACATGCTTCATGGGCGTTTCTCCAGCCCATATTCCGATGCAAACCGGACTGCGCGGTGGAACCGCGACTTTCGAAGGTATTCGAGCGGATCTTTCTTGACCACCAAAGCCCCCTCGGGGGTCGTCAACCAATCATACAGGCGCGTCAGGAAAAACCGGAGTGCGGAACCTCTGCAAAGCGTCGGCAAAGCCTCCACTTCGGCATCGGACAATGCGCGAACCGACTGATAGCCCGCGAGCAGGGCAGCACCCTTGGCAAAGTTGAATGCGCCGTCAGGCTGGAAGCACCATGCGTTCAGGCAGATCGCCACATCGTAAGCCAGCAGATCGTTGCAGGCGAAATAGAAATCGATCAAGCCGGACAACCGGTCCGACAGGAAGAAGACATTGTCCTGAAACAAATCTGCATGAATGACACCGCGCGGCAATTCCTCTGGCCAATGTGCCACCAGATAGTCGAGTTCCTGCGTAATTTCAGCCGTCAGGCCGGCTTGCACTTCATCCGCACGATCAGATGCCTTGGCCCAAAGCTCCACCCAGCCGTTAACAGAAAGGGCATTTGCACGCTGGATTTCAAAATCGGAGGCAGCCAGATGCAATTGCGCCAAAGCCACGCCAACTTCATGGCAGTGATGCGCCTCCGGTTTGCGTAGCCACATCCCCTCCAGGAAGGAGATAAGCGCCGCTGGTCTTCCGGACAGTTCGCCACAGATTCTTCCATCGTGCCGTGGCAACGGCAGCGGGCAATTCAGGCCCTTTCGGGCAAGATGCTGCATGAGCCCAAGGAAAAACGGCAAATCCCTCGCATCGACACGCTTCTCGTAAAGCGTCAGAATCAATGGCTCCCGGGTGGTGTGCAGCAGAAAATTCGAATTTTCCACGCCTTCGGCGATTCCCTTGTAGGAAGTTAGTTCGCCAGCGTCATATTCGCTCAAGAATCGGCGAAGATCGATCTCGGTGATATCCGTATAGACGGCCAATGATGAAGTCCCGCTTTAAGTGATGCATGTGCTCGGTGTTGATACACAGCAACTGGCGGAATTGGCTAGAGCATGTCGTGCAAAAGTGTGCGCCACCTTGCCCACAGGGGCTCGAACAGAGACATCATCCCGGATCTTTTGTTGATCGCCCACATGACGGTGACCAACTCCACCCTTGTGAAACCGCCAGCTCGTTTCGCCTGAGCAAAATCGCCAAGGCAAAATATGACTATATGTCATATATTTTCACGCATTGTCACGAAGATGGCATCTCTAAGTTACCCGTTCAGGTTTTAATCCATCGTCCATGGAGGAAGTGAAGATGGATGGAATTACCCGCGCATTCAGCACCGAAAACAGAAACATTGCCGCACTTGGAAAGACAAGAAGCCTTGCAAGGTTGTTTGAGGGCCGACCGATTGAACAGCTGAGGGTTGATCAACCCGTCTTTGCGGAGGGAACCGAACTTGACCAGGTCGTACTTGTACTGGATGGTGCTCTCAGGAGTGTTCGGATGCTATCGGATGGTCGCAGAGCCGTCTGCAGGTTCTTCTACAAGGGCGATGTGCTAGACCTTTGCCCGCCGGCTTCTCAACTGACCAGCGTCGAGGCCGCATCACCCTGCAGAATTGCGCGCATAAGAAGAAGAAACATCGAGGCATCGGTGGACAGCAACTCGAACCTGAAGTCACAATTTATCGAGCTTCTTGCGAGTGAAGTGGCGGCCAGCCAGGATCACATGCTGCTGCTGTCATGCAAGACGGCTGAAGAGCGGATATGCTCCTTTCTGATAAACTTCATCCGCCGAAACCATCTGGCTCAAGGCAGGTGCGTTCGAGTCGAATTGCCCATGTGCCGCCGCGATATTGCCGACCATCTAGGCCTCACGATCGAAACGATCTCGCGCACGTTTACGAAACTCTCACAACGGGGCGCCCTGCGTTTTGATCGATCTCGCGGTCGCAAGACAATGCTGATCGCGCAACTTTCTCTGATCGAGCATCTCTCTGCTGAGGAAACAGATGAGATACAGCATCACTGATGCCCTATGAAGACGCTCGCGGTGCTTTCGACACCGGTACCGCGAGCGAATAACCGACGCCGCGCACCGATATGATGATGCGGGGTCTATGCGGATCAGGCTCGATCTTGCGGCGCAGGCGGGCAATTTGTGCATCAATGCTCCTGTCCATATTGCCGAGATGCCGCGCGCGGGTTTCCCCCATCAGGAAATCTCGGCTGAGAACCCTGTTGGGATGCGTCAAGAGTGTCAGGAGCATGTCGAATTCGCCGGTCGTCAAGGCAACCTCATCCTTCTCATCCATGATCACTCTTCTGGTAAAGGTATCCAGCGTCAGATTGTCGAAATGGTAGACATGCTCTTCATTGAAGACATGCTGAGGCCGCGTGCGCTTCAACACGGCTCTGACGCGAGAGTGAATCTCCCTCAGGTGAAACGGTTTGGTGATGTAGTCATCCGCCCCGATCTCCAGACCCAGAACACGATCCATCAACTGGCTGCGCGCCGAAACGATGATGATCGGTATATTCGACCTGCTGCGGATTTCGCGCGCCAGATCGATTCCATCGTCCTTGCCCGGAAAGGTGAGATCGAGAAGGATGATGTCAAAGACGTTGGTCAGCATCAAGGCGCGCATTTGAACGCCATCGGCCGCTGCGAATGCCTCATATCCTTCATCCTGAAAGCACGCTTTCAGGGCCTGCCGGACGCCCGGATCATCATCCACAATCAGGATCTTTCCAGCGCTCTCCGCCTTAAACACCATGCGAGAGAACCTCAGTCACATACCATGATGGGGAACGGGGTGAAGTAGAAGCCAGTCCTTCAGTTTTCCGCCGTCTTTGCACCATGAAGCAATCAACCCTAGGATAGCATATCATTATTCTCGCACCTTCTGGTACAGCAATCCGTATACCTCCCGCTGACAACGACATGCACATATATATGATATGTTGTCATATTTTAATATACAATTAGTAAAAGCAGGAGTTGTTCCCTGCCCCAAGCATCGTTGATAATCGTCAATTACGCTGAAGGCGCGAGGTGCTTGAAACACCGGCGGTTTGCCCAATATTGTCGGTCGCCTTTACATGAAAATCCCTCCACAACTGGAGAAAGCCCCGGTGACTTCCAGGGTGAGGACTTTCGTTGAACAGTTTGAAAATGGCACGCTGACCAGCAGCGATTGCCGCGGTCATGCGCTCGGGATTGCCAGAAAAGGCGTCCGATTACCGGTGAGCGGCAAGCACCTGCTCAATGCCAAGGCCAATGGAGAGAATAGCCTCGTCCTGCATCTCCGTACCTGCAATCATCAAGCCGACGGGAGCTTCATCCTCTGCCTGCACGGGAATCGAGAGCGCACAGCCATCCAGAAAATTGATCATGGTCGGATTGCGAAGGAGGAGGCCATTGGTCTTGAAGAATTCTGCATCATCCTGCAGCAGCGGCTGTAACTCAGGTGCGATGACAGGCACAGTCGGCATGATCAGCGCATCGAATCCGCAAACCTCTTTCAACACCCGCTGCTTCCAGACAGTGCGGGTTTGAAGCGTCCTGATGTAATCGGCAGCAGATAAATGACCGCCTTTCTCGATCCTGGCCCTGACGCGCGGATCATATTCTGCGCCTTTCTCGGCAACCAGATCGCGGTGCCAGGCGAAAGCTTCCGCCGCAACCATGTTGCCACGCGCATAAATCTCTGCAAGCTCGGAAAACTCGTCCAGCGCAATCTCGCGAATAACAGCACCAGCCTCAGCGAGCTTGGAAAGAGCGCGGCCGAAGGCGCCCGAAACAATTGCATCCATGCCGTCCAGCACCACAGTTTGCGGCACGGCCAGCCGAAGGCCATTGACCGATCTTGGCAATGGTATCCTGCCCCCAGCACCGGAAATGATACTGTCGAGGATGGCACAGCACTTGACGGTTGCCGCCAGCGGTCCGATCGAATCCAGCGAAGTCGAAAGGGGCACCACGCCTTCGGCACTGACACGCCGCGCGGTGGGCTTGAACCCAGTCAAACCGCAAAGAGCCGCAGGTATGCGGATGGAGCCACCGGTATCGGTCCCGATTGCCGCTACGGCCATTCCATCCGTAACGGACACCGCCGCGCCGGATGAAGAGCCGCCTGGAACGCGACCGGTTGCGCGATCATAAGGATTGAGCGGAGTGCCGTAGTGCGGATTGATCCCGATGCCGGAAAAGGCAAACTCACTCATGGTCGTCGTGCCGGTGATCACCGCACCCGCAGCCAGAAGCCGCTGGACAACGACCGCATTTTGCAAGGCGGGAGGCCGTCCTTTCAAGGCGATGCTTCCCGCAAGCGTGGTTTCCCCTTTCAGATCGAACAGATCCTTGATGGATACTGTTAGCCCCTCCAGCGGTGAACGCTTTTGCCCTGCCTGCCGAACGAGATCGGAAGCTTCGGCAAGCTTCAGCGCCCTCTCATCATTGCGGCGAACCATGACGCGCTGACCCTCGCCCCGTGGATCGTCCATGCACGCGATGGCCGCTTGTGTCAGCGTGAGGGAAGAAACTGCACCGCTGTCCAGAAGGCCAGCGGCTTCTGCAACGCTTGGAAAACAACGCATGGAGGAACTCTGCACCAGGTGGGAAAATCATTGCCGCGCCATGTTGGTGATTTTCTTCGCCACATGCAAGCCTTGGGAAGTCAGAGGGCTCTCACCGCAACAAAGGCCGCAGCTGCTGGGCAACCGCTTGCAGCGGTGGCAGAAAACGCACTGCCAGATCATTTGCGCTTATCTGCGCGGCGGGCGCTCCGATATTCAATGCCGCAACCGTTCGCCCCCGCGCATCCAGAAGGGGAACGGCGATGGAGCAGAGACCTAGCTCCAGCTCCTGATCAATGACGGCATAGCCTTGGGTGCGAACGCGTCCGATTTCGTCCATCAGTTCAGTGATGTCGACCATGGTTTTCGGCGTTGCTTGCTCGCGCGGACTTGTCTCGATTCGTCGACGGGCTTCCTCCTCCGGCAGCGCTGCCAACAAAACCCGCCCCATGGAGGCGCAATAGGCAGGCAATCGACTTCCCGGCATCAAGTTGATGGACATGACACGGCGCTGCGAAGCGCGGGCCACATAGACGATCTCCTGCCCATCCAGAACGCTGACGGACGCGCTTTGGCCAACATCTTCCGACAGCCGATCAAGCAGGGGCTGGACGATCTGCGGCAGTGGAGTTGCGGAAAGATAGGCGTGACCGAGGCGCAGGATCTTCGGCGTGAGTGAAAAGAACTTTCCATCGTAATCGGCATAGCCAAGTGTCGCGAGGGTCAGCAGGCATCGTCGTGCGGTCGCCCGATCAAGTCCCGCAAGCTTCGAGACCTCGGCAATCGACAGGCGAGGCTGCGCTTCGCCAAATGCCTCGATAACGCTGAGCCCCTTTGCAAATCCGCCCATGAAATCCGTATCTGCCATTGGACATCGCTCCCGTTTCAGCTCGATTTTGTGCGATAATCGAACAAATGTCAAATAACGCACAGCTTCCATTGACGCCCTTGTTCATCCGGCGCTTAGTGGGACATCGAATGTCATCGGGAGAGACTGGAGATGGACAAGACCATCGGGAGCGCGGCGGAGGCCGTCTCCGCAATTTCAGACGGCGCCACTGTCATGATTGGCGGCTTTGGCGGTTCCGGCGCGCCTATTGAGCTCATTCACGCATTGATCGACCACGGCCCCAAGAATCTGACAGTCATCAACAACAATGCTGGCAATGGCCGTATCGGCATTGCCGCAATGATCGATGCGGGCATGGTTCGCAAAATGATTTGCTCCTTCCCTCGATCCTCCGATCCGCGCGCCTTTACGGATCGTTACCTGGCCGGAGAGATCGAACTGGAGCTTGTGCCACAGGGCACATTGGCCGAACGGATCCGCGCAGGTGGGGCTGGCATCCCGGCATTCTATACCCCGACGGGTTACGGCACCGAATTGGCCAATGGCAAGGTCATCGCCGAATTCGATGGCCGTCACTATGTGCAGGAACGTTGGCTGAAGGCGGATTTCGCTATCGTGAAAGGCCACCTGGGCGACACCTACGGAAACCTGACCTACAACAAGGCCGGGCGCAATTTCAATCCGCTGATGTGCATGGCCGCCAAAACCACCATTGCGCAGGTTTCCCGCATCGTTCCAGCCGGTGAAATTGATCCGGAGCAGGTCGTGACACCTGGCATCTTTGTCAACCGTGTCGTCGAAATCAGCAATCCGCAGCAGGAAGAAGAGCTCATTCGAGCCGGAGCGGTCTACGCATGACAATCAACACCCGCGAAGACATCAAGCTTTCCAATGCCCAGATCGCCTGGCGAGCAGCACAGGATATTGAAGACGGTGCCTATGTGAACCTTGGCATCGGCTTTCCAGAGATGGTTGCGCGCTTCCAGCCTCCAGGCAAACAGGCAATTTTCCACACGGAGAACGGTATTCTGAACTTCGGTGAGGCCCCGGCTGAGGGCGAAGAGGATTGGGATCTCATCAATGCTGGAAAAAAGGCGGTAACGCTGAAGCCCGGAGCGGCCTTCTTCCACCACGCCGATAGCTTTGCCATGGTGCGCGGCGGACATCTGGATGTCGCCATTCTGGGCGCTTATCAGGTTGCCCAGAACGGGGACCTTGCCAACTGGCGCGTCGGCTCGAAAGGCGTGCCTGCCGTTGGCGGCGCCATGGATCTGGTCCACGGTGCAAAGCAGGTCTTCGTCATCACCGAACATGTCACGAAAGACGGTAAGCCGAAACTGGTAGACGCCTGCACCTTCCCCCTGACCGGCGTTGGCTGCATCACGCGAGTCTACACAAGCCATGCCGTCATCGACATCAAGGATCAGCGCTTCGTGGTGCGTGAGATGCTGCCTGACATGAGCCTTGAGGAACTTCAGGCCATGACCGGTGCGCCGCTCCACACGGAAGGCGAAGTGGCAGTTCTTGCCGTGCCGAAGCTTTAAAGGAAAAGCCAAATGACCGATGCATTCATTTGCGACTACATTCGCACACCCATTGGCCGTTTCGGTGGCGCCCTGTCGAGCGTTCGCGCCGATGATCTGGGTGCTATTCCGCTCAAGGCGCTAATGCGTCGCAATCGCGGCGTCGATTGGGATGCCGTTGACGATGTGATCTTTGGCTGCGCCAATCAAGCCGGGGAAGATAACCGCAACGTTGCGCGCATGTCCCTCCTGCTGGCCGGGCTGCCGGTCAGCGTGACAGGCACAACTATAAACCGTCTGTGCGGTTCCGGTATGGATGCCGTCATCACGGCGGCCCGCGCCATCAAATCCGGCGAAGCTGAATTGATGATTGCAGGCGGCGTAGAAAGCATGAGCCGCGCGCCCTTTGTCATGCCGAAGGCAGAGACCGCCTTTTCTCGCAGCGCCGAAATCCACGATACCACCATCGGCTGGCGCTTCATCAATCCACTGATGAAAAAGCAGTACGGCGTCGATTCCATGCCGGAAACCGGCGAAAATGTCGCCGCCGATTTCAACATCAGCCGTGAGGATCAGGATGCATTTGCGCTTCGCAGCCAGAACAAGGCAGCGGAAGCGCAAAGCAACGGGCGCCTGGATCTGGAAATCGAGCCCGTCACCATTCCTCAGCGCAAGGGCGACCCGGTAGTCGTATCGAAGGATGAGCATCCACGTGCGACCACACTTGAAGCACTGGCCAAGCTGCCGACGCCCTTCAAGAAGGAAGGCGGAACAGTCACCGCAGGCAACGCCTCTGGCGTGAATGATGGCGCAGCCGCACTCATCATCGCATCGCAAGCAGCCGCAAAGAAGCATGGCCTGACCCCGATTGCGCGCATTGTCGGTGGTGCCACTGCAGGCGTTGCACCGCGCATCATGGGTTTTGGTCCAGCGCCTGCATCGCACAAGCTTCTGAACCGGCTGGGCCTGACCCAGCAGCAGATGGATGTAATCGAGCTGAACGAGGCCTTCGCGTCGCAAGGTCTGGCGACACTTCGGGATCTCGGCATTGCCGACGACGATCCACGGGTGAACCGCAATGGCGGGGCCATTGCACTCGGTCATCCGCTTGGTATGTCCGGCGCCCGCATTACCGGAACGGCTGCATTGGAACTGCAGAAAATCGGCGGACGCTACTCCCTCTCCACCATGTGCATCGGCGTCGGCCAAGGCATTTCGGTGGTGCTGGAAAGGGTCTGATCCTATCGCGCTCTGTAGAAGGCTTCTGCGTCCTGATACATTGCCTTACGCTCATCGTCGCGGGTGTAGAACATATGCCCGCCACGATAGAGCTTGAGCGCGGTCCTGCCATGAGCAAGCGTGGAAGGCAGATGGTTCAGTACATAACGGCTGGCCCCGTAGGGCGTTAGGATATCGCTATAACCATGCGCCACCATGAGCCGAAACGAGGGAATGGTGGAAAGCAGATCTCGCAGATCGGTTGAAATACTCGCAGACAAGCGTCCGTCACTGCCGCGATTACCGTTCCATTCCCATTTCCGGTTTACGTCTTCGTTCAGCAAGACATATGTCATCTCTGTCTTGAAGCCGAGCTCCTGGCGCGCGTAACTGGCAAAAGCTCCACCATAGGCACGCGTATAGCCTTCGAGGATCGGATCGTCATTACGGCTATAGCTGGCTTCCGGATAGGCATCCGTCACCGTCACCCCTGCATCATAGGGGCTGACAATGCGTCCTGGCCCGGCGGCCTTTTTGGCATAGACCGATCCCACAAAACCGCGCGTTTGGCGAATGGTTTCGACACCGACACCAGTCATTTCGCTGAGCCTGTTGTAGAACCCATCAGCCTTGTGCCCTTCAGGCAAAGGATCGACAAGCACCGGAAGCAATTCACGAACCGCGAAGGTTTCGGCAGCGGTTAGCGTCTCATTCGCAAATCTGCCGCCGCGCTCCAGATGCGCGGCCACAAGAGATGGGAACTGCAATGAGGCGGCGAGCGGATCATCATCCGAATTGAAGACGAAGCGCCCCTCCATCAGGGGCGAGACCATGACAATTCCCTTCGGCAGCATTGCCTGGTTGTTTTTCAGGGCCAGCGCTACCTTGGCGGCGCGAAAGCCACCATAGCTTTCACCCAGAAGATATTTGGGTGCATCCAGAAGCTGGTTGTCCAGCACGTACAGAGAAATCGCCTTCGCCAGTGCCTCAGCATCCTGTCGCACGCCATAAAAGCGTGAAGCAGCCTCGTCATTGACGGCACGGCTCCATCCGGTTCCGACCGGATCGATCAACACCAGATCGGTAAAGTTCAGCCAGCTTTCCGCGTTTGCCTCGAGCTTTGGCTCCGTTCCATCCTCGTTTGATCCGGCAAACGGCAGGATCTTCGGCCCCACAAGACCGAGATGCAGATAGGCAGAGGCAGCGCCCGGCCCACCGTTGAAAGCGAAGGTAACCGGTCGATCAGGTGAACGCTCCTTGGCACGATAAGCGGTATAGAAAATTTTCGCCGTCACCTGCCCGTCCTGCCCGCGCAGCGCAACCGTTCCGGCAGTAGCCGTATAGGCGAGCGAACCTTCTCCGGCCGCCAGCACGTGCTCCGTCACCGAATCATCTGGCAGAAGCGCCAGAAGACCGGTTTCGACGGATGACGATTTTTCAGCCGTCGCTTTTTGCGCAGGCTCCGCATGCAGTGGCACGGCCGCCACAAGCGCAACGGCCAAGGCAGAGAAGAATAGACGCTGCATAAGAGCCTTCCGTTATCCGGTCCATGGTGTATGCGGGGATCAGGATGATCCCCGATCAAGATCGCGTCGGGACTATTTCTTCACGATCACCCAGATTGCATGGATGATACCGGGCACATAACCGCACAGGGTCAGCAGCAGGTTCAACCAGAAATGAAGACCAAGCCCTACCTGCAGGAAAACCCCGAGCGGTGGAAGCAGAATGGCCAGAAGAATACGAATAACGTCCACAATAGAACCCTCTAATAGTTTTGGTCCGGCCGATAACGCGTAACCGCCGATTTGGTTCAGCATGGAGGTAGTTATGCGGTACTGTATCTGCCATAGATACGGTCAATCACTTCTGCGACATCCAGCAAGCGTTCTGCCGCGGCATCGAAACCGGGCTGTCTGGCCAGTCGCTCTGCCCAGTCTGCTGCCGCCCGGCCACCCCATTCGTCGGGTGGCGCGACCAGTTCCTGCCGTGACGTTCCATGGCACAGATCGGCGCGGAAATCGTAAAAGGAGCCATTGATATTGCGCATGCTCGCACCGCCGCCCGTCCCGTAGAAGTCGGCGGAAATGACGGCGTCCTGCCCCGCAGGCAAACGCCATGAGCAAGCAAGGCGGATGACGGTACCGCTTTCGAGCTTGAGCGTTGCAACGGCATAGTCCTCAATCTTGTCGCTCTCAGCGCCAATGGGAAGACCGCCACTGAGCAGATGGCTTTCCACCTCCAGAACCGGGGGAAATCCGAGGCTCCAGAGCGCAGCATCCACCAGATGGACACCGAGATCCATCACACATCCACCGCCGGATTGTGCCTTGTCGTAGAACCAGGGCTTATCCGGCCCATAGGCATTGTGAAAAACGAGATCCACAGCGAAGATCTCTCCCAGTACGCCAGCCGAAATCTGTTCGCGCACTTTCTGAAGGGCCTGCGTGAAGCGATAAGACAAATCGACCGCCAGCAAGCGGTCGGCCACCCTTGCCGCTTCAATGACGTCCGAAACTTCAGCTGCGCTTCGCCCCAGAGGCTTCTGGCAGAAAACCGCTTTGCCGTTTTGCAGGACACGGATCGATTGCTCCGCATGGAGCGCACTCGGCGTGGCAATCACCACCCCATCCAGATCCATCGCCAGCAAGGCATCAAGGTCGTCCACCCGGGCGGCACCCGGGGCAAGCGCCAACGCTTCCCTCGCCATGTCGGGATCAGGTTCAGCAATGGCTACAGCTTCGGCAACGCCGGTCTGCAAAATTGCGTTCATGCGATGCCGCCCAATCCAGCCAACCCCCAGAAATCCAAGGCGCACCGTGCGTGATAAGGATGACAACTGAGACTGGTTCAGAACATGGTTCATGGGTAGATCACCAGAGCTTTGAGGAAACCATCGGGACGGTCGCGGGCTGCATTCAATGCCTCATCCAGTTCTTCCAGTGCGAACTGGTGGGTGTAGAGCGCAGAGGGGTCCAGTCTTCCGCTGGCGACCGCGTAGATCGCTTCCCTGATCCCGTGAACATAGACCTCGGGATCGCGCTCATGGGCATTGATGACATCCAGCCCGCGCCAGTTCCAAAGCTGCATATTCACCTGTCGCGGTCCATCCTGATGATAACCTGCGATAACGAGACGACCTCTTTCACGGGTTAATTCTGCGGCCAGATCCAGCGGCCACTGTTTCCCCACAGCTTCAATCACGCGGTCGCAGAACTGCCCATTCGTAAGCGCCCTGACATCTTCGATGATCTTCCAGTGATCTTCCATCGCAATCACGTCATCCGCACCCATCCGACGGGCCAGCTCCAGAGAAAAGGGGCGGCGCGAGATGGCAATCACCCGCGCACCGGCTTCCTTCGCAAGCTGGATCAGCAATGCGCCAAGGAACCCGACGCCAATAATGGCGACCGTTTGGCCTGCGGAAATTTCCGCGCGCTGGAAAATATTCATCGCACAGCCAAGCGGCTCACCTGGGAAGGGAACTCCATCCAGTTCCGGCGGAAGCTTCACCACGGCGGTTTCCGCCGCAAGGTCATGGCTGGCATACGCATTGTAAGAGAGTGCGGCTACCCGGTCGCCGATCTTCAGGCTGGACACGCCGTCACCGAGGGCATCGACAAATCCCCAGCCCTCGTGACCAAGCCCACCGGGTTCCGTTGGAAATTGCATCCAGTCCGGTCCGGACCAGGGAACAAGGTTTGACGCACAAACGCCGCAGCCTTCCAGCTTGATGCGAACCTGCCCCGGTCCAGGCTCCGGTATCGCCAATTGCTGCATTTCGATGCGGCCGGCACCCGTCATGATTGCCGCACTCATAAGCCCCGTCCTGAACTCCAGATTGTCCATTCCACCGCCTTTTTCGTTGCTCACGCAACATCACGTGATGTCACCCAACGGCAAACTGTGCAGAGGGATCAGAGTTCCTGAAGAAGATGACATTCTTGATGTCATTCAAGATGTCACTGCAGATGATGTAGCGGCTAAGAGCCTCAATAAAAAAGCGAATTTTGCCATTGGAACTATCGCATTCGCTCATTGTTCAGCCCCTCTGAAAGCTTCATCTTCCCTCTAACGAACAGGTGAACACCCTTGGTTCAGAAGGTACTCGTCACAGGCGGCTGCGGATTTATCGGACGCTACGTCACGCAGGAATTGCTCTCCAATGGCTATCAGGTTCGCATTCTCGACGCACTGATCGAACAGGTTCATGGCGATGCTGCACAGGCAACTCCGGAAGGCGTCGAGTTTATACACGCCGATGTGTGCAACAAGCCCAAAGTGGAAGAAGCCCTCGACGGGGTGGATATGGTCGTTCATCTGGCGGCAGAGGTCGGCGTTGGCCAATCCATGTATGAAATAGCCCGCTATGTCGGCGCAAATGATCTGGGCACTGCCGTCCTGCTGGAGGCGATGATCGGCAAGCCGATCAAGCGGATCGTGGTTGCCTCGTCGATGAGCGTCTATGGCGAGGGACTTTATCGCGACCGGGATGGAAATCGGCTGGGGCAGGTTCGCCGCAAGGCGTCTCGCATCAAGGCCGGCCACTGGGAGCCACTTGGCCCCGGCGGAGAGGCTCTGGTCCCCGAGCCAACCGACGAGGAAAAGCCTGTCGATCTCGCATCCATCTATGCGCTGACCAAATATCAGCAGGAAAAGGCGGTCCTGATCTTCGGGGAAGCCTACGGCATCGATGCCGTAGCCCTTCGCCTGTTCAATGTCTTCGGCCCAGGGCAGGCTCTTTCCAATCCTTACACTGGAGTTCTGGCTAATTTCGCCGCGCGGATTGCCAATAACGAGCGACCGATGATCTTCGAAGATGGCCAGCAGCGCCGTGACTTCGTGCATGTTCGCGACGTTGCCCGTGGCTTCCGCCTTGCTCTCGAGAAAGCCAATGCCGCAGGTCACGTCATCAATATCGGAAGCGGACAATCCTATTCCGTCGCGCAGGTGGCATCCCTTCTGGCGGATGCGATGGGCTCACCGGAGCTGGGGCCTGAAATTCTCAACAAAGCGCGCTCCGGCGATATTCGCAACTGCTTTGCCGACATCTCGAAGGCACACGAGCTGCTTGGCTTTGAACCGCAATACCGGCTTGAAGACATGCTTGGCGAATTGGCCGACTGGGTTCGGAGCGCAGGCGCGGTGGATCGCGGCGCGGAAATGCGGGCGGAATTGGAACAGCGGGGCCTTGTTTCATGACCCAGCACGCCCCCTCACCGGATCGAGAGTTTGGGTTCGTCGAATGGTTTAGGCCCGGCGAATACGAACGCACCGAAAGAATTTTCCCCGACATCCTGGCCAGCGGCGCAAGCTATCTGCGCACGCATCTGTCCTGGGCGGAATATCTCGCACCGGGGGGAGAAGCGTGGTTTGACTGGCTGATTCCGAAGCTGGGCAAGGAAATCGATCTTCTGCCCTGCATTCACTATACGCCTCCCTCCCTTTCCAGAACCGGGCGCAGCAACGGCGCGCCGATGGTATTGAAGGATTATGCAGATTTCGTTGATCATGTCCTGACACGCTACGGCAAGCATTTTCGCTCGATTGAACTGTGGAATGAACCGAACAACCTTCTGGATTGGGACTGGAGGGAAGACCCGGACTTCAATCTGTTCTGCGAAATGGTGGGCGGCGCTGCCTACTGGGCCAAGCACCGGGGCTGGAAACCCGTGCTTGGCGGCCCCTGCCCGTTCGATCCACTCTGGCTGGATCAAATGGGCGAACGCGGTGTGCTCTCCGTTGTCGACGCAGTCGGCTTTCACGGCTTTCCCGGCACATGGGACAGCGAAGAGGGCTCATGGGGCGGCTGGGACATGCATCTCGGGGAGATGCGCAACATTATCGATCGCCATAATCCCGATGCCGAGATCTGGATCACCGAAACGGGCTATTCCACCTGGCGCAGCGACGAGATGGAGCAGGCACGACGCTTCATGAAGGCTCTCAAAGTGCCAGCCGACCGCATGTTCTGGTATTCCTGGGCCGATGTTCCACCGGATGTCGCGGTCCAGGAAGGCTACTGGTTCGACCCTCGCCACTACCATCTCGGTGCGGTCACGCATGATAATCAGCCAAAGCTGCTCGCCCGCCTGCTGCTTGAGGGCGGCATTCAGCGCCTTGCGGACGTGACACGTCTTGCTGCACCGCATGTCGCAACAGGCGCGGCACCGATCGTCATCACCGGCGGCAGCGGCTTTATTGGCAGCAATCTGGCGGAAAGCTATCTGGCGGATGGCGAGGACGTCGTTATCCTCGACAATCTGAGCCGCGCGGGCGTCGATCAGAACCTGGCCTGGCTGACGGAGCGGCACAAGGAGCGGGTTCACCCGGTTCTTGCCGATGTGCGTGATTTGCGCAGCATCGATTCCGTCTTCAAGGATGCAAAGACGGTTTTCCATCTGGCAGCCCAAACCGCAGTCACCACCAGCCTTGCCTCTCCGCTGGATGATTTTGAAGCCAACGCGCGCGGCACGATCAACGTTCTGGAGGCAGTTCGCAAGGCACAGCGTAACGCCCCCGTTATCTTCGCCAGCACCAACAAGGTATATGGCGCGCTCGAAGATCTGGACATGATCGCGGGCGACGATCGCTATGTGCCTGCTGACCGGACTGTCCGTGAACACGGGATCGGCGAAGACAGGCCGCTGGCTTTCTGCACACCCTACGGATGCTCCAAGGGCGTGGCCGACCAATATGTGCTGGATTATGCGAAATCCTTCGACATTCCCACCGCCGTTCTGCGCATGAGCTGCATTTACGGCCCACGCCAGTTCGGCACCGAGGACCAGGGCTGGGTTGCCCATTTCCTGATCCGGACAATCTCCGGCGAGCCGATCAGCGTTTATGGCGATGGAAAGCAGGTGCGCGACATCCTGCACGTGGAGGACGCGGTGGCGGCCTATCGCGCCGTTCATTCCGGCATCGACAGCGCACGTGGAAAAGTCTTCAACCTCGGCGGCGGCCCTGAAAATTGCGTCAGCATTCTTCAAGTCCTGCGCGAAATCGAAAGATTGAGCGGACGCAAGATCGATCTCTCCTTCGGCGACTGGCGCGCTGGCGATCAACTCTACTTCGTTGCGGACACGCGAAACCTGGAACAGCACCTTGGCTGGCAGCCCCGCATCCGCTGGAAGAGCGGTCTGAACCATCTTTGCGAATGGCTGCTGGAGAACCGCTTCGAGCGCGCACTGACACGGCCTCTCACTGCAAGGGTGAGCGCATGATGCATCTTTCGAACCGCCGGAAAGTCTTGATGACCATCGACGCTGTGGGCGGTGTCTGGCGCTATGCCATGGATCTGGCCATTGCCATGAAGATGCTCGGCACAGATACGGTTTTTCTGGGTTTCGGCCCTGTGCCGGATGCACAAAAGCGCCACGAGGCAGAACGTATCGGCACCTTGCGCTGGAGTGAGGCACCTCTGGATTGGCTGGTGAGCGACCAAAGCGAACTCGGACCTGTTGCGCAGGCTATCGCCCAGCTTGTCGAGGAAGAACGTGTCGATCTCGTTCACCTCAATCTGCCCTCACAGGCGGCAGAGCTGAACCTTCCTGTTCCGGTTCTCGTGGTTGCCCATTCCTGTGTCGTTACCTGGTTTGCTTCGGTGCGTGGTGAGGACGTCCCCGCAGATTGGGCATGGCAGAAAGAGATCAACAAAGCGGGCTTTTCTGCTGCCAACGCAGTCGTGGCGCCCAGCCGAGCGTTTGCGCACCTTCTCCAACAAGCCTATGGACCTGAACTGAACGTAAGCGTGGTCCACAATACAAGCCGGGTCGAAGAAGAGGCACTACAAAAGAATGCCTTCGTCTGCGCTGCCGGACGATGGTGGGACGATGGCAAAAATGGCCCGCTTCTCGACACCGTTGCCCACCGTATCGAATGGCCGCTGCGCATGATCGGCCCGCTTTCCAGCCCGAGCGGTTCATCCATGAAGCTGGACCATGCCGATCACCTGGGGGAGCTTTGCCATGACGAGACGCTGGCCGTCATGCGCAATGCCGGTATCTTTGTGTCGCCATCGCTTTACGAACCTTTCGGTTTGGCAGCACTTGAAGCCGCAAGGCTACAGTGTGCCCTGGTTCTGGCGGACATTCCGGTTTACCGGGAGCTTTGGGGGGGGGTGGCTCTCTTCGCCGATCCCAGAGATGCAGGCTCCTTTGCCGTGGCGGTCACACGCCTGATCGGTGATCCCTGCCTGCGCCAGACGCTTGGCAAACAGGCGCAAGCGGCCTCCAGGCGCTATTCCGCCGAAGCGCAAGCCGAAGCCATGAATGCCCTCTATTGCCAGCTCGCCGGACACCCACTTGTAACCGCAGCAGCGGAGTAGTCATGAAATTTCTCTTTTACACGCATTCGCTCATCTCAGACTGGAATCACGGAAATGCGCATTTCCTGCGCGGCATCATGCGCGATCTCACCCGGCGTGGACATCAGGCGCAGGCACTTGAACCTGAGAATGCATGGAGCCTTGAGAATCTGCTCAAAGATCAAGGTACACAGGCGGTGGAAGCTTTCGCGCGCAGTTTCCCGGATCTGACATCCATCTCATATGACGAGGCCTTCGATCACGAGGCAGCCATAAGTCAGGCCGATGTGGTCATCGTGCACGAATGGACGGACCCGGCGCTGGTGGCGCGCATAGGAAAGGCCCGCCAGATGGGCGGTCGCTTTACCCTCATTTTCCACGATACGCATCATCGTGCCGTGTCAGCAGCGGGTGATATCGCTGGGCTTGACCTCAGCGGCTACGACCTCGTCCTGGCATTCGGCGAGACGCTTCGCGAACGTTACCTGGAGGCAGGGTGGGGACGTCAGGTCTTCACCTGGCACGAAGCAGCTGACGACACGCTGTTCCATCCCATGCCGGAGATTGAAAAGACCGGCGACCTCATCTGGATCGGCAATTGGGGAGACGATGAGCGCACGGCGGAGATTGCAGAGTTTCTCGTCAGACCCGCAAGGGAACTCAAGCTCAAAGCCACGGTGCGCGGCGTGCGCTATCCGGAACATGCTCTTGCACGGCTGGCGGAGGCAGGCATCGATTATGCAGGCTGGATTGCCAATGCGGAAGCCGCAAAGGCTTTCGCGCGCCACAGATTGACAGTGCATATTCCACGGCGACCCTACGTCGAGAACCTGCCGGGTATACCAACCATCCGCGTATTTGAGGCGCTGGCCTGCGGGATCCCCTTGATCAGCGCTCCCTGGCAAGACGTTGAGCAGCTTTTCCGAGCCGGTCGCGATTTCCTCATGGTGAAAGACAGTGAAACCATGAAGGCGGCAATGCGCGGTCTCCTTGCAGATCCTCAACAGGCGCAGGAGTTGGCGGCAGCCGGGCTTGAGACGATCCGTACGCGCCACACCTGCCGTCATCGCGTGGAGGAGCTGCTTTCCATCCTGAGAACACATGGCGCTCTCTCAGCCCGCAATGCCCTCAAGCCTGCGGAGGCCGCAGAATGAAAATTGCCTTCTATGGATCCAGCCTCGTTTCAGCCTACTGGAATGGTGCCGCCACCTATTATCGCGGTCTCCTGAAGGCACTCAGCGCCCTCGGCTACGAAATCACCTTCTTTGAGCCGGATGTTTATGACCGCCAGAAAAACCGCGACATCGATCCGCCGGAATGGTGCAAGGTCGTTGTTTACAACGCCACGGTCGACGCGCTGGAGAACGTTGCCCGCCGTGCTGCCCATGCGGATATCGTGGTAAAAGCGAGTGGTGTTGGCTTTGAAGACGAATTGCTGCTCAATCGAGTTCTTCATCACGCACGACCAGATGCGCTGACGATTTTCTGGGACGTGGATGCTCCGGCCACACTGGCCGAGGTTCGTTCCACGCCCGAGCATCCCTTGCGGCAGGCGCTTGGCAAGCTTGATCTTGTGTTGACCTATGGCGGTGGTGATCCTGTCGTGAGCGCCTACCGCACCCTGGGCGCGCGAGACTGCATCCCCGTCTACAATGCGCTTGATCCCGAGACACATCACCCTGTGGAACCCAATCCCGCCTTTCAGGCCGATCTGGGTTTCCTGGGTAATCGCCTGCCGGACCGCGAATCGCGCGTCGAACAGTTTTTCCTGGAGCCCGCCGTCCGTGCGCAAACACAGCACTTCCTGCTTGGTGGGTCCGGGTGGGAAGACAAGGCAATGGCCCCGAACGTCCGGCGGATCGGGCATGTCTCGACCCGTGACCACAATGCATTCAACTGCACGCCAAAAGCGGTGTTGAACATCTCGCGGGAGAGTATGGCCGCGAACGGCTTTTCTCCTGCCACGCGCGTGTTTGAAGCCGCCGGAGCGGGTGCCTGCCTGATCACCGACTTCTGGGAGGGGATCGAACTCTTTCTGAAGCCGCAGGAAGAAGTGCTCGTCGCCCGTGATGGGCAGGATGTGGCCGCCATCATGAATGAGCTGACCAGGGCGCAGGCCCGCGAAATCGGCCAGCGCGCCCTCGCACGGGTGCTTTCCGAGCACACCTATGACCATCGTGCCACCGAGGCAGACAAGATCTTTCGCGAATATGCGCGGATGCGGGAGGCCGCAGAATGACACAGCGCCCACACGACATCGTCATACTCGGTCTCACGCTATCCTCCTCCTGGGGCAATGGCCACGCCACGACCTTCCGTGCGCTGCTACGAGGTCTTAAGGCCGAAGGACACCGGGTTCTTTTTCTCGAACGGGATGTGCCCTGGTATGCGAACAATCGCGACTTCGCCAATCCGGACTTTTGCGAGCTTGCCTATTACGAAGACATCGGGGCCATGCTGGCAGAGTACGGTGAACGCCTCGCACAGGCAGATGCGGTTATCGTCGGGTCTTATGTGCCTGAAGGTGTGGCCTTGATCGACGCCCTGAACCGGCTGAATTTGAAACGCCTGTGCTTCTATGACATCGATACCCCCGTCACTCTCGCAAAACTGCGACGTGGAGAGGAGGACTATCTGGCGGCTCGACAGATCAAGCAGTTCGACGCCTATTTCTCCTTCACCGGCGGGCCCACGCTCGGACATTTACGCAGGCACTACGGCGTACCACAGAGCTTTCCCCTGTTCTGCTCGGTGGATGACAACCGCTACCAACCGACCGGAGAGCCGAAACAATGGGATCTGGGCTATCTCGGCACCTATAGCGACGACCGCCAGCCGACATTGGAGCGCTTGCTGATCGAGCCTGCGAGGCGTCTTCCACATCTGCGCTTCGTGGTCGCCGGGCCTCAATATCCCGACACGATCGAATGGCCGGAGAATGTCGAGAGGTTGGAGCATGTCGGTCCTGCCGAGCATCCGTCCTTTTACAGCCGCCAGCGCTTTACTTTGAACGTGACGCGGGCCGACATGATCGAGGCTGGCTGGTCGCCCAGCGTCCGGCTGTTCGAGGCAGCCGCCTGCGGCACTCCTATCATCAGCGATACCTGGGAAGGCTTGAGCGAGTTGCTGCCCGATGGCCGCGCCATTGCCATTGCCCGCACAAGCGATGATGTGGTCGCTGCCCTCACATCGGTCTCTAATGAGGCACTGAGCGCGATGGCAAAGGCTTCGCGTTCGATCGTGCTTCAGCACCATACCGGACTGGCGCGCGCAAGGGAGCTGGTCGCCGATCTCGAAAAGATCGCCCCTCGCCCCGTTGGCATTCAGCCTGACCGCCAGAAGATTTCAGCATGAGGAAAGAGGAGCCAACAATGCTGCACCATATCGCACGCGGAACGAAAAAGACGGTTCTTGTGGCAGGCGGGGCGGGCTTCGTCGGCTCGCACCTCTGTGACGCGCTTCTGGCAAAAGGACACCGCGTCATATGCCTCGACAACTATCTGACCGGGTCGGAAAGCAATATCCGCCCGCTGATGAACCATCCGCAGTTCCGCACGGTGGAACAGGACATCTGCGTGATTGAGGATCTGGGTGAGCCCATTGACGAGATCTACAATCTGGCCTGCGCGGCCTCGCCGCCTCAGTATCAGGCAGACCCCGTGCACACCATGATGACCTGCGTGGTGGGAACGGGCAATCTTCTCGCCATGGCCGAGCGGCATGGCGCGTCACTTCTGCAAGCCTCCACCAGTGAAGTCTACGGCGATCCTGAGGAACATCCTCAACGGGAAGACTACCGCGGCAATGTCAACTGCACCGGTCCTCGTGCCTGCTACGACGAGGGAAAACGCGCAGCCGAAGCCCTCTGCTTCGACATGCTGCGCGCGCAACGGGTCGATGCCCGCGTCGTGCGCATCTTTAACACCTATGGGCCCCGCATGCAGCCGGATGACGGGCGCATCGTTTCCAACCTGATTGTGCAGGCCTTGAGTGGAGCACCGTTGACAATCTACGGCACTGGCGAACAGACCCGTTCCTTCTGCTTTGTGAGCGACCTCGTCGCGGGCCTCATCAAGCTGATGGAGGTAGACCCGAACCCCGGCGTACCCGTCAATATCGGCAATCCCGGCGAGTTTACCATCAACGAGTTGGCGGAAATGGTCGTCGCAATGGTGCCAACGCGCTCACAGATCGTCTACAAGCCACTGCCGATGGACGACCCACAGCGCCGCCGTCCCGATATCGCCCGCGCGCAGGCGCTGCTCGGCTGGGAACCGCAGGTTCCCCTGGCAGAGGGCCTTCGCCAGACAATCGATTTCTTTTCCACCACGGTTGGTGCCAGAACTTCGGGCGAGCGCGGCAGCAAAGTACCCCGACCTCTGCTTGCGGAAGGTCTCAACGGTTTGACCGCCGGGGCTTCCTGATGGATCAGGGACACAACGAAACGCCACGGGTCAAACGCCGTATCGAGGAGCTGGGTCCGTGGTTCCAAAACCTGAAGATCGGCGGGCTGCAAACCGCGCCCGATCATTTCTTGGGCGACTATCCCACGTTCAAGTGGAAGGGGTTTGCGCATGTGCTGCCGGAGGATCTGGAAGGCCGGAGCGTGCTGGATGTCGGCTGCAATGCGGGATTCTATGCCTTCGAAATGAAAAAACGCAATGCGGGCCACGTGTTGGGTATCGATACCGACGAACGCTATCTGGCGCAGGCACGTTTCGTGGCCGAAGAAAGCGGTCTGGACGTCGAGTTCAGGAGAATGTCCGTCTATGAGACACCTGCCTTGCGGGAGCGCTTCGATCTCGTACTGTTCATGGGCGTCCTCTATCATCTCAGGCATCCCTTGCTCGCTCTCGATCTGCTTTGGGAGCATGTTGTGGGAGACAGGATGCTGTTCCAGTGTCTCCAGCGAGGGGACGAGCGGACGCCCGCCTTGGAGGAGAACTACGATTTCTCAGAATGGAGCCTTTTCGACAGGCCGGATTACCCCAAGCTTTTCTTCGTCGAAGAGAGATATGCCTCCGACCCGACTAACTGGTTCATTCCCAATACGGCCGCCATGGAGGCCATGTTGCGTACGTCCGGCTTCAGGATAGTCGATCACCCGGAAAGGGAAGTCTACCTTCTGGAGCGATGCGACCGCCATTATGCGGTTGAACCTGCTCCTGTTGGGCGTCATGGCCAGGACTGACACCAGCCGGAACCACCTGCGGCTGCGAAACAGGAAATTCGCAGTGGGGCTTCTGCGGGGCGCAGCTGGCGCCCTCATCTTTGGCATCCCCATGCTGATGACCATGGAGCTTTGGTTCCTCGGCTTTTATATGGAGCGGGAACGGCTTTTGCTCCTGCTCGTCATCAACATCCCTATGCTGGTCCTGATCGCACACCGGATCGGCTTCGAGCCAACCTTCACGTGGCGCGAAGCCGTGCGCGATGCATTTATCGCCTATGGGTTGGGCATTATCACCAGCGCCCTCGTTCTCGGTCTTCTGGGCGTTTTGAGCCATGACCAATCCGCACCGGAACTGCTGGGCAAGATTGCCTTACAGGCGGTGCCGGCAAGCCTCGGCGCCATGCTCGGCAGAAGTCAGCTCGGGGGAAGGGACGACAACGAGGACGAACACCAGAACGATCCCGCAACGCAGGAGCTTTCAACGGGATATGGCGGTGAGTTGTTTCTCATGGCCGTTGGAGCTCTGTTCCTCAACCTCAACATCGCACCCACCGAAGAAATCATCGCGATTTCCTTCAAGATGAGCTTCTGGCACGGCCTCGCGGCCGTCCTCGTGTCGGTCATGCTGATGCATGGCTTTGTGTACGCCGTCGCATTTCGCGGTGCGCATAGCCTGACACCGGAGGTGCCCATGTGGCATGCCCTGGTTCGTTTTACCTTGCCGGGCTATGTGGTGACTTCCGCCATCAGTCTTTACGTCTTGTGGACCTTTGGCCGCCTCGACGACGTTACCATCACCCAGGCGCTCATGTTCATGATCGTGCTGAACTTTCCCGGCGCAATCGGGGCCGCGGCAGCACGGCTGATCCTTTAGGGACAATGAAATGACGATCACCAACCGGCAAAACAAAACACATATCGAAGCCAGAGATCCCGCCTGGATAGAGTGGACCACCGGCTGCATATCCGGCCTTCTCGTCCTGGCGCTGATTGGCTGGCTCACTCAGGAAGCATTGACGCATGACGACGCGCCGCCGGTCCTTTCAGCGGTGGTCAATCACGTGGTGAGGGTGGGAGATCTCTACAGAACGGATTTTACGCTTGTAAACGACGGCCCGACATCGGCAGCCGCCGTCAAAGTGGTGGCGACGCTTTCGAGAGACGGTTCCACCACTGAGGAAGCCGATGTAACCTTCGATTACGCTCCCGGCCAATCGCGGAATGATGGCACTGTCTACTTCAGGCAGGATCCGGCCGGTGGGACGCTCGTGATCCGTCCCTCAAGCTTCACAGAACCATGAGCCACATTTCAATGGGCGGCCTCTGAAAGCTCCGGGAATTGCGCCTGTGCCGCATTCAGATCGGGAAAAGACTGGTCCGGCGCACGTAAAGAAACAGAAATACTGTCCGTAACGTCGAGTTCCCCATCGAAAGATACGGGTAGCCGATCACCATCCTTGCGAACCAGGACTGCATCGCGTTTGAAGCCCTGCTTGAGTAACCAGTCACGAGGCGCCATGACGCTGATGGCAATCCGCACTGAGCCGTCTTCCTGCTGCTTTGCCACCATTTTGTAGCCAACGGCAGATTGTTGACCGCCGACATCCAGTTGCCCATTGCTAGATGCTTCGTGCAAATGCTCCGACATGCCTTGAACTCCTATGATGGATTAACTCCAACAGTAACCAAAGCTTCGGCCTCTTTGTTCCGCATCCGTGCCCGTTCCCTCTCACGGTACTGACGCGGCGTCATGCCCGAACGCTGGCGAAACACGCGTGAAAAATACGCCGGATCGGTGAAGCCCAGGTTTTCCGAGACCTGCTGTACGCTGTAGCCGGTAAACACCAACTCCCGGCGGGCTTCTTCCATCAGACGTTCCGTCAGAAGGTCGTGGGTACTTCTGCCCGTTGCCTGTCTGACGATACGATTCAAATGGGTTGAGGACATGCCCATCAATGCGGCGTATTCTTCCACCGGAAGATGCTGACGGTAGTGGCGGGAAATGAGTTGCTGAAGTGTCTGCAATCGGCGGAATGCCGGATCTTCGCCTGCTTCATCATCCTGGGGTGAGATGCGTCGCGAGAGAAGGATCATGAGGCTCGTCACATAGGTTTCCAGCACCTCATCGCGTCCAGGAAGCTGGCTCTCATATTCTGCAGCAATCCTCAGGAAGGTTGTATCCAGATAGCTCGCCTCCGGCACCGCAAGATCGAGTGGAATGACCGCAGGCTGGCGAAGCCAACGGGAGAAGGCATCACGATCCAGCCGGTTCAGCCGGTCAGGCAGCAAGGTAATGACGAAGCCATCAATATCGCGCGAGAACCGGAAGCCGTGTGTGACACCTGCCGGTACTGCAATCACGCAAGGGGGACGAAGCGGCACAACAGCCTGAGGTAAGACGGCATCCCCGGAACCCGCACGAATGTATAAGAATTGCAAGAAGTACTCATGTCGATGCGACCCGATCTCGAACTTGTAGGCGCTACTGCGCGAGATGATTGTCTCGCAATGCAACCAGAACCCCTTATCAACAGGGCTTTCATCTCCGTAAAGAGAATATGTGGGAACAGCAACGACCATGAGCCCATCCTTCATCCATGTTCGATTTGTGCTGGAAACTGGATGATTTGTCCATTGTTTGCGGCGACCTGTGACGGCAGATTTCCTGACAATTGCAAAGTTGGGAGGCTCAATTGCGTACACAAGTTGTTATCATCGGTTCTGGCCCTTCCGGGCTGCTTCTCGGTCAATTGCTGACCAAGGCAGGCATTTCCAACATCCTGCTGGATCGTGTGGACCAGGATTACATTCTGGGCCGCGTTCGCGCAGGTGTTCTTGAGTGGGGAACTGTCAATCTTCTTGAAGACGTAGGCGTTTCAGACCGCATGCACGCCGAGGGGCTGCCTCACGATGGATATTTGCTCGCCTTTGACGGCCGCGACCATCGTATTGACCTGCACGCGCTGACGGGCAAGCGGGTGATGGTTTATGGCCAGACAGAATTGACGCGTGATCTCATTGAGGCACGGGCTGCATCCGGAGAAACCTCCATCTATAGCGCAGAGAAGGTTCAGCCTCATGATTTCGATGGCGAAAAGCCCTTTGTGACCTATGAGAAGGATGGTGTGACGCATCGCATCGATTGCGATTTCATAGCCGGATGCGACGGCTTCCACGGCGTCAGCCGGAAATCCGTGCCTGAGAAGTCGATCAAGACCTTTGAGAAGGTTTATCCGTTTGGCTGGCTTGGTATTCTTGCCGATATTCCACCATTGGAAGAACTGGTTTACGCCAACCACCCACGCGGCTTTGCGCTTTGCTCGATGCGCTCACCCACGCGCAGCCGGTACTATATCCAGTGCGAGCTGGACGACAAAATTGAAAACTGGAGCGATGACCGCTTCTTCGATGAACTCCGCCGCCGGCTGCCCGCACACCATGCGGAAGCCATGGTAACTGGGCCGTCTTTCGAGAAATCCATCGCGCCTCTGCGCTCGTTTGTGGCCGAACCCATGCGCTTTGGCCGTATGTTCCTCGTTGGTGACGCGGCACATATCGTTCCCCCGACCGGCGCAAAGGGCCTCAACCTCGCAGCCAGCGACGTACATTATCTCTTCGAGGGATTGCGCGAATACTACGGTGAAAAGTCGAGTGCAGGCATAGATGTCTATTCGCAGCGCGCGCTTCAACGTGTGTGGAAATCCGTACGCTTTTCCTGGCATATGACAACGCTGATGCACCGTTTCCCGGACACAGGCGATTTCGGACAGAAAATTCAGGAAGCCGAGCTGGATTATCTTGTGCAGTCGCAAGCAGCTTCCACGGCAATGGCGGAGAACTATGTCGGGCTGCCATACTAGCGCTACTTAAATCTCCTCTTTGAAAGGGACGCTAGCAGTGCGGACATCGGATCTGGGCTGTCGGTAGGGTAAAGGCGTTGATGACTGCTAGCCGCATGGCTGGTAAGATTGGCTCCGATGACCTGCCTCGGCTAGCTGGCTAGGGGACCTTCATTTCTCATAACCCGCCCTTCTTGCGCTGCGGAGAACTGGGGGCATTTTTTTGAATTGCCCCCGCCCCTCCTCGTATGTTCCGGCGGCCTCTTCGAAGAGGGCGATACGGGGCACCGGGTTTGCCTGATTGACAAGCGGCATCAGGGCTTATTGACCTCGAAAATTGGGAAGTAATCGTCGATTGCCCCGTTGATGTAAGCCGATGCAAGCTGATCGATATCTTCCCACGCAAATGCTTGTGCTGCCACGTCAGGCGCCCAGCCCCGCGCTTCAGCAAATTCCACCGCCTCCAGTCCATGTTTGCGTGGCGCATAATGAGTGAAGACATGCGTGCGACGGGCAATGCATTCGGCGGCACGGGAAATCGGGAAGACCATATTTTCACGCCAGCCACAGGTGGTGATAACACCCTGACGCGCTAGGGCCCGCATGGTCAGACGAAAATTTGCACCGATGTTATCGATGAAGATCGAAGCACCTCTTCCCCCCGTCCGCTCCAGCAATTGCGCAATGAGTCGCTCATCCCCTTCCGACCCGGAGGAGCGCTCTATAGCGACCACACCACGCCTATTAATAGCCGTGCGATGAGCCTCAGTCGCACTGATCAATGTGGCCGGGCAACCATGCATATGCGCCAGCTCTAATTGTGCGAAGGATACACCCCCACCCCAGCCAACGACGTGGCATTCATGCGGGAAGGCATCCTCCATCTGCGTACGCCAGACCTGAGAAGCAGAGATCCAATTTGAATAGGCCGTAATATAACGGAGCGAGAACGCGGCCCATTGGCGCAGTGAGAGTGCGCTCTTCTCAGGCAGCCGAATGAGCTGATCGTGCCTGAAACGCGCGCGCTTTGCCAAGACGCCCATTGTGCCGGGGCTATCGAAACCCAGTATCGTTCGCGGATACCCGTAGTCATCCAGATCGCCGACGCAGAAGACAAGGCATACGTCACCCTCCTTCAGGTCCCTAACCGCCGCGCCACACCGCAGGATACGCACCACGCCGGCATTGCCAACCACAACTTCCCTCTCTCCTCGCTGCTTGAAGAGGTTCATCGGGCTGCCAAGCAAGGCATGCTCCATGTTGCCCTCCCAGCAACCATAGAGTGGCTCCGCCAAAACTTCATCCACTCCAATGTCAGGAAATGAATAGGTGCTGAGTGTAAAGCTGGGCCTTTCAGAACCCTGTTGCGGGCGGAGGACCCAAGCCTCTGTTTCTATCATCGCTGCCATTTTGAGAAATTCCTGATAAATATTGAGTTTTTAAATTTCAAACTTATTCCAAATGCGGTCGAAAAATAATTTAATTTATAATTTTAAACAATAACTCTCGGAGAATAACCTTGCATTACCACAAATATTTTCGCTGTACACGCCGAACTGAGGACTAATCAATTAATTATGCTTTAAAATTATAAATAATACGAAAAATATATTTTATGAATTATAAAGTTTAGATAAATTACTTGAAGCTTTCAAAATTACGCGACACGTATTTCTGGTTTAAATCGATTTATGAAAACAATTGGTAGTTGACGTCTGTTGATTTAGATGGTTTTTTTCTGATTACAAATCACTTTTGAGACATCACTTCCAAATACCCTGAACTTATATTTCCTACATTAATATTTGCGTACACTTTTTCCTGAACGCGTTTTGACGAGCCATCAAGGCTGCGTCGCACAGGTATTTTAAATAATATTCAAGTGGGTGCTAAATTGTCTTCTTTTTATGATGAATTGAAAAACCGGGCTTCAGCAACACCGGAATTGCCGGCCGCCTTTACGGTGGATCAGGAATTTTCTTACGAAACGTTGTTCGCCCTCAGCCGAAGCACGGCTGCGGGGCTAAACGCCTCAGGCATTAAAGCAGGTGATCGCGTTGCTGTTCACCTCGGCAATCGATACGAATTGATTTCCGTCTACTTTGCGCTGCTCGGGCTGGGCGCGGTGATCGTTCCGATAGCGCTTCGTGTGTCGGCTGGCGAAATAAGTTACATGCTGCAGCATGGCGGCGTCCGCTACTATATTGGAGATGCGGCATACTACGACGCATGCCGGAACTCTATCGAAAGCACCGCAACGATAGAGCGCGCCTGGGTACTGGATCTTACGGCCACGGTTGGGAAAGTTTCGCCTTTCTCTGACCTGCTGGTGGAGAGCGAGGTGCAGTTGGAGCCGGTTCCACCCGAAAGCATGGCAGCCATACTCTACAGCTCTGGAACGACAGGGCTCCCCAAAGGCGTTGTGTATTCCCACGCCACACTGCACAAATCCGTTGAATTACTGGGCGCAACGCTCGACAAGGCTGCGGCCCAAGGATCGGAGCGCGCGGTCGGCATTTGCTCCGTGGTTGATCTTGTCAGCGCATGGTCGCTTCTCATGAACCTCACCGCGATGCGGCGTGGGCGTCCACTCGCCATCAGCACGATCCATACGCCTGATCTTTTGCTGAACCTGCTGCGAACAGGCCGCGTGGGCTGGATTGGTGGCGCTCCTTCCAATTTCCGGGCGCTTCTTGATGCAGTCCGCGAAGGCAAGGAGACAGCGGTAGATCTTAGCCAAACCAATTGCATCGCCGGTGGCGATGCATGCCCAAGCGATCTGAGCCTTGGCTTTCGTGAGACCTTTGCAACGCCGTTACAAAGCTCCTACGGCCAGACAGAAACCGGCGGTCCCGTCATCTATCACCATAATCTGTCCGGGGAACGGGAGCCTGCACTCGGCTGGAAGCTCGATCAGATCGAGATCCGGATCGACGCCCAGCCTGGCGAGGCAGGCGAATTATGGATCAAATCGCCCGCAAAGCCTCTTGGCACATGGAATGGGAAGAGTATCGACCCATTTGAAGACGATTGGCTTTACACGGGCGATCTTGTGAAGATGCGCAAAGACGACAGCTGCATCATGTTCTTGTCGCGCATCAAGGATGTCATGAAGATTGGCGGATTTGCGCTAGCGCCCTTTGAACTGGAACAAGCACTGGAAGAACACCCCGATATTGCCGCAGCGGCCGTTTTCAGCATACCTGATCACGCCTTGGGAGAACGCGCTATCGCTATGATCCAGGTTCAAACTGGCGCTCACGTCAGCAAGGGCGACATCACGCGCCATCTGACTGGGCGCATAGCAAACTACAAGCATCCTGGCGATATTGTATTTGTTGATAAAATACCGTTCGCGCCCAGCGGAAAGCTGGCGCGAAAAAAGCTCTCCGACGAATATCTTGCCTCCCTGAAGGAACCTGAGCGACTGAGTTGAAATACAGCGCGCCAGCACGCAAGACCGTAGAGCAGACCTAGCAAAAGCGCCTCCGCGGTTTTGCGTGCGCGCCGCATCGAGCAACCGGACTGATCACGTCGGGTGATCTCGCTTCGACCGAAAATACACGAGCCCCAAATCCCTTTCGCGCAGGCGGAACGATCACGTGCGTTCCTCTGTGGGCGGTGCGCTGCACCGTCAGAGACGTGTGAACTTCAGACCAACTCAAGAGAGCATCATGAAATTCTCCCTTTTCTACGAGATGCAGATTGCTGACCCGACACGGGCGACAGAGCAGGATATGTTCCAGCAGGCGGTGAAGCAGGCCGTGCTTGCCGAAAAGCTCGGTTATCATTGCATCTGGAATGTGGAACATCATGGCCTCTATGAATATTCTCATTCATCCGCGCCAGAAGTTTTCCTGACTTATGTTGCCGCCAAGACGAGCACGATACGGCTTGGACACGGCGTCACACTCACGCCGAGATCCTTCAACCATCCCATTCGCGTCGCCGAGCGGGTCGCCACTCTGGATATCCTGTCCAACGGTCGCGTAAACTGGGCGTCGGGAAAAAGCTCCAGCATCGTCGAAGGTCCGCTGTTCGAAATCGAGCGAAAGGATCTGTCGCCCCAATGGCATGAGGCACTCCATATGGTGCCCCAGATGTGGAAGGACGCGCCCTTTAGCTGGCAGTCCGATTACTTCAACATTCCGCCAACGCAAATTCATCCAAAACCCATGCAGCAGCCCACACCGCCGGTCTTTGTCTCTGGCGTGCAGCCGGAAGCCATCCAGAACGCGGCGACCCTCGGCGTGGGCGTCCTGTGCTTCACATCAAGTGACAAGAAGACCCTGGCTGACAAAATCCAGCTCTATCGCGACACCATTGCGAAGGCCCAGCCGGAGCATTGGAGAAAAAATGACCATTTTGCTTTGGCTGCCCTCACCTGCGTCCTTGATGACGACTTGGAGGCCTGCCGACATGGCTACAAAGGCGTGCGTTTTTTCCGGGATAGTCTGGGCCAGTACTATGGAACGGAAAAACCTCCACAGCCCGGCACTCTCAATATACCGCGGAGCGATCTGAGCAACGCGGAGGTCGAAACCTGGCAGCGTCAGCGATTTGAAACGGACAAGATACTAGAGGCCATTATCGGTGATCCGGCCATTGCGAGAGAAAAGGTCCAGATCCTGGCTGATCTGGGTGTCGATGAACTGATCCTCGTTATGCAACTCGGCACCATTCCCCAGGACGTGATCGAAAGATCGATCATCTGCTTTGCCGAAAAAGTCATGAACCATTTTCGCGATTGAAGCAGGCAGGGCGAAGTAACACCCTACAGACAAGTAAATACCCAATACATTTTAACTTAAGGAATAAAGCAGTGACTATCGAAGACAAAATCAAACTTATACTGGTAAACGAGCTTTTTGTTGAAATGCCTGTTGATGCCATTGGGTTGGAAGACGGCCTCCGCGATCAGGTTGGACTGGATTCACTCGGCTTCTCCGAATTGCGGGCTCAATGTGAGGTTTCGTTCGGAGTGAGCATCTCAGACGAGCATTTCATTCCCAAGCACTTCACATCCGTTCAAACCTTGTCGGCTCTGATTGCAGAGCTGCAGAACGCAGGACGGTAAGCTATGAACGGTCAGGTCAACGAAACAACACGTCCCAGCCGGAAAATGGGCTTCACCGAGTTGAAGCAGTGGCTGCGCCATCGTCACCCGATGGTCTATCTGGACCGGATCACCGATTATGAGCCTGGCAAGTACCTGGACAGCCTCATGGCCGTATCTGGACAGACAGATGCAATCTCCGGACATTTCCCTGAGCGCGCCGTATTTCCAGCCAGCCACATGATGCAGGCCATCTCGCAATCTGCCATCATCCTTTACCAGCTTTCGACGGCGAAGCTCGAGGATGACGAAATCACCTTGATCGGGTCGCTGAAGTCCCGTTTCACGCGGGTGGTCGTTCCGGGTGATGTCATCAAGTTCCGTACCTCGATCGAAACGCAGCACACGAACTTCATCACCTTCAGTTGCAGCGCCGAGGTGGATGAAAAACCCGTTGCCAAGGTTCGTGGCACACTGTTGCGAAGCAAGGTTGCCGATCTTGGGGAGCAACTCTGGTGAGCCGTGCAACAAAGGTCTGGGTGACAGGGCTCAGCCTCTCCTCTGCGCTCGGGTCGGATGTGGATGCGGTCTGGCGCGCGTTGCTGGACCACACATCCGGGATTGCCCCTCTCGACTGCACTTTGCCACTGAGAGGGTATGGAGCCGCTGTTCTGCCAGATGTGCCGCAGACGCTGCCGGTGCACGAGCGGCAGATTGCGCTCACGGCTTCGGCCATCGCGCAGGCTCTTGCCCATGCAGGCCTTGAGGTGAGCGATCCGCGGATCGTTCCCATTCTCGGCACCAGCTATGGCGGCCATTTGGATGCACCATCCGTTGGCTCCCTTTCGGATTGGGCGGTTGCTGCCGTCCGCCGTGTGGGCTGCATCCGCAGCCCGGTCACTATTGCCACGGCTTGCTCCGCTGGCGCCGATGCCATTGCGGCGGGCCTTTCGCTGCTGCGCTCCGGCGTGGCTGAAATCTGCGTTTGCGGTGGTGCAGATGTCCTCACCCTCGCAAAGCGGTTGGGTCATTCGCGGCTTGGGACGCTGGCCTCTGGCGATCTGCGTGCTTTCGATCAGGATCGCGATGGAACCGTACTGGGGGAAGGAGCGGCATTTCTGGTGCTTGAAACTGCACACAGCGCGCGCGCCCGCGGTGTGGCACCGCTTGGTGTTTTCTCAGGCGCGGGGGCATCCAGCGATGCGGCAAGCGCCGTCGCGCCGGATGTCTCGGGCAGGAATGTTGTTCTGGCGGTGCAGAGGGCTGTGGAGAATGCGGGCATTGCATTATCCGACGTGTCGGTCATCAACGCTCATGCCTCTGGCACGGCGATCAACGATGCGACCGAGGCAAATGCCTATGGGCAACTCTTCGGTAGTCTGGCAGAGAAGCCGGCAGTTTTCGCCACAAAGGGCAATTTTGGCCACACCCTGGGGGCAACCGGCGCGCTAGAGGCGGTTGCCGTACTGCAAGCACTATCAAAAGGGTGCGTTCCGCCGATTTACCGGCTGGAGAGGCCATTAGCCGATCTCCATCTGCCCCTGCCTATCCAGAGATCGATCAGCATACGGCCCGGCGCGGGCATCAGCACCACGCTCGGCTTCGGAGGTTTCAATACCTGCCTTGTGTTCGAAGGAGTTGAAGCGGCATGATCCCGGTCAACAAAACCACGCAACTTGTGCGGCAGGGGGAAGGCCAACCAGCGCTTCCGTCCGGCAATGCCTTCCATCCGCTCGATGCACCGTTTCGCAGCAAGCGGCAAAAGCCATCTTTTTACGCCGATCCGGTTTCCTGGCTTGTTCTGGAAGCAGCAGAACAGGCGATCGGCCGATGCCCGCAGGATGTGAAAGAGCATCCGCAATCCGTTGCGGTCATAACCATCAGCGACGTGTGCACGCTCCACACAATGCGCGAAATCGAGGCAAAGCTTACCGAAGGCGTGATTTCCCCCCTTCGCTTTTCGGGTGCAAATCCGGGCGCGATTGGCAGCCTGCCCTCCTATTTCTCCACCTTCAGCGGACCAACGCTGGTTCTTTCCATGCCTCCTGAAGAGGCGGGCGGCATAGCTGGAGCACTTGCAAGCACGTGGTTGCGGGAAGGAACAGCCAAGTTTGTCATTTTCAACCGTCACTGGATGAGACGTGACGGACACCACGTCAACAGCACGATTTTTGCAAATCCGGAGGAGGTTCAGCAATGGCTGGCTTGACCAATACGCTCCACGACGAGGCCCCGCCGCAAAGGGTATCCACCACTACGCAGGCGACGGAACTGAATATCGCCAGCGTCGAGATGTTTCTGCACCGTCTCATTCAGGCCGATGTCAACGAAGACGGACACCCGGTTCTGGCGGAAATACTGGGTGATCTTGAACAGGCGGGACTGCCTGCGGGAACACCGGTCATGCTGGCAATGCCAAATGGCCGCGCCTTTGTTACCCTTGTGTTTGCCCTGCTGCTCCGTGGCCTCGTGCCGGTCCTGCTTCCATCATCTGCACCGCTGGACAGGGTCAAGCGGATGGCGAGAGTCCTCGGCGCAAAATCCATCCTGTCTGGCGTCGGTACCTTTGCCAGACGCTTTGCAGAAAAGGGCCGACCAATCGGCACAATTGCGGAACTGAGACAATTCAACGAGGTGCAGTCAAGCCTTTTCCAACCAGGAGAGGTCATTCTTCTGACATCGGGCACATCCGGCATTTTCAGCGGATGCCTCTTCAACATCGCATCGCTGTTCCGCAATGGAGAGCGCCATGCCGCATCGATAGGACAAACTCCCGGCGACCGTGTTCTGATCAGCCTGCCGATGTATTATTCCTTTGCCTTTGTCGGCCAGCTTCTCACAACATTCCGGCTGGGCGGGCAGGCCATCCTCAGCGGTCCCCCCTTCACGCCTTTGCATTTCACCAGCACCATCAGCAGCTACGGTGTTACGCAGGCATCGATCACGCCTCTGATGCTGGAGGCCTGGCTGCGCAGCGAAGACAAAACCCTGCCTGCGTGCCTTCGCCGTTTGACAATCGGCGGCGCACAGGCAAAACCCGCCAATATCGAGGAACTCATCGCCCACAACCCCGGGCTCGAAGTTTTTCTGACCTATGGATTGACGGAGGCAGGCCCCCGCGTCTCGACGCTTGCCGCCCATCTGGAACCGGCCAGTCGCTACGCATCCGTCGGCCATCCGATGCCCGGTATTACCGTTCGCCTCAACAGGGAAAAACCCGAGGACCAGGTGGGCGAACTTATCATTGAAACCGATACGGCACTTATCCGCACCCTTGGTGGCCGATCTACCCCCATTGGCGCGGTGAAAGGGAACCGTACGGAAATCAATACCGGCGATCTCTTCTCGATGGACGAAGACGGCTATCTCTACTTCCACAAGCGCCGCGCCAGCAGCATCAGCATTCACGGCGAAAAAGTCTTCGTGAAATCCGTCTGCGAAACAACGGAGACCATCCCTGGCGTCTCGCGCGCCGAGGCATGGGTTTCCACCGCCCAGACCGGCGAGGTGAGCTTGACTCTGGATGTCTATGTCACCGACACCTCGATGACGGAAGCGGATATTCGTCGTCAGCTTGCCCAGGTTCTGCTGCGAAGCGAACAGCCCACGCATCTTGTTATCCATCATGAACAGGGCGGCTGGCGCAAGACCTGAGAGACCGCAGAACCACACAGAACGCCTTCTCAAAGCGTGATCCAGCATCACGCGTTAATATTTAAGTTTCTGTATTTTTTATTTATTTTCATTGGGACGCCGCATGTCCCCGCCTATTTTCAAGCTTAGGGCATTCAAGGCATGTTCAAAAACGCACTTCCCCTGATCATCTCCGGCGATAGCAAAGCCGCACTGGTTGCCGCCGCCGAGCACACACTTGCCACACTCGAAGCGACAACCGACGAAGCTTTGCAAGCCTTTGCCATCAACACGATCCGTCAACGGCATGGAAAGCACCGGGGCGCGGTTCTCGCGAAGGATCGGCAGGGTTTCGTTCGCGGCCTCACAGCACTCAGCAAGGGCCGCTCGCCCCGCAATGTCCTTGTTGGCGAAGAGGGTACCGCGCAAAAGCCGGTGTTTGTGTTTCCGGGGCTTGGCTTGACCTGGCCGGGCATGACCGGCAACCTTCTTCGCCATCTACCGGTTTATAGGCAGCATTTTCAGCACTACAGCGACCTGTTCAATCCCCTTCTCCATCGGAATCTGGTCGATGAACTGCTGACGGATCGTGCCTTTGAAGACTTGCAGAGCGTTCAGCCACTGCTTTTTTCGGTTCCTTCGGCACTGGCCAATGTCTGGCGCGCTTTCGGTGTCACAGAGCGCGCGACTGTCGGGCATTCGGTGGGAGAAATTGCCGCAGCCCATGCCTGTGGAGCGCTGACGGGCGAGAACGCGGCAAATCTCATCGATTTGTGGATGCGGCAACTCGGCCCGATAGAGGGACAGGGGGGAATGATCTCCGTCTCGGCTTCGGCGGAGCGGATCGCTCCGCTTCTGGAGCCATGGAAAAATCGCCTCTTCCTCGGCGCCTTCAACAGCCCAGATGGCGTCACCATTTGCGGCGAGGCAAAGGCAATCGCCGAAATTGCACCTGTGCTGGAGGAAAAGGGCTTCTGGACATGGGCCATCCCCGGGGGCGTTGTTGCCGGACATACTCCGCTGGTTGAATATCTGCGTGGGCCGATTGAGGCACAGGCTCCCTCCAGGCCCGGTGGCCGGATGACGTCCCGCTTCTACTCCGCCGTCTCGGGAAAACCTCTGTCCGAAGATGATTTAACCGCACAATATTGGTTCAGCACGCTGAGGGAGCCTGTTTACTTCGAAAAGGCCATTCGAGCGCTGGTCAATGACGGACACCGCTTGTTCATCGAAGTCACGGCCAATCCGGTTCTGACACCAGTTATCCAGCAGGTTCTTCAATCCATGCAGGTTACGGGTGCGGCTGTGCCGACACTCGATAGCCGGCTGGATGACAGAGACAGTCTGATACAATCCTTCGCCCATGCTTACGTCAACGGTGCGGCCATCCATTGGGATGAAGCTTTGCGGCTGGTCCTGTCCGACAGCGAGCTGGCAGCGATGGGTACAGACCTTTCTGCAACATCTCGCAGCGCCACTCAGCCGCAGCCGATCTCGGCCCTCTCTGGGGAAGATTTTGTTGAAGCCGATGCGCTGCGAGCGCTTTCCGAAACACAGCAAAAAGCCTTCCTGCTCGATCTGATTGCCCGCGAAACCGAGGCAGTTCTGGGACACGGATATGCATCCGAAACAGACAAATTCCTGGAGATCGGCTTCACTTCACTTGCCTTGGTGGAATTGGCCGAGGCCTTGACCGCCGCATTGGGAATTGACGTCTCCGCAACGGCGGTGTTCAGCCACCCGACACCTCTGGCATTGGCTGCTCAATTGCGCATCGAGCTCGGTCTGGCAGAAGAAGTCATCCCCGCCTCTGCTATCAGGCCGACTGGCAGAGCTGACGACAATGAACCCATTGCCATTGTGGGAATGGCCTGCCGATATCCTGGCGGCATCGACACGCTGGAAGCCCTGTGGGCCCTGCTCGACGAAGGGCGCGACGCCATAGGCGACTTGCCGAAGGATCGCGACTGGGACGGTTCTCGTCTTTACGACCCCATCCCTGGCCGTCTGGGCAAGCTCTATCAGCAGCAGGGCGGCTTTCTGAACAATGCCAGTGAATTTGATGCAGGTTTCTTTGGTATTGCGCCGCGTGAAGCACTTTCCATGGAGCCGCAACAGCGGCTGATGCTGGAAATAAGCTGGGAGGCGCTTGAGCGCGCAGGTATTGACCCCGCCACTCTTCATGGATCGAACGCAGGCGTGTTCGTCGGCATCATGCCGCAGGAATACGGTCCTCCCATCGAACAGGCGACTGAAGATATGTCCGGTTATCGCTACATGGGCACGGCTGCCTGCGTTGCGTCCGGCAGGCTTGCCTATGTGCTGGGCCTCATGGGGCCAACACTCAGCGTCGATACCGCCTGCTCCTCATCCCTGACAGCCATCCATCTTGCCTGCGATGCCCTGCGCAACAATGATTGCCCTATCGCGCTTGCCGGTGGAACCACCGTCATGTCCACGCCGGGCGTGCTGATCGATTTCTCACGGTTGCAGGCCCTTGCGCCCGACGGTCGGTGCAAGGCGTTTTCCTCCTCCGCCGATGGCGTCGGTCTGGCGGAAGGTGCGGGTGTTCTTGTCCTGCAGCGCCTCTCTACCGCTTTGGCCGAGGGACGGGAAATTCTGGCCATTATCGCCGGGAGTGCCGTCAATCAGGATGGAGCGTCGAATGGGCTTTCCGCGCCCAATGGCGCAGCCCAGCAACGGGTCATCCGCCACGCACTGGCGCGCGCCGGGTGGAGCGCTCAAGATGTGGATGCGCTCGATGCACACGGCACCGGCACCCGACTGGGCGATCCAATCGAGGCGGATGCCATCATTGCCACCTATGGCCAGGGGCGCGAACAGGCACAGCCGCTGCTGCTCGGATCGATCAAATCCAATCTGGGGCATACGCAGGCCGCGGCAGGCGTTGCGAGCGTCATCAAGATGACACTGGCCATGCAACACGGCAGATTACCGCGCAGCCTGCACATCGACAGACCATCCGATGCTATCGACTGGTCACGCGGCGCGGTGAAACTTCTGGAGCAGCCGCAATCCTGGCAAGCCGGACAGTCCCGTCCCCGGCGTGCCGCCATATCCTCCTTCGGCGTATCCGGCACCAACGGCCACCTGCTTCTGGAGGAAGCACCGGTGCTTAAGGGCGGCGTATCGCCAAAAACCCCGATCCCGCATGATCTTCTACTGCCACTGTCGGCAAAGACACCAACTGCCCTGCGGGAGCAGGCTGGACGCTTGCATGACCGCATCCACAAGGACGAGACGCTTGATCTTGTCGATGCAGGCTTCACCCTTGCCACGGGTCGCAGCCGCTTTGCGGTGCGCGGTGCCGTCTGGGGCAGCGGACGCAGCGAAATCGCAGAAGCCTTGAAGGCCATCGCGGAGGGAGTTGACCACCCCTCTGCCGTTCACAATACTCCGGCGCCGAGCAAGCTCGTTTTTGTCTTCCCCGGACAGGGCGCGCAATGGCCCCGCATGGGCATGGAACTTTATGAGACGCAGCCGGCCTTTCGCGCGGCGCTGGACGAGGTGGATGGCGCGCTCCTGCCCCATACGGGCTGGTCTGTGCTTGCTGCCTTGCGTGGAGATGCAGGCGCCCCCTCTCCCCTGCGGGTGGATGTCGTTCAGCCCGCATTGTTTGCAGTCAGCGTCGCACTGGCGCGTCTATGGCAATCCCTCGGCATAGTGCCTGATGCGATTGTCGGTCATTCCTTCGGAGAAATTGCTGGCGCGCACATTGCCGGGGCGCTGACCCTCGCCGACGCTGCGAGATTGGCGGCGCTGAGAGCCAAAACCCTGGCAGAGGCTCCCGTCGCTGGCACAATGGCCACCATCGGCCTTTCCGAGCAACGCACGCGAACGCTGATTGAAAAATCCGGGCGCAGCATCAATCCGGCGGTCTTCAACAGCCCCAGTTCCACGGTTGTTTCCGGCAGTGCGGAAGATATGGCCGTATTGCTTCAACTGTGCGAGGCCGAAGGCATCTATGCGAAGCGTATTGCGGTTGATGTGCTGGCACATTCCCCGGAATTGCGCGTGCTTTGCCCAACGCTGAATCAGCGCTTGGGCGAGATCGTGCCGCAACGCGCCAAACTGCACCTCTATAGCACCGTCGATGGACATGCGGGGAAAAAGCCGCTTTCCGGTGAAGAGCTGGACCTCACCTATTGGGGTGACAATCTGTGCAATCCCGTCCGTTTCGTCGACACCATTTCGCATCTGGCCGCTGAAGGCAATGTCACCTTCCTGGAATGCAGTCCACAACCCATCCTGCTACCCGCCATCGAGGAAACCGCCGATCTCGCCCCAACGCGGATCATCGCCATCGGGACATTGAAGCGGACGCTTTCTGCCAAGGCAGCAATTTCGGAGGCAGCGGGGCGGCTTTTCGCCGCCGGGCATGAACCTGACTGGCACGCATTCTTTCCTGATGCCAAGCTGGCCTGCCTGCCGACCTATCCTTTCGAGCGCAGCCGCTACTGGCTTCCAGCCCAAGCCACACAAGATGTTGCCGCGGCTGGACAGCGTGTCGTCAAGCACGCCCTGTTGAGCGCCATCATCGACCTGCCGAACCAGGAGGGTGTGGTCCTGACCGGACGGGTCGGGCTCAAATCGCAGCCATGGATGGCCGATCACGGTGCGGGCGGTGTCGTTCTGGTTCCTGCCTCTGCCTATGTGGACATGGTGCTGGAAGCAGCGGCGAAACTCGGAGCATCCGCCATTGAGGAATTGGTGCTCCAGGCGCCGATGGTGCTTGAGGAAACGGGCATGCTGGACATCCAGCTTCGCGTGGACGCCCGGACGGAAGACGGTTTCTGGCCCGTATCTCTCTATTCGCGCAAATCCGTTGAAGAAGACAATCAGCCGCCCGCCGATTGGGAACTGAATGCAACAGGCTCATTGGCCTCCGCGGCCGATAAGCTCGACATTCTGGACGAAGCGTGGCCATCGGTCGGTGCCAGGGAAGAGGATCTCGTCGCATTCCGGGAGCGCCTTGCCCTTGCCGGCTATGACTATGGCCCGGCCTTTCGCGGCTTGACGAGACTTTGGCGTGCCGGACAAGAGCTATTTGCCGAGGTGGAGCTTCCGGAAGGGCTGAAGCCCGGCGGGCATTTCCTGCATCCGGCTCTGCTGGATGCAGCTTTGCAACCCATTGCCCTGCCTTGGCAGGCCGATAGTGCAGATGCCTTGCGCCTGCCATTCAGCCTGAGCGGCGTGACTTGCACGGGAGATGCAGTTACGCGGCTGAGAGTGCGGCTGACGATGGCGGACACGGAAAGCATCCGGGTTCGCGCCTTTGATGAGAAGGGCGCTCCGGTCATCGCGATTGACAAGCTGACGTTGCGCCCGGCCAACCGCGAGGCCTTGCGTGGGAAAGCGAAAGCAAGGCCCGATCGGGACCTGCTGGAACTGATCTGGAGCCCACTTCCAGCCGCCGCAAAACCGGCAGCAGAGATTGCGTCCTTGGAGAAGCTGGTCCTGCTTCAACCTGCCGATGCGCTTCTGGCTTCCCTGCCCGGCTTTGCCGCCTGCGCCGGAATTGAGGAACTGGACGAGACACAGACGCCACCTTCCACAATTGTCTGGACCCTGCCGCAAATGGAAGCCGCTGACCTTCCACTCAGAACGCGCTCGCTGAACGAGACCGTGCTGAGCCAGTTACAGCAATTCAGCCAGAGCACGGCGTTGGCCAACAGCGTTCTGGTGATCCTGACCCAGCGGGCGGTGACAACCAGCCTGCACGAAGTGCCGGATCCGGCCCATGCCTCGGCCTGGTCCCTGATACACAGCGCGCAGAACGAAATGCCAGACCGCTTCATTCTGATCGATGTCGATCAATTGGCCGATCTTGGCGATAGCCTGAAGGCGGCTCTCGGCACCGGGCGGCCACAGGTCGCCATTCGCGGCAAGATGTTGTTCACTCCATCCCTCACACGCATCGATGCCATGCCGCTCCTGTCAGTTCCTGTCGATGAGGCATCCTGGCGGCTTGATCTCGTCCATGGCGAAGGCATCGAGGCGCTGGATGTCGTCTCGAATGATCGGGGCAGAGCGCCGCTTGCTCATGGACAGATCCGGGTCGAGGTGCGCGCCGCCGGACTGAATTTCTACGATACGGCCAGCGCCATGGGCCTGGTGGCCAAGCGACATGATTTCGGGGCCGAAGCGGCAGGTATCGTTGTCGAGGCTGGTCCCGGCGTCGATCGTTTTGCACCCGGCGACCGGGTCGTGGTGATGGCAGAGGGCTGCTTCAGCGCAGAAGTCGTGGCAGATACCAGAATGGCGTCGCATTTTCCGGCCCATTGGTCGTTTGCCCAGGCGGCAAGCGTGCCCATCGCCTTCGTCACCAGCTATTATGCGCTTGTTGAAATGGCAAAGATCAAACCGGGCGAAAGGGTGCTGATCCACGCCGGAGCCGGGGGAGTGGGCCAATCAGCCATCCAGCTGGCCCGATATCTCGGAGCCGAAATCTTTGTTACGGCCAGCCCGAAGAAATGGCCTGTGCTGCGGGCGCTCGGTATACCGCAAGATCATATCGCCAATTCACGAAATCTGGATTTCGCCGAGCAGTTCCGCCGGGTTTCCGGCGGTGCGGGTATGGATGTGGTGATCAATAGCCTTGCGGGCAAGTTCATCGACAAAACCATGGAGATCATGGCTGTGGGTGGCCGTTTCGTGGAAATCGGCAAGACCGATGTCCGAAACCCGGAGCAGGTGCGCGAACGCCATCCGCAGATTGCATATCATTATCTGGATTGGGGTGTCACATCCGGCTTTGAGAAGACGGGGCAGATCTTCAACGCCCTGATGCGCCTCTTCGCGCAAGGTGCTCTGCAACCATTGCCGCTGACGGCGGTGGCGATCCAGCAGGCTCAGGACGCCTTGCGGATGATGCAACAGGCGCGCCACACCGGCAAGATCGTCTTGACCATGCCGCAGCAACTTAACCCGGAAGGCACCGTGCTGATCACCGGCGGCACGGGAACGCTCGGTGCACTTCTGGCCGAGCATCTGGTAACGGCCCATGGTGTCAAACGCCTGCTGCTTGTCAGCCGGAGTGGCGCAGCCTCACCGGATGCGGAATCCGTGCGGTCATTGCTGCAGGCCCATGGTGCCGAAGTTGACATCAAGGCTTGCGATACCGCCGATCCGACGGCGCTCAAAAGCTTGCTCGACGCAATCCCGGCCCAGCATCCACTTACCGGCATTTTCCATACGGCGGGCGTGCTTGCAGATGCGACCATCGCCAATCTGACGGCGGAACAGATCGGCAAGGTATTCGCGCCGAAGGTGGATGCCGCATGGCATCTGCATGACCTGACGAAACATATGGATCTCGCCGTCTTCGCCCTTTACTCTTCGATCAATGGGGTGCTGGGCAATGCCGGACAGGGCAATTACGCGGCAGCCAACACATTCCTGGACAGTCTCGCCATCATACGCAGGCGTCTCGGTCTGCCCGCCACATCGCTCGGCTGGGGCTGGTGGCGACCTGTCACAAATCTGTCGCGCGCCTTCAGTGCAGCCGATACTGCGCGCATTGCCCGCGTGGGCTTTGCTCCCATTACCGTCGAGCATGGCAATGCGCTTCTGGATGCAGCGATCAACTCGCCCTTCCCGGCCCTGGCCGCTTCGCCCTTCAACCAGCAAACGCTGGATGAAAACCGCGATATCGGCGTGCTGCATCCCTTGCTGATGGGGCTTGTCGGTGCCAACTCGCTGCGGCGTGGCCGCAGCGCGGCCGATAAGGCGGCGGACCTGATGCGGGAGTTGAAAACACTTGCATCTCCCGCACGCCTGAAAAAGGTCGAGGCGCTGATAACGCAACAAACGCTCGCCACATTGGGTCTTGGCGAAGGCGCCAAACTGAAGGCGGAGGACAGCTTCAAGGACATTGGCATTGACTCGTTGATGGCCCTGTCATTGCGCAATCAGGTCAACATGGCCTTTGGCCTTCGTCTTCCTGCAACGCTGATCTACGATTTTCCTGCACCCCGAATTCTTGCGGAGCATCTGGTCGAGCGCCTCTTCCCTGACACGCAGGCAGATGAGGAAGCACAGGAGCAAGCGCCGAGCGAATCCGAGGAGGCCGAAATCCGCTCCAGGATCAGTTCCATTCCCCTCAGCCGATTGCGCGGGCTCGGTCTTCTGGAGACGCTCCTGCAACTGGCCTCCGGGCAGGAAGGGCCACATTTCGAGAAAGAACCCCAGACTCTCGACAAAATTCAGTCAGCCAGCGTGGACGAGCTTCTGAAGCTTGCCACCTCGAAGCAGGTGGAGGAATTATTGTGAACAAGATCGAGCAGTTGAGTGAGGCCCTGCGCAGCAGCCTGATGGCCAATGAAGATCTGAAGCGCCTGAACCGACAGCTGGCAAACGCCTCGCGGGAGCCGATTGCCATTCTCTCCACCTCCTGCCGCCTGCCGGGCGGCGTGACGAATGCTGACGCCCTATGGGATCTGGTGGAAAGCGGCGGTGATGCCATTGGGCCACTGCCATTGGATCGAGGGTGGCAGCTTGACGCGCTGCTGCAAAACCGGGGTGAAACGCGCAATACCCCCGGCATGTGGCAGGGCGGCTTTCTTGAGGATGCCAATGCGTTCGACGCGGCCTTTTTCGGTATTTCCGACCGTGAAGCCATGGCAATGGACCCGCAGCACCGGCTGCTGCTGGAAACGACCTGGGAAGTGATCGAGAACGCCCACATCCTGCCGGGATCGTTAAAGAAGACCTCTACCGGGGTCTTTATCGGCACCACTTATCAGGCATATGTGCCGCAGATCTACGACCGGGCTCCGGAGCTGGATGGCTATCGATTGCAGGGCGGTCTGTCGAGCATGGCATCGGGGCGTGTTTCCTACACGTTCGGCCTGAATGGTCCCTCTGTCACAGTCGATACAGCATGCTCCTCGTCGCTTGTGGCTGTTCATATGGCGGTCCAGTCGCTGAGAGCGCAAGAATGCTCACTGGCCATTGCAGGCGGTGCGACCATCGTTGCCTCGCCGGAAGTGTATGTCGAATTTGCCCGTCAGAACGGTCTGGCCGCCGATGGCCGCTGCAAGGCATTTTCCGAGACCGCCGATGGCACCGCCTTTTCGGAAGGCGTTGGCATGGTGCTGCTGGCACGGCTTTCGGACGCTCTCAAGCTTGGCTATCCCATTCTTGCCGTCATTCGCGGCAGCGCCATCAACCACGATGGGGCCAGCAATGGACTGACAGCACCCAGCGGCCCCGCGCAGGAAAAAGTCATTGCCAGGGCTCTGAAAAATGCGGGCCTGACCACCACCGACATTGACATCGTTGAGGCGCATGGAACCGGAACCGCTCTAGGAGACCCGATCGAAGCCAATGCACTGATCAACACCTATGGGCAAAAAAGGCCGCCAGACAGGCCGCTATGGCTGGGCTCGCTGAAGTCCAACGTCGGACATGTACAGGCAGCCTCCGGTGTGGTGGGTCTGATCAAGATGGTGATGGCCCTGAGACACGGGATCATGCCCAGGACGTTGCACGCCGACCTGCCCTCGTCAAAAATCGAGTGGTCTGCCGGTGCGGTATCCCTGCTCAACGACGCAAGACCATGGCCAGACGCAGATCGTCCGCGCCGTGCTGCGGTTTCCTCCTTCGGCTTTTCCGGCACCAACAGCCATGTGATTCTGGAACAGGCTCCGGAGCAACGTCAGGATGCGGACGCGGAAGGCCCCGACACGCAGAGAGCCAGCCTTCCCTATATGCTGCCGATTTCCGCAACGACATCCACCGCGTTGAAGACGCAAGCCGCGAGGATGGCAACTTATCTCACCCATTCCACGCAAGAGGATCTCGCGACTGTCTGCGCGTCCATGGCGACCGGGCGAACTCATTTCGATCATCGCGCCGTTTGTATCGGCTCAGCGCGAGAGGAATTGATTGCCGCACTGGAGGCCCTGGCAAAAGCAGATACCGCAAGCGGGCTCACGCAGGGCGTGAGAGCCGCCTCGACAACCTCTGCCTTCCTGTTCTCCGGACAGGGATCGCAATGGGCTGGCATGGGCAGGCAACTCTCCCAGCACTTACCGGCTTTTACCCGTCACCTTGATGAAATCATCGCCGCACTTGATCCCCATCTGCCTCAGGGTTTGGCCGATGTCATCTTTGCGGAAGCAGGCTCGCCGCAGGCTGCACTGCTCGACCGCACGGATTTCACCCAGCCAGCCCTGTTTGCCATCGAAGTTGCGCTTTATCGCACGCTGGAAGAACTTGGCGTCAAACCGGATTATCTCTGCGGCCATTCGATTGGCGAGGTCGCCGCAGCCCATATTGCCGGAATATTTGCGCTTGCGGATGCTGCCAGGTTCGTTGCCTTGCGCGGTCGCCTTATGCAGGACATCGAAAGCCCGGGCAAGATGCTTGCCATAGAAGCAACCGAGGCTCAGGTACTCGATACGCTTGCCGGGCTGGAGAACCAGGTGTCCATAGCAGCGATCAACGCGCCGAACTCCATCGTCATTTCCGGTGATACGGACGTGGTGCTCTCACTCGCAGAAGAGTGGAAGAAGCGCGGCGTGCGCATCTCGCAGCTCAAGGTGAGCCACGCGTTTCACTCTCCACATATCGAAGCCGTGGTCGAGGAACTACACCGTCTTGCCGCGTCGCTTTCTCTGGCTGCGCCAACCATGCCGATCGTATCCACGGTCACAGGCGCGCTGTTGACGGATGAGGAGGCGCGCTCGCCCCGCTACTGGGCAAGGCAGGCAAGGCTTCCCGTCCGTTATGCCGACGCGGTTCAATTTCTGCATGCCCAGGACGTCACGGCCTATGTCGAGGTCGGCCCAGATGCTGTACTCGCAACGCTGGCGCAATCCAGTCTGGCGACGCTGCGCCAGAAAGATGGGCAGCAGATGCACACGCTTGCGGTGATGCGAAGGAACCGCAACGACGCCCGTGTTTTCGCAAGTGCCCTGGCGAGCCTGCATGTGCGGGGGCACACTGTCGATTGGGCAAAGCTGTACACGACGACCCGGCGCGTCGATCTACCCACCTACGCCTTCCAGCGCCGGCGCTTCTGGTACAAGCCAAAAACCCTCACGCCGGGCGGCACCGGGCACGACCGGACACCGACTATTCATCCCTTCCTGCATCCAGGGATCGAACTTGCCGATCGGCAGGGCGTTATCTTCTCCGGCCGGATGAATGCAACCGCCCATGCTTGGATGCTGGATCATGCGATTGAAGGCGTTGCGATCAATGCTGGCGCCACCACGGCGGAGCTTATTCTGGCAGCGGGTTCGACAATCGGGTTGAGCCGGCTCGATAGCCTCGTGCTTTTGGAAAACCTTCCGCTGCCGCACGACGGTGACGTCGAAATCCAGCTACGGATCAGCGCGCCATCGGACGGCGCTGCTTCGGTGGACGTTTACTTTCGAGCATTGGCAGCAAAGGACGACGACGGATATAATGACGGCGAAAGCAATTGGCACCGACATGCGACGGCACGTCTCCTTTCCGCCGAAGGCGCACCATCCGTATGGCTGGATCTTGCGCAATGGCCGCCAAGACAGGCAGACCTCATTGAGCATCAATCGCTCTATGGAAAGCTTGAAGAGCATGGCGTTCATTTGGGGCCAGCCTTCCAATTGATCACCAGCGCATGGCGCAAGGGGCAGGATATCTATATCGAGGCAGAGATGCCCCTTTCAGATGAGCAAGCTGGAGAGCCCAGTTTCCTTATCCATCCCGCCCTTCTGGATGCGGGGTTGCAGGCGTCCCTGCTACAGGCGGCACCCATAGACGGTTTCCGCCAGCTTTTTTCCATCGGTGGATTGCAGGTTTATCGAAGCAAGGTAGAGCGCATCCGCGCCTGTGTGCGCCTGAAATCCGGCCAGGTGCCGGATAATGGACATAGCGAGCATTCGGTCAGGATCGCCGATCACGCTGGCGTGCCAGTGGCCGAGATCGCCTCTATCGTGCTGCGTGCAGCCGATTCCGGCTCAAGGAAGGCGAACAGGCTTCCGGTCTATCGGGTGGAGTGGCCTGCCATTTCCCGATCTGGCGAGGAGACGGATCCCGCCACCTGCTGGATTACCCCGGATGGAAAGCCTAGCGGCTTACTGTCCGGGCCACCCAGTGACAGGATCGTCTCAGACATGGCCGAGGCCTTGCGCGGTCTCGATGCCGGAGCCTTCGCCTGTGCGGCGCTTTTATGCCCGCAGCGAGTGTTGGAGAACGCCGACGACGCGCTGGAGATGACGCTTGCCGTGGTACGGGCCGTTCAGACCTGGCTCGCAGAGCCTGCTACACAAGCCCTGCCTCTTTTTGTTGTCACGCAAAATGCCGTCGATATCACGGGCAAGGGAGCCCTGCTCAATCTCACGCAAGCACCGCTCTGGGGATTGTTGCGCTGCGTCCAATGGGAACACCCCCAGCGCATTGTCCTATTGGACCTTGAGCCGGGCGCAGATCCGGCAGCTGCGGTCTCGCTTGCATGGACGGCAGCCCAAGAAGGCGATGTGCAATTGGCAGTGCGCAATGGCCAGCTTCTCGCCGCACGCCTTGCCAAGCATGATCTCGTTCAGTCCCTGCCAATGGCAACTGCATCCGAGGCAGCACAGCCAGGCCGTGGAACAGGCACGGCGCTTATAACGGGCGCGGGCTCTCTGGGTACGCTGGTCGCGCGCCATCTGGCACAGACCAGGCACTACGAACGCATCGTACTGGCCAGCCGCCGTGGGGCAGAAGCGCCCGGCCTTGTGTCATTGCTGGAGCTTTCGAGTCCCGACACGGAAATCCTTGTGGAGCAGTGCGACGTTGCGGACAGAAATGAGCTGGAACGCCTGCTACACCGCATCTCCACGAGGAGCACCCTGAAGGCGGTGATCCATACGGCAGGTATTTCAGAACCAGTCTCCTTCGCGGATCTGACCATTGATGCTGTCACCAAAGTCATGCGCCCGAAAGTCGATGCTGCATGGGCGTTGCACGATCTCACCAGGGACATGCAGCTGGATGCCTTCATCCTGTTCTCTTCCGCAGTCGGGGTCGTCGGACTAAAGGATCAAAGTCATTATGGTGCGGCCAATAGCTTCCTTGATGCACTGGCTGCCTACCGACGCAGTCTCGGTCTCCCCGCGACCTCGCTCTCTTGGGGAATGTGGGATTACAGCACCGAGATGGGCGATCAGCTTGGAGCAGAGAGACTGGCCTCCGTCATAAGCGCCGGCTACCGGATGATATCTGCGGATTATGGCCTGGGCGTAATTGCTGCCGCTCTTCAACCGCAACAGGGTGCAGAGCAAGGCTTGCTTCTACCGGCTCGCTTCGATCTGCGCAGACTGGCAACGGCTTCGCCAAGCGCACTACTCTCAAACTTGTTGGCGCATTCCAGTCCCCGGACAAAAGGCCAAGACTTCAAGACCGAGTACAGTTCACAGGACGAGGGAAACCGACTGGCATTCCTTTTGCAGACGGTCCGGGACCTTGCCTGCAAGGTTCTGCGCAATCCAGATCCGTCCTCCATTGGGACCGACACGGAATTTCGCTCTCTGGGCTTCGACTCACTTACTTCCATCGAGATTGTAGCGGAGCTCTCGACCCTGATGGGACTGAGCCTGCCGTCAACCGCTGTATTCGATCACTCAACTCCTCGATCGCTTGCGACCTTCCTGAAGCAGGAGCTTGAGGCAAAAGGGCTGAGGAAGAGCAGCACCGAGTCGATAGCCGATGCATCCGAACCGCCAAAGCAATCGGCTCCGGAAAGCTTAGGCCGCATGATGTTGCATGCAATCGAGCAGGGACGCAGCGCGGAGGGGCGGGCAATCCTGAAGGGCGCCGCCGGCTTTCGGCCAATGTTCGAGGCAGCTCTGCCGGCAGATGGCGGGCCACAGCCTGTGTGGCTGAATGAGTCTGGCGAGGCACCTTTGCTGATATGCCTGAACTCTTTCATACCCTCACTCGGTGATTACACCTATCGCCGCCTTGCGAACACACTTGCCGGACGGTTCGATGTCGCCGCGATCTCGCTTCCCGGCTATTGCGCAGATGAAGCTCTGCCGGCGCGTGTTGAAGCACTCGGGAAGACATTGGCTGAGACGGTGCGGGAATGTGCTGGTGATCGTCCCTTTGCACTAGCCGGTTTTTCCACCGGCGGCCTTGCCGCCTATGCGGCAGCCGAGCATCTGCAAGCCGGTCCTCACAAGATGCAATCGCTGATCCTGATCGATACCTTCCACCCGCGCTTCATGACGGATGAAGCGATGCAGAACGCTTTATCCGAATGGGTACGAACTGCGGGGCTGTTAACGGCACAGGACGATGCGGGGCTGACCGCAATGGCCTGGTATCTCGATCTTTTCCTGAATTCCTGGAGCCCCAAGAGCCTGAAGGTTCCCCTTTGCCTCATTCAGGCCCGGGATGGACTGACGGATGTTCCACCGGAAGATTGGGCTGAACCCTGGGGGGCACTCGCCAGCCGCGTGACGGTGCCGGGGCGCCATTTCACGCTTCTGCGGGAAGACGTGGCCGAAACCGCCGCGAAACTGGCAGAGATGGCGACGGCCCACGGATTGCGTCGCGCCATGAAAGATGCAGGGTGAGGTGGTACCAATGACGGTAAATGACCAGCTGACGGACTTGGAACAGAGCCCATGGCCGCTGATCACCGCGATGGGTTCGTTCATTCCCGAGAACAGGATCTCCAACGTCACGCTCGGGGAGCGCTTCGGCAAGGACCGTGATTTTATCGAAAGGAAGCTCGGTTTCACGGCCCGCGCGGTCAAACCCGCATCGATGAAAACCAGCGACATGTGTGTTCGTGCCTTCGAAAAGCTCGAACAGAAACATCCGCTGGACAGGGCGCAGATCGATCTTCTTGCCGTGGTGACGCAGAATCCGGATCAAAAGATCCCGCATGTATCGGCCATCGTTCATCATAAGCTCGGACTTTCGCGGCACTGCGCGACATTTGACATCTCGCAGGGCTGCGCAGGCTATGCGGTAGGTCTGGCGGCGGTGAACGGCTGGATGACCACGCTTGGCACCAAGAATGCGGTGTTGCTGACATGCGACCCCTATTCCGAAATCGTGGATCAGAATGACCCTGCAACGGCAATGGTCTTCGGCGATGCGGCCACGGCAACGCTTGTTTCGAGAGAGGGAGATCGGGGCTATCGCCTCCGCGATGCCCTATTCGGCACACTCCCCGACAGCTTCAATTGCCTGACCTGCGAAGACCGGTTTTTCATGGATGGTCGCCAGGTTTCCATGAATGTCATGAACTGCGTTCCAGCCGCCATAGAAACGATTCTCTTACGGAACGGGCTTGGTCTCCAAGACCTTTCGCAGATCATTTTCCATCAGGCCTCGCTGTATGTCGTCGACGCGCTTCGTTCAAAGTTGAACATCGGATCCGACATGGCCCCGTTCGCAGCCGCCAGCATCGGCAACTCGGTCTCTTCATCGATACCGCTCCTCTTGGAGCAGGTGATGGCTTCTCACCAGAAGCGCATCCTCATTTGCGGCTTCGGGATCGGCTTCAGCTGGTCTGTCGCTATTTTAGAAAGAGTAGAAAGGTAATATTGACATGGGCAATCGATCAATCCTCCTCAACATCATCAAGAATAATTTTTCCAGTATCGACGTCTCAAAGATCGACGCATCATCGCCCTTGGAAAGGCAGGGGCTTGATAGTCTGGATATGACGACCTTCCTGTTCGCCATAGAGGGAGAATTCGGCACCCCTATTCCCACGGCAAAGGTTTCCTCTCTCAGAACACTTGAAGACATTGAGAAATTTCTTGATCAGAAAGACTGAGACAGACCGTCCCTGATCATTTGGAGCAGGTCCGGACGAAGCCCTTTCTGGCTGCGGAATGCTTCGAACAGACAAGACACCGCTTTGGCACTTTTTGCTGCCAAAGCGGATTAATAGGTTGCAACTCCAACCTCATAGGCGTTTACAAAGGCTGTCTGCCCATCCCGGAAATTGCTATGCCTCCCGTCTATCGCCGCACCCGTTTCTTTCGTCGTTCGCGTGTCATGCGTGGTTCCTGGAGCGTATGGAAGCCAAGGATCGTGTTCTGGATGGGCGCAATCGGCATCGGCCTGGTGAGCGTCGGCTTTGCAAAGGCGGCAGATCTGGCCCAACATTTGTTCAAATCCGTTCTTTCCTTCAACAGTGTCTCCTTCCTTACCCCGCTGGTACTGACACCCCTCGGTTTTGCGCTTTGCACCTTTCTGGCGATCCGGTTTTTTCCCAACTCGCAAGGAAGCGGCATTCCGCAAGCCATTGCCGCTCGCCATTTGCAGGATGACGGCGCCAGAAACTGGCTCCTTTCCCTGAAGGTCGCAGCTGGAAAAATCCTCCTCACAATCATTGGCCTGTTCTGTGGCGCATCCATAGGACGAGAAGGGCCGACCGTTCAGGTCGGTGCAGCACTCATGCTTGCCAGCGGCCGCATCGGAGGAATGGTGCAGGCAAGAGGTCTGATCCTGGCGGGCTCCGCAGCTGGCATTGCAGCAGCTTTCAACACTCCGCTTGCAGGCATTGTCTTTGCCATAGAGGAAATGAGCCGAAGCTTTGAGAGCCGTTCCAACGGGCTGGTTTTGACCGCCGTTATTCTCTCAGGTCTCGCAGCACTTGGCCTTGTTGGAAGCTATACCTATTTCGGCGCAACATCTGCCGGTGCCGAGACAGGCATGGATTGGCTGCTTGTTCTGACCTGCGGCCTGATGGGCGGTGCCTTGGGCGCAGCCTTCAGCACAGCCGCTCTGGCAGCGGCCAGACGCATTCGCCGCTGGGCGCAGCCAGATCCGCTGAAAAGAATGATGCTGGTGGCGCTGTGCTGCGGCTTTGCCGTCGGCCTGATCGGGATTGTTTCCGGTGGAGAGACATTTGGAACAGGCTATGAGCAATCGCAACGCATCCTGTCGGGGGAGGCGCCCTCTTCTCTCTTTTTCCTGGAAAAGTTCACCACCACATTTCTTTCAATGGCCTCAGCCATTCCCGGCGGCATCTTCGCCCCCTCCCTCACGGTCGGCGTCAGCCTGGGCGGCACAATCGCATCCGCTCTTGGCGGCAACATTGCCTTGGGCGCAATCCTCGGCATGGCGGGGTATTTTGCTGGCGTGGTGCAGGCTCCCATGACAGCTTTCGTCATCATCATTGAAATGACGGGCAACCATGAAGCGGTCATTCCAATCATGGCTGCTTCAATGCTTGGTTATATTACCTCGCGTCTCATCTCTCCTGAACCACTCTACCATGGGCTGTCACGCCCCTTCCTAGCCGAGGCCATTCGCCGCTATCGCAACGAGCGCAGGAGCGAAACACCCCTTGAATAGGTGGGGAATAGGCCGGGAGCGGCTTGCGGAGCCTTGATTGGCCGACTCATATAGAAAAAGTTATAGGAGAGAGGAAACTTTTTATTTGCCGCTCCGGGCGGCATCTGTAAGCATCGCAAACGATCGGACGCAGTGCCAAAGCGAAAGCGACGCATCGCAAGATGGGAGAATGGAGGTTCTCCACCGTCACGCCAAAGCCAGCACGCGTTGTGTTTTGAGGTTTATCAATAACTCTGGGAGGAGTTTATGTTGCGCAAAATCCTGCTCGCCGGACTGTCGGCGTCCGCTTTGGCCATCAGTGCCTTTTCTGCTTCCGCTGCCGATGTCGTCTTGAAGCTCCATCATTTCCTGCCGCCTCAGGCAACGATCCCCTCCAAGGTGCTCACCCCCTGGGCGGAGAAGATCAAGGCAGATTCGGGAGGCCGGATCGAGGTTGAGATTTACCCGTCGATGCAATTGGGCGGCAAGCCCGGCGAGCTTGTCGATCAGGCGAAGGACGGCGTCGTCGACATGATCTGGACGCTGGTTGGCTATACGCCAGGCCGATTCCCCAAGTCGGAAGCTTTCGAACTGCCCTTCATGGTTACAACGGCAGAGGCGACCTCCGTTGCCTTCTACGATTACTATCAGAAGCATCTGCAGGACGAGTTCAAGGATTTTCATGTCCTGTCGGTTCACACACACGGTCCGGGGCTTCTGCATACCATCGCCTCCAAGCCGATCAAATCGCTGGATGACATGAAGGGCCTGAAGCTTCGTGGCACGTCCAAGGTCGTCAACCAGATGCTGGAAGCCATGGGCGCTGCGGCTGTCGGCATGCCGGTTACCACGGTTCCCGAGTCGCTTTCCAAGAGCGTCATCGACGGTACAGTCGTGCCGTGGGAAGTGACGCCCTCCATCAAGATTGCAGAGCTTGCACCGAACCACACGCAATTTTCCGGCAAGACCGGCCTTTACACCGCAGCCTTCATTTTTGCCATGAACAAGGATAGCTATGAAGCGCTGCCAGATGACCTCAAAAAGGTGATCGACAACAATTCTGGCAAGGAACTGGCCCGTAAGTTCGGCATGGTCATGGATCAGGGCGATGTCAACGGCAAGGCGATTGCAGACAAGGCTGGAAACACGACCATCACCCTCGACGCGGCAGAAACTGAAAAGTGGAAGGCCCTTGGCGAGAAGGTGACCAAGAACTGGATTGCCGAAATGGACGGCAAGGGGTTGAACGGCTCCGGCCTTTATAAGGACGCCGTGGACCTGATCCAACAGAATACCAAATAATTTCCCTCAGCTGTCCGGACGCCATGCAGCGCATGGCGCCCGGAGCTTTTTATTGACGTTCGCCCGAACATTTGGGGCCTCTCATGACCACTCAAACAAGCTCCGGTTTCGACCGGCTCGAATTCATCATTTCACGTCTATCCGTCGCGCTGGTTGCCTTTAGCGGCCTGTGCCTTGTTGCAGCCTGTCTCCTGACAGGGCTGTCCATCATCGGCTCGGTGACACTGCGCCCCATTCCCGGAGAAATCGAACTGGTGGAAGTGTTGTGCGGCCTTGCCGTCTTCGGCTTCCTGCCTTTCTGCCAACTCAAGCGAGGGCATGTCGGTGTCGATCTCGTGATGAGTGCATTCGGGCCGAAGGCCATGAATATGACTCAGCTGATCGGCGACATCATTATCGCTCTTCTGTTTTCCCTGCTCGCATGGCGACATGGCGTCGGCTTGCTGGACAAATTTGAAAACGGCGAAACCACGCAACTGCTGCTCCTGCCCATCTGGTGGGGCTATGCCATTGCCATGGCGCTGCTGGCTGTGAACGTTATTGTTTGCCTTTTCGTGGTGGCAGCGGACATTCGCGATATTCGCCGGAAAAAGACAATTGTTGCGGCCATGGGAGCCCACTGATGACCAGTATTGAAATTGGCCTCTGGTCATTCCCTGTCTTGATCCTTCTCATTTTTCTGCGCGTTCCCATCGGTGCTGCCATGCTGGCTTGCGGCGTCGTTGGCACCTATCTGGTGGTTGACCGCTGGACACCAATTCTCTCGCAGCTGAAATCTGTGATCTGGGCAACGAACGTCAACTACTCGCTCTCCATCATCCCGCTCTTCCTGCTGATGGGACAATTCGCGGCGCGTGGCGGCATGAGCCAATCATTGTTCAATGCTGCGGCAGCATTTCTGGGACACCGCAAGGGTGGGGTGGCCATGGCTGCTGTTGGCGCTTGCGCAGGCTTCGGCTCAATTTGCGGCTCGTCTCTCGCAACAGCCGCAACCATGGCTCAGGTTGCACTGCCGGAACTGCGACGCCACGGCTATGCGGGCGGGCTTGCAACGGCAACGCTGGCCGCAGGCGGAACGCTCGGCATTCTCATCCCGCCCTCCGTCGTCCTCGTCATTTATGCCATTCTGGCGGAGCAAAACATCGCCAAGCTGTTTCTCGCAGCCTTTGTGCCTGGCATTATTGCAGCCATTTCCTATTTCGTCGTCATCGCCATCTATGTCCGCCTGAAACCCGAAAGCGCAGGACAGGCTCCGCGCGTTCCCTGGCGGGAGCGTATCCCGGCCATCATTGCTGTCTGGCCCGTCGCACTCATCTTCTTCCTCGTGGTCGGCGGTATCTATCTGGGATGGTTCACCCCCACGCAGGCTGCCGCTGTTGGTGCGGCCGGTGCCGGACTGGTGGCCTGGAAGAACGGTGGCCTTGATCGACGGTCCCTGCTGGCCTGCTTCAAGGAAACCGCCGTCTCCACGGGCATGATCTTCTTCATCGTGCTCGGCGCAACCGTCTTCAACTCGTTCCTTGCATTCTCCCGCCTGCCGCAGGTGGGGGCGGAATGGGTAACAGCACAGGGCTTCTCGCCCATGACGGTGCTGATCATTATCCTGACACTCTACATCATCTTCGGCTGCATCATGGATTCGCTGTCCATGATCGTGCTCACCATCCCAATCTTCTTCCCGATTGTCACCGCGATGGATTTCGGCATGAGCCCGGAGCACTTCGCCATCTGGTTCGGCATTCTGGTGTTGATGGTGGCTGAGATCGGCATGATTACACCGCCGGTTGGGCTCAATCTCTTCATCATATCCGCCATGTCACGTGAAGTACCAATCCGCGACACCTATCGTGGTATTGTACCCTTCGTATCTGCCGACCTTCTCCGCATCATTATTCTCACGGCCTTTCCGATCATATCGACCTTCTTGATCTGATCGGTTCCGCTCAGAATTGAATGGACAAGCCGCCCCAGCCCCGGTTGGGGCGGCTAAATCCTTCTAGCGTTTTGGTATCTAACAGAAACGCGACAAGGCTCTGACTCTTTGTATTTTACGCGTTTCCGGACGGAACACCGCTACGCACTTTTCTCAGGCAAATGCTCTGAAATCCAACAGCAGACGGATCCAATCTGGTTTATCCGCTTGCCGCGGAACTTGGCGGACTGCCAAACGGAGGCAGACTTCTCATCTCTCATGCGGCAGGGCGCGAGACGCTGGCCACTGCCTTGCGCAGCCACAGATGCCCGGGATCTGCGGCGCGCCGTTCATGCCAAACCTGAACGAAGGGGAAAGGCGAAATCGAATACGGCGGCTCGAACGTGACGAGGGCCGGATCGTGCTCATAAAAAGCGAGGGATCTGCTCGCAACGGTCAGCAGGAGGTCCGTTCCGTAGATCAATCGCGGCGCATTTCCCCAATGTGGCAGTGTAACAGCGACGCGGCGCGCATGACCGACGGCCTGCAAGGCCCTATCGATCTCGGTGTTTGCTTCATCTTTGAGAGCAACCAGAACGTGCGGCCGCGACAGGTAGGCTTGCATATCCAGACGATCCTCACCGCGCATGGCCTCCCGGTCTGAGAGGCATACGAAATGCTCTAGAAAAAGCTGCTCCGCGTCCAGCCGCTCTGGCAAATCGGGAAAGACCCCCAAGGCGAGATCGCATTCCCCATCGAGGACGAGGCGAAGCATGGCTTCTCTGCTTGATTGCGTGACAGCCAGATCAATTCCAGGCGCCTGAAGGCGGAGCAATTTGACCAGGCCCGGCAAGACAACGGCAGAGCCATAATCCGACATTGCGAGACGGAAAGTGCGCCTCTCCCTGACAGGATCAAAACCGCCCGGCTCCACCAACTCGCGCACCTGTCGCAAGGCCTCGCTCAGCGATGGTGCAATTTCCAGCGCCTTTGCGCTCGGCAAAAGCTGTCCGCCTCGACGTATCAGCAGGGGATCGTTGAACAGATGCCGTAAGCGCGACAGCGCGTGGCTGACTGCTGGCTGGCTCATATTCAGCCGGACAGCTGCACGGGACACATGCCGTTCAGCCAGAAGAGCATCAAGCACCACCAGCAGATTGAGGTCTATACCGCGGAGTTTATTCATCTCATGCATATTCGTCATATTATATTGGAATTTTCATTTACAAAGCAAATACTGCATGTGGTGAGCATGGAGGTGCGACATGCAAGCCAATTCTCTTCTCATTATCCTCGCAGCTATCGTCACTGGTGCCGTTGTTCCGTTTCAGGCAGGCGCGAATGCGGTCCTCGGTCGAACGCTCGGTCATCCACTCTGGGGTACGCTCCTATCTCTTTGCGTCAGCTTCGCCTGCATTCTGCCCATCATGGCGCTGGCGAAGGTGGGCGCACCCAATTGGTCCAATCTTGCGCATTCCCCCCGATGGATTTGGATCGGTGGCGTGGTCGGCGTGATCTATATCACCGGCGCGCTGATGCTCGCGCCTAAACTGGGTGCTGCGGGATTTGTCATGGCGGCCATTGCCGGACAAATGCTGGCATCGATCATCATCGACCACTGGGGACTTGTTGGCCTTCCGCAAAAACCCGTTTCGTGGTCACGCCTGAGCGGCCTCGCCCTGATCTTCCTCGGCCTCATCGTGATGCAGTTGCAGGTATCGGCGGTCAAACCCGCGACCGGCTCGTGAACCATCCGCAATCTTCACAGGCGCATCAAGACAGGCACATCAAGAAGGATCAGCCATGAAACTGCTTCACATTGATTCCAGCATTCTCGGCGAGCGCTCAGTGAGCCGCACCCTCTCCAAAGCTGCTGTTCAAAAACTGCAGGACTTCCATCCCATGATGGACGTAACCTATCGTGATCTCGCTACCGATCCAGTTCCACATCTGACCGCTGCACATCTGGCTGCTGGGCCGGATGTCCTGGGGGATATCGCGCTCGGTGAAACCATTCTGAATGAGTTCCTGAGCGCCGATGTGATCGTCATCGGTGTCGCATTCTATAATCTGACCATTCCGAGCCAACTCAAGGCATGGATCGACCGGATCGTGATCGCCGGAAAGACATTTCGCTATACGGAAAATGGCGCGGAAGGCTTGGCGGGCAACAAGAGGGTGATCCTTGCCGTCGCACGCGGTGGCATCTACCGGCAAGGAGCATCTCTGGCTGCATCGGAACATGCTGAAGCCTATCTTCGCTCTCTGTTTGCCTTCATCGGTGTCACATGTCTCGATGTCGTGGTGGCAGAAGGCCTCGCGATCAGCGACGCCCACCGGGAATGCGGCAGGGCGACTGCCTTCCAGCCTATATCAGCCCTTGACCCCTTCCATGCAGCGGGCTGAGCTGAGGCTTTCAGCCAACAGGACCTTTGCCTTCTGATTTAGCCGAATAGAATGTATTTTTACGTGTATTTTTTTACTGGACACTCTTTTGGTGTATCTCTATTTTCATTGATGTCGAAGGCAACTTCGACAATTTGAGACAAGAATCTTCTAAAATGTATTTTAAAGCCAGGCAATATATTCAGCCACCAGCATATGACCATGCATTTTTAGAATAAATTTTCTTCAAAGACTTTTGGCATGGGATCGGAAAGCGGTATCCTCCCCTCGTCCGATGAGACTGCTGCACAACCTCAGCAACTCCACGGCACGCTTCGCAGGAAGCTGCCGTGCCCAGGGTTGTTAAACGCGCAGCTCAACCAAATCAGCGACGGAAAACACCCTTCAAACCTCCAGAAATCAACAGCGTGACATCGCAGAGTGCGGTGATCGGCAAGCCATTGCCTTTCACAACCAGATAGCGCGGTTGCCAGTCTGGGTCGAACTTGGCCTTGAAGCTTTGCACACCTCGAAAGTTGTACAGCCTTTCGCCATGTTCGAATACAAAGCGGCAGATGCGATGCCACAAGGGCGCGCAGGGGTGTTCAGAGAGCCCGGCAAGCGGAGCCATGCCGAGATTGAGGGTCTGGTAGCCGTCGGCCTTCAGCTTTTCCATAATCCGCACGAACAGCAAATCCATCATCCCGCGATGGGTGCCGGGAATATGCCTCATCAGGTCTATGAATGTGTCCCCTTCGCTGGACGCCGTCATGACGCTTGCAAAAGCAACAATGCGACCTTCCAGGCGAATAACGGCCACCGGGCTTTTGCAGAGATAATCATCCTGGAATGTGCCGAGTGAGAAACCTTTCTCCGCAGCATTATGGGCTTTCAGCCACTGATCCGAGACGGAACGCAACTCCGGCAAAAGTTGAGGCACCTGCTCGGCCGGAAACCATGTGAACTCCAGCCCGTCACGTTCAGCCCTGTTGATGGAGCGGCGCAGCTTTAACCAGTCACCACCTTTCAATTCAAACCGTTGCAAATCGACAATAGCCTGCTCACCAAGCTTGTGGGCCACCAGCCCGCACTCAATCGCCAACGGCAGAAAACGCGGAGAAACCTGATAAAAAACCTGTCGGCAACCGGCAGCACGCGCTCTTGCCATGAAAAGCCGAACCGTCTCTCCCCAATGCTCCATCGGACCGACAGGATCGAAAAGCGCAACCCAGGACCGACCACGAACCGCATACATGATAAAACATTGACCGGTGGAGGACAGCAGCAGTTTCTTGTCGCCCAGCAGCGCCAATCCGGCACTGGCATTTGCCTGCGTGCCAAGAATGTCGATGACCTGCTCCGGGTCCAGCTCAACCTCATGAGCCGGCTGAAAGCGCAATGGCCGTATGAAACGACCACGCCCGGACGCGGCTTCAAGCACGGTCGAAAAGCCGGTCGGGTTCGTCGCGGCAGCATCACGCTCTGCGGTTCGGTGGTCCATGGTTCTCTTCCATAAGCGCTTCAATGGCGAAGCAGATGCCATTTATCAGCCGCTGCTTATGTCACGCATCTGTGAAAGTTCGAATAAGGGGCACGGTTTCTCTCTTACTAACAAAAATGGGAATATCTCCTGAATATAAAAACACCTTTATCAACCGCTGGTGCTCGATCAGCCTCTCCCGACCAATCGAACCCTCATGACCGATCAAACAATGTCCATCGCGTTGGGCGGAAGCGCAAATCGCTGCCCAGTGCGACGGGGGTTTCCAGCGGCACCTCTATCTCCACGTGGTGTGCATCACCACCATTGGCAATATCAATTTCCGCGATGCGCGTACCTGCAAGACGGCGGCAGGCAGTCACCTTGCCGAAGAGGGCATAGTCCTCAGCGGTCAGCTGCACATCCTGCGGTCGGAAAAACAGCGTCTTGCGGCCCTCTCCGGCGTCATCGATACCAATGGGCAAGCCATCGAAGACAACCTTTCCACCGGTCATCTCCACCGGCAAATGGGAACTTTCCCCGATGAAGGAAAAGACGAAGGGAGAGCGCGGATGATCGTAAACGTCGTCTGCCGAACCAACCTGCTCGATCTTGCCCTGACTCATGACCACCACGCGATCCGCCAGTTCCAGCGCCTCCTCCTGATCGTGCGTCACGAAGATTGTGGTGTGGCCGGTGCGGTCATGAAATTCACGCAACCAGCGGCGAAGCTCCTTGCGGACCTTGGCATCCAGCGCCCCGAAAGGTTCATCGAGAAGCAGAATTCTGGGTTCGATTGCCATGGCACGCGCCAGCGCGACGCGCTGCCTCTGCCCACCGGAAAGCTGGTTCGGATAGCGTTTCTCGAGCCCCGAAAGCTGCACCATATCGAGAAGCTCGCCAACGCGACGGCGGATTTCAGCCTTGGGCGGACGTGTGGACGCGGGACGCACTTTCAGGCCGAACGCGATGTTTTCCGCAACTGTCATATGGCGGAAGAGCGCGTAATGCTGGAAAACAAAGCCAACATTGCGCTCCTGAACCGTGCGATGGGACGCGTCTTCCTCACCGAAGAAGATCCGCCCAGAACTCGGTTGATCGAGCCCCGCAATCAGACGAAGCAGCGTTGTTTTGCCTGACCCAGAGGGACCGAGCAGAGCAATCAGCTCACCCGACTGGATATTTAGTGAAACCTCGTTCAACGCAGGGAAGTTTGCGAATTCCTTGACGACGTTGGAAACCTTGACGTCCATGAAACAGCCTTTCAGTGCCTGCGTCCGCCGGCGCCGCCGGCCCCGAAGCGCAGTTCGAGAATTGTCTTGAGAGCAAGCGTCAGCAGCGCGAGCGCCGCGAGCAGGGAAGCAACGGCAAAGGCCGCAACGAAGTTATACTCATTATAGAGTATCTCGACATGCAGCGGCATGGTGTTGGTCAGCCCGCGCACATGGCCGGACACGACAGACACTGCACCGAACTCTCCCATCGCGCGGGCATTGCAGAGCAGCACACCATAGAGCAGACCCCATTTGATGTTTGGCAGGGTCACATACCAGAAGGTCTGCCATCCGGACGCACCCAGCGAGAGTGCCGCCTCTTCATCTCCGCTGCCCTGATCTTCCATAAGCGGGATGAGTTCGCGCGCCACAAACGGGAAGGTGACGAAGATTGTTGCGAGAACAATGCCTGGAACCGCAAACAGGATCTCGATGCCATGACTTTTCAACCACGGACCAAGGAGGCTCTGACTGCCAAACAGCAGGACATAGACCAGACCGGAAATGACCGGGGAGATCGAGAAAGGCAGGTCGATCAGGGTCATAAGGAAGGCTTTTCCGCGAAAATGGAACTTCGCAATCGCCCAGGCGGCGGCAACGCCGAAGATGGTGTTGAGCGGCACCGCGATGACCGCAACCAGCAATGTCAACCGAATGGCAGCGACAGCATCCGGATCTGACAAGGCAGAGACATAATCTTCCGCTCCCTTGCGGAACGCTTCCACAAACACCGCCACGAGCGGCAGAAAGAGGAAGAAGGCGAGAAAGACCAAACCAAGAACGATCAGCAGGAGCTTGGTGAGCGGCCCCTCCTCGGTCGGGCTTCGGAACTTGCCCATAGCGCGATCAGCCATGACCATACCTCCTGCGGCTCCAGATCTGGATCAGGTTGATCACCAGCAACATGGCGAAAGAGATTGCCAGCATGATGCTCGCGATTGCGGTTGCGCCGGCATAGTTGAATTCTTCCAGCCGGATGACGATCAGAAGTGGGGCGATTTCCGAGACGTAGGGAATATTGCCTGCAATGAAGACGACAGAGCCGTACTCTCCCACGCCGCGGGCAAAAGCGAGGGCAAAGCCCGTGAGAACCGCAGGAGCAAGCCCCGGCAGCAGAACCTTGAATACGGTTTGGAAGCGGTTTGCGCCAAGCGTTGCCGCCGCCTCTTCCACCTCACGGTCAATCTCTTCCATAACAGGCTGGACGGTGCGCACCACAAAAGGCAGACCGATGAAAATGAGCGCGATGATGATGCCCCAAGGTGTGAAGGCGATCCGCAGGCCGAATGGCATGAAGAGCGAGCCAATCCAGCCATTGGGAGCATAAAGCGCGGCAAGCGCAATGCCAGCAACCGCTGTTGGCAAGGCAAAGGGCAGATCCACCATGGCATCGATCACGCGGCGGCCCGGAAAATCATAGCGAACCAGGATCCAGCAGATCAGGACCCCGAAGACGGCGTTTACGAGCGCGGCAATAAGAGCGGTGCCGAAGCTGACATAAAGTGCCGCAAGTGTGCGCTCATCGGTCAGCACTGTCAGAAAGGGCTGCCAACCCATCGACGTCGTCCGCCAGACAAGGCCAACCAGCGGAATGAGAATGATAAGCGAGAGGTAAGCGAGCGAAAAGCCAAGCGTCAGCCCGAAACCCGGGATGATGCTGGGCTGCTTCAACCGCCACCGTGATGTGGCCAATACGGTCATTCTGATGAGACCTTTCGTTCCCCGTTGAAGAGGTGAAATCCGGGCGGATCCCGCCTTCCTCCATACGATCGTTCAGCGACCCGGCCTGTAGATCTGATCGAAAATGCCTCCGTCACCGAAATGCTCGGGTTGCACCTTCTTCCACCCGCCGAAAATCGGATCGTCGATGGTGACGAGCTTGATATTGTCCGGCAGGGTCTTCAGCAGCTCCGGCTTTACGACTGACCGATTGCTGGGGCGGTAGAAGTGCTTGGCCGCAATGTTCTGTCCTTCGTCAGAATAGAGATATTGCAGGTAAGCCTCTGCTACTTTGCGCGTACCCTTGGTGTCCACATTGCCATCAACCACGGCAACCGGTGGCTCGGCCAGGATGGAAACGGGGGGAACGACGATATCGAAAGCATCTTTTCCGAATTCTTCGCCAGCGAGATAGGCCTCGTTTTCCCAGGCCAGAAGCACATCGCCGATCTGGCGCTGCGCAAACGTCACCGTTGATCCGCGCGCACCGGAATCGAGAACAGGGGCACGCTTGTAGAGGTCAGCGACATAGGCCTTGATCTTGTCCTGATCACCCTTGAACTCTTCATGGGCCCAGGCCCAGGCGGCCAGGTAATTCCAGCGCGCGCCCCCGGAAGTCTTCGGGTTAGGGGTGACGATTTGAACATCGCCCTTCACCAGATCACCCCAGTTATGGATGTTCTTCGGATTGCCCTTGCGGACCAGGAAAACAATCGTCGATGTGTAAGGAGAGGCATTGTTCGGCAGGCGAGAGCGCCAGTCGGCGTTTATCTTGCCGCTATTTTCCACAATGGCATTGATGTCGCTTTCAAGCGCCAGCGTCACCACATCGGCCTCGAGGCCGTCAATGACAGAACGAGCCTGCTTGCCTGAACCGCCATGGGACTGCTGGATCCTGACGGTTTCTCCAGTCTCTTCCTTGTAGTGCTTGGCAAAGGCTGCGTTGAAATCCTTGTAGAGCTCCCGGGTCGGATCATAGGAGACGTTCAACAGCGTGGTATCGGCAAAGGCCGGTGCAATCGCGCCAAATGAAACGGCAATACCCAGCGCCGCACTCGCCAGTCCTCTTATCAGTTTTTGCATGACTGCTCCTCCTTCGGCTGAGGAGGTTAATGTCTACCGGATTGGTAGAGTTGACAATTGCCCCGGCGCAAAAGGCAAAACTAATCCGCGACAAGCCAGGGCTTGCGCAAAGAAGCCCTCTGGAGCCCAAGGTGATACGCAAAATCCACCCCGCACTCATGCTTTCTTAAGAAAGGTTGATTTTCACCTTGCGCAGGAAAACAGGCACGATGAGCCTGTCAGGCATGCTGTAGTTCAGCGCGCTTCAGGGGATCCACGCCATCCAGCGCATCGGCTATCGTGGTGTTGAAAAGCACCTCGCGGGTCGCATCCGCAACGCGGGCAAACACGTGCCTTATCTCGCATTGATGCTCGCCATCGCAATCCTCGCAGCGGCGATAGGCAGTGACGGAGAGGCAGGGCAAAGGGGCGACCGGTCCGTCAATCAGGCGCAAGACTTCTCCAAAGGTGATCTCGGACGCGGGGCGTTGCAGCAGATAGCCGCCAAGCTTGCCACGCCGGCTTTCCACCACGGCGTTCCGCTTCAGTTCGAGCAAAATCTGCTCCAGGAACTTCTTCGGAATGCCCTGCTGAACCGCAATCTCGCTAATCAGCAGGGGACGCGTGGAATCTGCCTGTGCGAGGGCTGTCAGCGCGCGAAGCGCGTATTTTGCTTTCTGCGAGATCATTGAACTTACGTGAGAAGAGATTCATCGAACCACTGCGCCTGCGCGACGACAGCCGGAAACTGTACCGATGCCATGCGCGAGGATCAGAGGGCTTGCTACCCTGCTAGCGCAACTGCACCGAAAACACAAACCAGTTGGCGTGTCTCAAGGTAGGCGGCAAGGCGCCACCGCGCACGCGACGACAGGATTTACCCACACCACCTGAACAATGAGACGCATTTGCTCAGGTCCAGCAGTAAACAGGAAGAGCTTTTCTGGCGCCGGACGGCCGCTTTCAGGATACTTGCTTCAACGAGACTGGATTGGTCGATGGAACAGCAAGATTTTTCTAAAGAAGCGAATTCTCTGAACAGCCAGCTGGCAGAGCTTGATCTCTCCGAGCGCCTGCAGTTGGTCTCTCGTCTGGGCCATGCGGTGTTCACCACCAGCCTGGGCGTTGAAGATCAGGTCATTACCGCCGCCATCGGTGAAGGCCAGTTCGCAATCGAAATTGCGACGCTGGAAACCGGCCGGTTGTTTCCGGAGACCTTGAACCTGATCAAGGAAACCGAAGAGGCGCTGAACGTTCGTATCCGCCGCTATACACCCCGGCAGGATGCGATAGATGCCTATGCAGCCAAATACGGCCTCAACGGCTTTTACGACAGCATCGAAGCGCGCCATGCCTGCTGTCACGTGCGCAAGCTTGAGCCGCTGGCGGAAGCGCTGAGCGGAGCGCAAATCTGGATCACCGGACTGAGACGCGGCCAATCCGGAAATCGTGCGGCAACCCCCTTCGCCGAATATGACGGTGAGCGCAACCTGTTGAAGATCAACCCGCTTGCCGACTGGTCGCTCGATCAGATCAACGTTTTCGTTGAGGCTCATCGCGTTCCCGTCAATCCACTTCATGCGCGGGGCTATCCCTCGATAGGCTGCGAGCCCTGTACGCGGGCCATCAAGCCGGGCGAGCCTGAACGGGCCGGACGGTGGTGGTGGGAAAACGACGAGAAGCGGGAATGCGGGCTTCACGTGCCCGAGGCCGCAGCGTCCTCGATCACCGCAGCGCCACACCAATAACCCCGCCTCCCTCGCTTTTGCCATCACCAGCGGCTTGCCCAGGGCAAAGCCGCATTCGGCAGAAGACAGCAGGTATTTGCGCGGAACGCGGCAACAAGGACAGTCAAGAGCAATGCACACGCATACATCGGAATATGATCCGCACTCGAAGGATCCAGCCGTAAAGGCACCCCTCGATCCGCATCTGAAAGCTCTGGAAAACGAAGCAATTCACATTTTCCGGGAAGTGGCGGCCGAGTTCGAAAACCCCGTCATGCTCTATTCGATCGGCAAGGACTCCTCAGTTCTTCTGCATCTGGCGCGCAAGGCATTCTTCCCCGGCCGGGTTCCGTTTCCCTTGCTGCACATCGATACGGGATGGAAGTTCCCGGAGATGATTGCATTCCGTGATGAGATGGCAGAGCGCTTCGATCTGGATCTGGTCGTGCATACCAATCCGCGCGGTGCTGAGGAAGGTATTTCCCCCTTCAGTCATGGATCGGCCTACCATACGGATGTCATGAAGACGGAAGCGCTGCGTCAGGCGCTCGACGCCGGAAAATACGATGCCGCTTTCGGTGGCGCACGCCGCGATGAAGAGGCAAGCCGCGCCAAGGAACGCATCTATTCCTTCCGCACGCCGGACCATAAATGGGACCCGCGCAACCAGCGCCCTGAACTCTGGAGCATTTACAACGGCATGATCCGTCGCGGCGAGAGCGTTCGTGCTTTTCCGCTGTCGAACTGGACCGAGGTCGATATCTGGCGGTACATTCAGGCGGAAAACATTCTCCTTCCACCGCTCTATTACGCCAAGCTGCGCAAGTTTGTGGAGCGCGACGGCATGCTGATGTGGGCGGAAGACCCGCGCTTCGAGCCTCTTCCGGGTGAAAAGGTGCAGGAAGGCATGTTGCGTTTCCGCACGCTGGGCTGCTGGCCGCTCACCGGGGGCATTCGCTCCACAGCCGTAACGCTGGATGAGGTGATTGCCGAACTGGAAATCGCAACCGTCTCCGAACGTCAGGGCCGCGCCATCGATCGCGATCAGGCCGGATCGATGGAAAAGAAGAAGCGGGAAGGATACTTCTGATGACTGCCCAGGCCAATACTGCAACTGCAAACACTGCTGTTCCGCTGACCGATACCGCGAAAACCATTCGGGACACGCGCCCTCTCCGCCTCATTACCTGCGGCTCCGTGGATGACGGCAAGTCCACACTGATCGGCCGTCTCCTGTGGGATACGAAGGCGGTCAAGGAAGACCAGGCGGCGGCCTTGTCCCGCGACAGCGGCAAGCAGAACGATCTCGGACTGCCCGATTTTGCTCTTCTGCTCGATGGTCTGCAGGCTGAACGCGAGCAGGGCATCACGATCGATGTCGCCTATCGTTATTTCTCGACCGACAGACGGTCCTTCATCGTTGCCGATACACCCGGACACGAACAATACACGCGCAACATGGCCACGGGCGCTTCCACTGCCGATCTGGCGGTACTGCTGGTCGATGCCCGTGCGGGCCTTCTGGAACAGACGCGCCGTCACGCGACGATTGCCTCGCTTATGGGCATCAAGCAATTCGTCCTTGCGGTGAACAAGTTTGATCTTGTCGCCTACGACAGGGCGATTTTCGAGAGAATCTCGCACGATTTCAAGGAATTGGCTCTTGCCCTTGGTGTACGCCAGATCACGGCGATCCCCATGTCCGCGCTGAAAGGTGAGAACGTCGTTTACGGCGCAAGCTCTGCCATGCCATGGTATGAGGGGCCAACACTCGTCGAAGCCCTGGAACTGGCAACCACGCGCTCCGCACAGGCAGGCGGCTTCCGCCTTCCGGTCCAGCGCGTCTCCCGCCCTGGCGAGAGCTTCCGCGGCTATCAGGGAACGGTTGCCGGCGGCTCCATCAAGCCCGGCGATTCCGTTGCCATTCTGCCCTCGGGCATGGTTGCAAACGTCAAGCAGATCGTGACTTTCGACCTGGTGCGAAATGCGGCGGTTGCGGGAGATGCCATCACCCTCGTTTTGGATCGACAGGTGGACGTATCGCGCGGCGACATGATTGTTTCGCTGGATGCCCAGCCCATGACCGGCCTCAACTTCGATGCCCAATTGGTGGCCTTGCAGCCTGGCGGTATCGAACCTGGCAAGCGCTACTGGCTGAAGGCTGGCTCACGCCGTCAGCGGGTAACGGTGCAGCCGGTTTCCCAGCTTGAGCTTTCCACGGGCAAGTGGAAGGCACATTCCGATGCATTCGCCATGAATGCCATTGGCAAGGTACATCTGAACTTCGATGAAACCGCCATCTTTGACGCCTATGACCAGAACCGGACAACCGGTGCCTTCATTCTGATCGATCCTGATACCAATAACACGGTCGCAGGCGGGATGGTCAGCGCCAAGCGCTCCGATCTCGGTGGTCTTCACCGTGATGCGCAACGCGTCCTTCTGTCGCTTCCGGCAGATCTGGCAGAAGAGCTTCTGAGCGGTGAAGTGCTTTCGGCACGTCGGGATGAAGTGGAAATTCGCCGTGTGAGCCAGCAACAGGCGAAGGACATTCTGGAAGATCTGAACTGAGGTTTTCCAAGCCAGCTTCTACAATGCCAATCCCCGGAGGTGCAGATCACTTCCGGGGATTGTCTTTTGCGGGCATGCCTCAAGAGGTTCGGTACGCGTTCAGCACCACAACGCCGCTTGCGCCGGGCCCTTCTTCGACTGGCGTAACGGCCTCGCCCAGTTTGGCTGAATAGCTCCGGAAATTGAGCGATAGCAGCGCTTCAAGCGTGAAATAGGAACGCAGCATCCTGAAGAGGATGTAGAAGGGCAGGTAGAGAATGGCCTTGAATCGCAGGTTGATCAGAATGGCCAGCAGAGCATTCAGGAAGGGGGCGCCAAGGAGCAAGGCCACCACCGAGGCAAGCGTGATCGTGCTGCCCCCGGCCGGATCGTGAAGCAAGAGGAAACTTACCGCGAAGAGAAGCAAGGGCATGGCCATGGCCCGCCGCGCCGTATTGGCCAGCATGTAAGGAATGACGAACCAGCCTCGCACCGACGGAATGAGAGGAAACAGGTATTGTCGGTTGCGCGCGGTGACGTGAAAGATTGACCGGAACCAGCGATGCCTTTGCTCCCGAAGATGGTTCAGCGTTCTCGGCACTTCCGAAATGAATGTGACTTGCGGATCGACAAACAGCCGGTAGCCCGCTTCGCCGATGCGCAGCGCGATATCCGTATCTTCTCCGTTGAGGCCAATCGCGAAGCCGCCCACGTCGCGCGCTGCCTTGGTTCTGTAGCAGGCAAACATGCCCGGAATGCCGAATATCCCGTCGCAAGCCCCGAGCGCGACCTGATCATAGCCCATCTTGAGAAGGATTTCGATCATGCGCGGGCCATCGAACGGCCCACCTCCAGGCGGGATGGCAAGACCGCCAACCACACCCATATGCGGATTGCTGAAATGTGCGAATGCCCGCACAAGCGCATCCGGTGAGACCAGCGTATCGGCATCCAGTCTGGCGAAATACTCCGTCTTCACATGCGCCAATCCGGTATTCAGCGCAAAGGATTTGCCCCGCCTCGGCTCGGTCAGGATCTCGTAAGCGAGGCTGGATGTCTGATCGAAAGCCTCGCGCGCTCTTCTTTCAGTGTCATCCGTGGAGCTGTTGTCGACCAGGACCATCGTGACCTTGCCCGGATAGCTGCGTGCCGCCTGATCCGTGGCTGAGATCAGCGCCTCTACCGTATGAGCCTCGTTGAATGTTGGAACAATCAGGGTGATGTCGGGTGCGAACGGGCCGGGCTTGCGCAGGATATTCTGGATGGATGCCAGAAGATTGAGCAAGAAAAAGACAAGCGGGATAAGCAGGAAAATTCCGACATTCACACCGCCGAGAAGGGCTCCTGATCGCAGGTTCGCAATGATTGGAAAGTCTGCAGCCGAAACCCATGCCGATGTCGCTGCGGAAATCACCAGGATGACCAGCGATGTCACCAAGGATGTCAACCGATAGCGCGAACCTCTGGGCGCGGGGTTTGGTAAAGGCATATCGGCCCTCTCCAGCAAAATCAGGGAGAAAAGCAGGAAGCCGACCAGCGCGGAGGAAAGCTGCGCGGCAATATGCGAGATTTGAAGGCCCGTATAGAAGCCGAGGAGGAAATGCCAAAGATCGAAGCTGGCGGAAATGAGGAGAAACGAAAGAACCAGATCCAGCCCGAAAGCGACACGCACCCACCAGGACCCATCGACGGCGCTGGCAAAGGCAACGAAGAAGCTGAGGATGAAAAGCCGCAGCGGCACGCTATAATTGCCAGCATAATGGGAGAACAGCAGATCTCCGTCCGGAAAAAACCGGCGAAATGGCACCGCATAGTTGAACAGCACCAGCAGCGCGCAAGAGATGATCATGAAGATGATCAATACCCTCGGCGCCATCTGGTACGGCAAAGGGTGAGAGAGCCTGGCAGGGCTTGAATCCGCAGACTCATACTGCCCTGCCTCCAGATTCTGCTTCAGTGCATCGAGTTGACGTGCTTCTACCATGTAAAGACCAGCCCTGCCTGATGCTGATCCAGGGGCGGCATGGCAGCGGGGTCTGCAAGTCTGCGAACTTGCAAGCTGCCGGATGAAGACGCTGCACCTTTCGTGACAAGAGCGACCTGCCGTCCAGCCTGAACTTGCTCACCAATCAGTTGCGGAAGTGTCTGACCATTGCCCACCGTTACGGTCATGCGCGCCGCCTCGCCGCCAAACTGGGGTTTCAGGCTGAGAGGCATGATCAATTCAAGCAGTCCTTCAGCCTCTGCAAGTGTTGCCGCATCCAGATTTCCCGCCTGCTGCACCTGCACGGCATCTTGTGCCGCCAGCTCTCGCACAATCGATTGAAGGTCATCAACCGGATCCGCGGCAGGCGTAAACACAGTCGAGGGAAGCAGTTGCGCCACGGCCTCCGGCCCCGCACGGCAGATGCTCTGATTGGGGGTATTGTCCACCAGCGTGACGGTGAGGTTGTTCACCGCCTGCTGCAATGCCGGATCCACGGGAACATTGACCTCCATCTCGCCTCCATTGCCAGGATAGTTCTGGGCATAGATCAAGTTTCCGTTGAGAAGCACGCGAAGGGTCCAGAGATTTTCTCCCTGCAACTGGCCGAGTCTGAACTTCAAGGCCAATGCTTCCATTGCCCGCCCCTCTGGAAGATCGGCAAGTTTGTAGCCTATCGACCAGCGGGTGGACCCACGAAACGTGTGGGTAGCAAGGTCGGAAGTGAGTGCGGCGACTGAAAGCGGCCATGGCTGGCGGTAGGAGTCAGGTAGCGTTGCACCTCGCAGCCGCGCAAGATCTTCCAGCCCTTGCGTGCCGGAGACGACCAGCAGTTTTTCATCCATTGCCAAAGCTTCGGTGGCAGGGGCCGGGCGGATAGACACCTCGGCGCCCTCGCCGGAAACCAGCGTTGTTGCCAAACCTTGGCGGCTCAGCCACTGGCTGGCCCATACGGCAGGCACGGGCTCGGGCTGCGTTCCGATGCTCATGGGTTGGGAGGCAAGCAGCGCAGCAGTCTGCGCATCTGTCGGCGGCTCGTTCAGTGTCAGTGCGAGACCGCTCTCTGGCAATAGCTGCACCACTGCCCCCAGATTTGTCGCATTGGTCGGGCAAATGGAACCGCTGTTGCTGGTCCCATTATCTTCCAGCCTGACCCGCACATGGCCTGCTGCCAGATCGGCAGCCGCAATATTGTAGGTCAGCTGATGCAAACGGCGGCCCGGCGGAAGAACGATGGCATCCCTTTGCGTATCGTTGATGAAGAGGCGCAACAGTCCGTCGCCGCCTTCAACAAGATGGCTTTCCAGATCAAGCTGAAGCTGCGCGTTCAGCGCATTGACCGGAACACGAAAGTCCACCGCCGTCTGCGATGGGAAACCCTGCAAACCCCGCCATTCCTGCGGCGAGGGTGCGGCTATACGGGCGATATTTGGCCCTTCAGATACCCGCTGCGGATATCTGCCTTCCGGCAGCGCTGCCTCTTCTGTGCCTTGTCGGGGCTCGGCATCCAAGATGCGGTTGCTGGAGAGAACAACCGCAGCGGTAATGCCGAATGTGATGACGGCGAGGACAAGGAGACGAATGACTTCACGCATGGCACATTACTCCTTGGTGATCGTTCCGGGCTTCTGATGACGGGTCCAGAGTGAGCGTGCGGCCACTGTCGCTTCCACGTAACGGGATCGATAGCGCTCGACGATCTGGAGAGTCTCGTGGAACTCCTCCTGCTCCAGCAGGATGGGATTGAGACCGAGCGATGAGAAGCCGAGGTTGAGAACCTCCAGCTCATTCTCTGCCGCTTCATTGCGCGGATTGTCCACGTAAGCCACCTGGGCACCAGTATGGCTGGCGACCATTTTGGCCAGATCCCGCACTCTGCGCGTTTCGGCCACCTGATTGAAAATCTTGACGCGGTCGCCCTGATGTGGCGGGTTCTCGATTGCCAGGCGAATACAGGTAACCGTGTCCTGGATGTTGATGAACCCACGCGTCTGGCCGCCGGTGCCATGAACCGTCAGCGGATGCCCCATGACGGCCTGCAATAGAAAACGGTTCAGGACCGTGCCGTAATCGCCGTCATAATCGAACCTGTTGATCAGGCTCTCATGGCGGCGCGTTTCATCAGTCTGAATGCCCCAGACGACACCTTGGTGAAGATCGGTGATGCGCAGGCGGTCGTTATGCGCGAAGAACTGGAACATCAACTGGTCCATGGACTTCGTCATGTGATAGATCGAGCCAGGCTGTGTAGGATAGAGAATGGAACGCTGGTATTGCCTGCCGTCCGGCCCCTTGATGATGACATCGAGATAGCCCTCGGGCATCGCCAGTTCCGAGCCGTCATAGCCATAGACGCCCACGGTGCCCAGATGCACCACATGCGTATCCATATCGAGTTCGACGAGGGCAACCAGAAGATTGTGAGTGGCAGAGATATTGTTCTCTACCGTGTATCGCTTGTGCCGCGCATTGGTCATGGAGTAAGGCGCGGAGCGTTGTTCGGCGAAATGCACCACGGCATCCGGCCGAAATTCCTTCAACACTTCAAGAAGCTGCGCATAATCTTTTGCGAGGTCGATCTCGTAAAAAGGTATCTCGCCGTAACCTAGCTGCTTCCAGGCAGAAAGCCTCTCGGAGAGGGTTGCAATGGGTGTGAGGCTGTTTGCGCCCAGTTCCTCATCGATAAGCCGACGCGAGAAGTTATCGGCGATGCCGACCCTATAGCCTTTAGCCGAGAGATGCAAGGCGGTGGGCCAACCGCAAAATCCATCGCCGCCCAGAACCAGAACCGATGTCATGATGTGCCTTTCTCAATTGCTGGGAGCTTGCCTCGAAGCCCGACCTTGAAGCAGGTCCGGCCGAAACGAGATCGGCTGAATGCTCCGCCTGGATGTTCGACCTAGGGAGGTTCGCTGTTTCACGGAAACGCTCAACCTCGCTAACCCTTTGCATTTGCGCATTTTCGAATGGAAAACCGCTACGCACTTTTCCGGGAAATGCCCTAAAGGGCCTCTTCTTTCCGCGTGTCCTCTTCCTCGGCATGGGCCAAAGCTTCCCTGAGCTTCTTTTCCTGATGAGGCGCGAGCGAGGTGCGCAGAATGGTTCCCTGAAACCCGGCCAGTTCAGCAATGACCTTTTCCGGCTGAACCTTGCGGATGAGCAGGAAAAGCGCCGAGGAACCAGGTGTGAGCTTTTCACCGATGCTGCGAATGAAACGGTCATCAATGCCGTAATCGACCAGCTTGCCGGCAAGTGCGCCGGTGCCCGCTCCAATAATGCCACCCAAGGCAAGGCCTGCCAGCGGATTGAGAAAGAGAAGCCCTACAAGCGATCCCCAGAAAGCACCGGAAATGCCGCCGGAGGCAGCGCCGGCACCGGCCAGCTTGATGGATTGCTTGAGGTTCAGTTTGCCATCCGGCTGACGCAGAACCACAACTGCATCTGCAAGGTCGACAAGATATTCCTTCTGCATCTCGTTCAATTGAACGAGCACACGGTCAGCATCATGAATAGACTTGAAGGAAACAACGATGAGTTCGATCATGACTGGCCTCGTCTCTTGTGATTGCAACAGCGTTCGGAGCCGCCGCTCCTGAAGCGGCAACGTCTCTGTCCACGCTTGGAATCTTCGTTTTGGCGCAATTCCGGCCGCAGAACCGGTGTCCGCCGGTGTTCAGGAATTGCTCTGGATTTCAGTCCGCTTTCACAATCTCGATTGTGCGGGCTTTTGCCTGTGTCTCAGCCGGTTTTGCAACGATCACCGTCAGCAATCCGTCCTTGAAACTGGCTGAAACGCGGTCTGGATCTATGATAAACGGCATGCGTATGGTCCGTTCATAGCTGCCAAAGCTGCGCTCGCTGCGATGGAAGATGCGGTCTTGATCGCCCGCCTCTTCCTTCTCCGATTTCTTGTAGCCCTTCAGCGTGATGCTATCCTCATCCACCGAGATCGAGATATCCTTTTGCTGGACACCCGGCAGCTCAGTGGTGATGCGGATGGCATCGGCCGTCTCGCTGATGTTGGAATGCAGGTTCGGCAACAAGCCGGAACCGGAAGCCTCCGACTCAATGCCATTGAAGAATTCCTCAACCAGCGTTCTGAGATCCCGCAGGGGCTGCGCATAGGGGTCCCTTTGCCGACGCGCCAATGGGGATTGTGATGGGTTGGCCATGGGATTTCTCCAACGAATGATAATTGATACTAGATCATATTTAAGTTAAGTCGTTGAGCTAGATCACTCTTTTGCGCATTTCCTGGACTATTCGTCCCTTAGGATTGGCCGCTTGCACCGCCAGCATTGGCACGATGGCGGAAAAGCGTCCCCGCTTCGCCGCGAAGAATGGCACTCGCATCTTCCAATCTCCCGATGCCAGCAAAGCGTTCGCCGCTCGCGCTAGCGACGAAATCGCAAGCAGCTTCTACCTTCGGCCCCATGGAGCCTGCGGCAAAGCCGTGACTGCGCAGGGCGATGGGATCTGCTTCACGGATGGCCTTCTGCTTCTCCGTTCCCCAATCGGTGTAAACCGCGTCCACATCGGTCAACATCAGAAAGGCATCTGCAAGAAGCTGGCTTGCCAGCAACCCGGCTGCTCTGTCCTTGTCGATCACAGCTTCGACGCCGGTGAGTTTGCCCTCTTCCGTCCTGATAACAGGGATACCCCCGCCGCCAGCGCAAATGACAACCACGCCGCCCTCAACCAGAAGCCTGATGACACCGATCTGCGTGATCTGTCTTGGACGAGGTGAAGGGACGACGCGCCGCCAGCGGCCGGGACTTTCCTCGGTCATGGTCCAGTCATCCGCCGTCTGCATCTTGTCCTTGCTGACGACGTCGTAAATCGGGCCGATGGGCTTGTCCGGTTTTACGAAGGCAGGGTCCTCGGCATCGACCTCTATCTGCGTGAGCACTGTAGCCAGGCGGACCTTGGACGGGAGCGCATTCGTCAATTCCTGCTCCACCAGATAACCGATCATGCCGACACTCTCGGCCCCGAGTATATCCAGCGGATAGGGAGGGACGTCCTGATAGGCGGCGGCTTGCAGTGCCAGAAGCCCTACCTGCGGCCCATTGCCGTGGGCCACGATGATCTCGTGCCCCTCATCCACCAATTGCGCCAGGGAAAGCGCTGCCTTGCGCACATTGGCGCGTTGAACATCGGCGGTCATCGGCTCTCCCCGCTTGAGGAGAGCGTTCCCGCCCAAAGCCACCACGATCCGCATCTCAGGCCCCCAGTGTCGTGACAAGAACGGATTTGATCGTGTGCATCCTGTTTTCTGCCTGATCGAAAACGACCGAGGCTTGCGATTCGAAAACCTCCTCGGTGACTTCCATGTTCTCGATACCAAACTGCTCGTAGATCTTTTCCCCGATGCCCGTTTCGCGGTTGTGGAAGGCAGGGAGGCAATGCATGAATTTGACGTGCGGATTGCCCGTTTCCTTCATGATGTCGGCGGTCACGCGGTATGGCGTCAGAAGCTCGATCCGCTCCTTCCAGACGCTGTCGGGTTCGCCCATGGAAACCCACACATCCGTATAGACATAGTCGCAGCCGCGGGCGGCCTCATGGGGATCGTCAGTCACCGTGATCTTGGCGCCGGTATGCTCGGCGATCGACCTGCACTGATCGACCAGAGCGCTATCGGGCCAGCATGCTTTCGGCCCTGCCAGGCGCACATCCATGCCGATCTGGGCAGCACCGACCATGAGAGAATTGCCCATGTTGTTGCCGATATCGCCAAAGAAGCAGAAGGCGAGTTGCGACAGGTGCTTGCGCGTGAATTCACGCATTGTCAGGAAATCTGCAAGGATCTGGGTGGGATGGAAGGCGTCGGTCAGGCCGTTATAGACGGGGACACCTGCGTGTTTCGCCAGCGTTTCCGCCTGCTCCTGGCCGAAACCGCGATATTCGATGCCATCATACATGCGCCCCAGCACGCGGGCAGTGTCTTTCATCGACTCCTTTTTGCCGATCTGCGTGCCGGACGGTCCGAGATAGGTGACATGGGCACCCTGATCGTAGGCCGCCACCTCGAAGCCCGTGCGGGTGCGGGTAGAATCCTTTTCGAAAATCAGGGCGATGTTCTTGCCTTTGAGGCGTTGCTGTTCGTAGCCTCCGTATTTTGCCTGCTTCAAAGCTGCTGCGAGCCTGAGCATGAAGCGAATTTCATCAGGGGTGAAATCGAGAAGCTTGAGAAAGCTGCGTCCCTTGAGATTGACTGGCATGTTCGATCTCCTTCAGACCGGGTCACGGATTAGAGGGCAGGTCATGCAATGGCCACCACCTCTGCCACGGCCAAGTTCGCCGCCGGGAATGGTGATGACTTCGACGCCAGCTTTGCGAAGCTGCGTGTTGGTGTAGGTGTTGCGATCGTAGGCGACGACGACGCCGGGCTCGATGGCGACCACATTGTTTCCGTCGTCCCATTGCTCACGCTCGGCGACATAGGCATCGCCGCCGGTCGGTATCACGCGCAGTTTTTCCAGGCCCAGCGCCTCGGCAACGACCTCCGTCAGATGGCCGCTTTCCCGCCGCACATCGATCTCGCCGTCCTTCTGGCCCGGACGAATGGAATAGGCGGTGATACTGTCGACGACCTCGGCAAAAATCGTCACCAGATCGCGGTCGCAGAATGTGAAGACCGTATCCAGATGCATGGCCGCGCGCTGGATGGGCAAGGCACAGGCGATGACCCGCTGCGCAGCACCCTGCGCAAAAAGGGCGCGAGCAATCTGCCCGATAGCCTGCGGCGTGGTTCGCTCTCCCATGCCGATCAGAACGACACCGTTGCCGATTGGCATAACATCGCCGCCTTCCGCTGTTGCCAGGCCGTAGTTCTTGTCTGGATCTCCCCACCACACCTTGACATCGGCGTCGCGGAAATCCGGATGAAACCGATAAACCGCTGCGATGTTGGCAGTTTCCATCTGTCTTGCATTCCAACGCATAGGGTTGAGCATGACGCCGCCATAGACCCAGCAGGTGGTATCCCGCGTGAACAGATGGTTGGGCAGGGGCGGCAAAATGAAATCCTCCGGGCGAAGGACCGCGCTCAGAAGGCCTTTGGCCTCGATGGGCAATTCCGCCCGGCTCATTCCGCCCATCAGGATCAGCGAAAGCGCGACCTCATCGATCTCCATCAGGTAGGCATGCAGCTCCGCCGACATGCCCGCTCCGACCGTGTTATCGTTGACCCGCCGGTCGAGGAGCCAACGCCGCGCAGTCGCGTCGACCAGTGTTTCGGCCAATGCTTCGCGCAGAAAAACCACTTCAGCGCCGCGATACCGAATGGCATCCACGAAGGTCATATGGTCAATGCGCGCCTGTTTGACCCAGATGACGTCGTCAAACAGCAACTCATGGCAATTTGAAGGGGTAAGGCGTGCCAGGGCGGCGCCCGGACGATGCACCATAACCCGCCTCAGCTTTCCAACTTCGGAGTGTACGCCGTAATTCAAGGACATCGTCTTCTCCTTCAGGTGATCATTGCGCCGATGCTGAGCGACACCATGATGATTGCAGTCAGGATGATCAGGAGCGGCCAGGTGAACTGAAGCCAGCGCTCATAGGGAACGCGACCGATTGCCAAGGCGCCCATGACGACTGCGAATGTGGGATTGACCAGGTTCACCAGTCCGTTGGCGGATTGATAGGCGGTCACCACGAGATCACGTTGAACGCTGGCAAAATCTGCGGTCGGCGCGACAATCGGCATGGACAGAACCGCAAGGCCGGATGACGAAGGCACGAAGAAGGACAGCATGACCTCGATGCAGTAGATCACGTTGATGTACATGGCCTGCGAGAGACCTGTCACTTTCGCCTCTGCCCAATGCAGGATCGTATCCGTTATGCGGCCTGCATCCATGATGACGACAATGCCGCGAGCAAGCCCGATAATCAGTGCAACGCCGAGCAGATCCCTGGCTCCCGCCAGAAATGAATCGATAAAGGCCTCTTCGCCTGGGCGGGTAATGAGACCGACCAGGACGGCCGCCGCGAAGAACAGCCCAGTCATTTGCCCCATCCACCAGCCCTGGCTGGTGACACCCCAGATCATGATGACGAAGGTCAGGGCGAAGATGACAAGCACAAACTTGTGCAGGAGCGTAAAATGCGTCGCTTCAACCCTGTTTGGCTTCAGAAACTGCGCCTCGTTCTCCGCCTTTCTGTCATAGACGAGAGAGCGGCTGGGATCGGCCTTCACCCGCGCTGCATAGCGCATGACATAGATGACACAGACCAACCATGTGAGGCCAAGAATGATGAAGCGCAGGATGATGCCGTTGGTGAACGGTATGCCGGCTGCATCGGAAGCGATGACGGTTGCAAAGGCATTGACAGTCGATCCCAGAACACCCACCCCTGCCCCCAGCAGGATGATCGAAACACCTGTCAGCGCGTCATATCCTGCCGCAATGATGATGGGGAGAAGCAGGACGTAGAAGGCGAGCGTCTCTTCAGCCATACCGAACGTCGTTCCCCCGAAGGCGAAGAGGCCCATCAGGACCGGGATCATCCATTTTTCATGCCCCCTCAGCGCCACCATAGCGCTTCTGATCCCGGCATCGATCGCACCTGTCGTGGCGACGACATTGATGAAAGCACCAATAATGAGAACAAACAGCGCAACATCGATCGCATTGGCTTTGTTGTCATCGGGGTTGTAGAGACCACGGACGGGCGCCATAATGATGTCAGTCAGGCCCTGTTGATTGGGCTCCACGGGCCGGTACGTACCGACGACCGGCACCTCGCGGTTAAGCTCCGGGTTCAAGCGCCGCTCATATTGCCCCGCAGGCACAATCCAGGTGAGGATTGCAGCCAGGATGATGAGGCCAAAGAGGATCGTATAGGCGGTGGGAAAGCGGAACCCCTTAGGCTCCGGCGCCGTGTCGCTGCTCATGAACGTTCCTCTGCTTCAGATACAGTGGCCGTAGGCACGGCGGGAACACCGCGCACCTCGAGAAAGACTGGTTTTGCCTACCGATAGTTCAGGTGTAAGGGTCCGGCTCTGGCCAGGACGCGGCACGGTAAACCGTGGAGCGGCGATGGCGGGCTGAACGGGAAGAAGGCGAACGACGCTTTATGTAAGACGTACTGGACAAGAACGTCGTCTGTATCAGCTCCGGAACATGTTCCGGCATGGAAACAGACAGTTTAACGCGGCGGATGACAGCATCTATGGTTCGAAGATCCGCGATCCAATCTGGAGCCATTTCGAAATCCTCTTCCTAAAGAGGCTCCATGATTCCATATTCTTGCATCTAGACATTGACTTAAAGCACGGACCTCAGATTTATTTCGATTTTGGAAATTAATTACTGCACCTGCGGATGCTTGACCCAAACGTAAGCAAAGCGATCAAGGCGCCTGATATTGTAATTGCGCCTCACGCTGATCGTCTGCACGATCCCCTGCTTGTTCCGCCTGGTCTGGATCAGTGCGACATGAGGAACCGGTATGGTGATCCGCTCCTGGCGCCAGATCTTTGCGTCCTCGGTTCCAGGCAGAGTTCTCGGGCACTTGCCAAGTCCCCAGACACTTCGATTTCCGTTCGCCTTGTTCTGCCGAATAACGATCTCGCCATCATAGGCGAGAACCTTGCAGCGGAGGTCTCCCGGAAGCGTCTGAAGGGAAAAGCCTCGCCGCGTTTCCTGCGTCACACATCCTGAAAGACCTGTCGAAAGTCCCAGGATCAGCAATGTCACCAGCTTTCGCATCGTTCCTCCAGCGCCAGCCTCTGCAGTCAGATTGGCATCTGCTCCAAGCACAAGGCTGTCGAAAACGATAACACTGGGTTTACGCCAGAACATTGACGTAGATCACCTTCCGGATAATACGATTTTTTGGATATTATACTCGGTTAGTGATCCAGGTCATTTACGGATTTACACGAATAGACCTAGAAAAATACGCTGAGACGCCGTCGTTATTGTCGCCCAGCTCCTGGAGCCGGCCCTGCAGAAATGCGTCGGCGGCTTTGCCTCCGGACTGCAAAAAACAAAGAGATAGAGCATTTCAGGTGACCTTGGTTTGACCGGAAACGCTCTGTAAACGGAGCACCAGCATGTCCTTCGTGCATTCAATTTTGAACCAGTCTCCAGAAGTCGCACTCTTTCTGTCGCTTGCCCTTGGATACTGGATAGGAAAGTTTCACTTCGGCAGATTTCAACTTGGTGGCGTCGCGGGCTCGCTGCTCGTAGCGGTCATCATCAGTCAAGTCGGCATTACGATTGATAACGGCATCAAAGCGCTCCTCTTCGCGCTTTTCATCTATGCAGTCGGCTTCGAAAGCGGTCCTCAGTTTTTCCGATCTCTCGGTCGGCAATCCATCCGAGAAATCGCCCTGGCTGCAGTTCTGGCAATTTCCGGCTTCCTGACAGTTATTCTCATGGCCCGCATGGCAGGTCTCGATAAAGGGCTTGCCGCCGGGATTGCATCCGGTGCGCTGACGCAATCCGCCATCATCGGAACGGCCAGTTCGGCTATTGCGAAACTGGGACTGGCCGCGGAAGAGACGCAGCGATTGCAGGCAAACGTCGCCATCGGCTACGCCGTCACCTACATTTTCGGCTCGCTTGGCGCCATTATCATGTGCGTCAACGTGCTGCCCTGGCTCACCCGCCACAGCATCCGCGACGATGCCTTGGAAGCCCAGGCAGAACTGCTTGCAGGTGCCCGCATCTATGGAGAGGGCGAGCATCCTGCCGCACCGGATCTCGTCGGACGTCTGTTTCGCGTCGAACAGGCGGCGGGCGCAACAATTGCCGCTTTGGAGACGATGACGCCAGGCGTCAGCGTGGAGCGCCTGAAGCGCGACGGCGCCATCATAGGCGTCGATCCCGCGCAGGTGCTTGAGCAAGGGGACATTCTGCTGATGGTCGGGCGCCGGGCAAGCATGCTCTCCATCGCCCGGCAAGTGGGTGCAGAAATCCAGTCTTCCGAAGGCATGGATCTGGTCATGCTGAGCCGTGATGTGGCGATTACCAGCCGCGAGCTGATTGGCCGTTCCGTTAGCGAAATCGACAGGATGACCGCTGGAGACGTGCGCCACGGGATCTATGTGATCGAGGTCAAGCGCGGCGGCAATCCCCTTGTTCTCAAGCCAGAGACAATCATCAGGGCCGGTGATGTGGTGACCTTGTATGGCTCTGCCGAAGACGTTCAGAGGGCCGCAAAGATCATTGGCCCCATCATTCTTGTCAGCGACAAGACGGACTGGGTTTTCCATGGACTGGGCCTTGTCGTGGGTCTTCTTGTCGGGCTTGTGGTGATCCGCATCGGCTCTATTCCGTTGACCCTCGGCAGCGGCGGCGGCGCACTTCTCTCCGGCCTGCTATTCGGGTGGTACCGCACCCGCAACCTTACCCAGGGCAACATGCCCAAGGGGGCCTCCAGTTTGCTGAGGGACCTCGGTCTCGCCGGCTTTGTTGCCGTCGTCGGCCTGCAATCGGGGCAGCAAGCGGTCAGCACTATCATCGACAAGGGCCTTTCCTTGTTTCTGATCGGCGTCGTGGTCACCCTGCTGCCGCTGCTGATTACCATGCTCTTCGGCCGGTATGTCCTGAAATACAAGAACACCGCGATCTTTGCCGGTGCGCTTTCGGGTTCGCGCAGCGCCAATCCAGCCTTCGGCGAAGTGCTCGACAAGGCTGGCAATTCCGTTCCCACAACCCCGTTCGCCATCACCTATGCTCTGGCAAACGTCTTCCTTACCCTGCTCGGCCCGCTCGTGGTCGCATTCGCCTGAAGGAGAAGCACATGCAGACCGATTACAGCCGCTACGCCAAGCTTAGCCCTTTCGAGTTGAAGGACGAACTGATCAAGCTCGCATCCGGCAAGGCAAACCGCATGATGCTGAACGCCGGCCGTGGCAACCCGAACTTTCTTGCCACCCTGCCCCGCCGCGCATTCTTTCGCTTGGGCCTGTTTGCGGCAACGGAAGCGGAGCTCTCCTATTCCTACATGCCGCACGGAGTGGGCGGATTGGCCAGAATCGAGGGGATCGAGGCGCGGTTTGAACGTTTCACCGCAGAACACCGTGATCAACCCGGCGTACTGTTTCTGGCCCGGGCACTCAGCTATGTACGCGATCAGCTTGGGCTTTCGCCATCGGGCTTCCTGCATGAAATCGTCGAAGGCATTTTGGGCAGCAATTATCCGGTGCCGCCCAGAATGCTATCCGTGCACGAAGACATCGTGCGCAATTACATCGTCAAAGAAATGATCGGCGGCAATCTTTCAGCGGGTGATATCGACTTGTTTGCCGTGGAAGGCGGCACCGCCGCCATGGCCTATATCTTCCACACAATGAAGGAAAACCGCCTGATCGAACACGGCGATAAAGTGGCGATCGGCATGCCCGTCTTCACGCCATACATCGAAATCCCCGAACTGGAGGAATATGGCCTGGAGACAATTTCCATCAACGCCGATCCTGCCGACAACTGGCAGTATCCGGACTCGGAGCTTGAGAAACTGCGCGATCCGGCGATCAAGATGTTCTTCTGCGTCAATCCAAGCAATCCGCCATCGGTGAAGATGGACGATCGAAGCCTGGAAAGAGTCGCGCAAATCGTCCAGGACCGGCCGGACCTGTTCATCCTGACAGACGATGTCTATGGCACGTTCGCGGACGACTTCCGCTCCCTGTTCGCGCTGTGCCCGCAGAACACGATCCTTGTCTATTCCTTCTCCAAATATTTCGGTGCGACCGGCTGGCGGCTGGGCGTGATTGCAATGCATCGCCAAAATGCCTTTGACGAGAAACTTCGCCGCCTTTCCGAGGAGATCAAGGCAAGCCTCGACCGGCGCTACAGTTCGCTGGTGCCCGACGTGCGAAGCCTGAAATTCATCGACAGGATCGTGGCCGATAGCCGTGCGGTTGCACTCAATCACACGGCGGGGCTATCAACGCCGCAACAGGTGCAGATGCTGCTGTTTTCCCTGTTTTCGCTCATGGATGAAAGCGATGGATACAAGGCCGAGCTGAAGAAGCTGATCCGCCGCCGGGAAGCCGCGCTTTATCGTGAACTCGGCCTGCCACCGCAAAACGACGCCAATGCAGTGGACTACTACACACTGCTCGACCTTGAGGTCATTGCCCGGCAGCTTTATGGCGATGAGTTTGCGGCCTGGATCAAGCAAAGCTCGGACAGCCACGATGTTCTGTTCCGCATTGCTGACGAGACGGGCATTGTCCTGCTGCCAGGCCGCGGTTTCGGCACCCGGCAACCGGCCGGCCGTGCAAGTCTGGCAAACCTCAACGAATACGAATACGCCGAAATCGGCCGCTCCTTGAGAGCGCTTGCCGAGGAATCCTATCAGGAATTCCTCAAGACCAAGGGGAAGCAAAACGGCAAGACATAGCAGCTCTCTCCTGAATGCGTTTGCCCTCCCAAGGCAAAAGGTCCGGCTTGGCCAATCCTCAACCAGGCCGGCCACCCCCGTCGGGACGGTGCTTGAACACCGTCCCGACTGCGGCCAGGTCAGCTCAACCCTCATCGCTTTGCCAGATTCTGGCCAGAAGATCCCGCAACTGGTCGCGCTCGGCGCAAGACAGCCGCGCAAAGACCCGCTCCTCGTGCTGGCGCAACAAACTCAGCCATTGCTGCCCGGCTTTCATCCCTGCCTCCGTCGCAGAAAGCCTCTGCAAACGCTGATCCAGAGGATCCGCCTCACGCGCGACCAGGGATTTCCCCTCAAGCTCCGCCAGAATGGACACGATATTTGCCCGCTGCATTCCCAGCATCCGGCAAATCTCAGCGGACGTTGTTCCAGGGTGCTCAATAATCTTGGCCAGCACGCTTAGCGGCACAAGACGGGTGCCAAGGGGATCGAGGACGGAACTAGCCCCTTGCAGATCAATGATCGAGGCACGACGCAGATGGTAGCCGATCAGGTCTTCGAGGCGCAGGCTCTCCGATCCGTCCGGTTCGTGTTCCATCTTTTGCTTCATCCCACACCCGCATCTTTCACTTGCAAAATCCATATAGCTATGTGATATAGCAGTCAATCGCTATACCGTATAGCGTGTTGGCTGCCCGGGACTTGCCGGGCGCAATGGGAGGAGACTACATGCAACCCGTTCTTATGCGAATTGCCGGAAAAGCTCATTCTTCATCCAACGGAAAAACCTTCGCAAGACAGAATCCCGTGACCGGAGAAACTGCAAGCGAAGCTGCCGCGGCGACGGTGGCGGATGCCATTGCTGCTGCGGATGCCGCCGAGGCGGCGCTTCCTGCCTGGTCTTCTCTTGGTCCGAATGCGCGGCGCACCGCACTTTTGAAGGCGGCAGACGCGCTTTCTGCGCGCGCCGGCTCTTTCATCGAGACCATGGCCGCAGAAATCGGTGCAACCAAGGCCTGGGCAGGCTTCAACGTCATGCTTGCATCTTCGATGCTGCGCGAGGCCGCCGCTTTGACTACCCAGATTTCCGGTGAGGTTATTCCCTCTGACAAGCCGGGATGCCTTGCCATGGCCATCCGTGAACCTGCAGGTGTCGTGGTTGGTATCGCCCCTTGGAATGCGCCAGTCATCCTGGGCGTTCGCGCACTGGCCACACCGTTGGCCTGCGGAAACACCGTTGTGTTCAAGGCATCCGAAATCTGCCCGCGCACCCACGGCCTGATCGTTGAGGCACTGGAAGATGCGGGCCTGCCTGCGGGCGTGGTCAATCTGGTGACCAATGCGCCGGAAGATGCCGGAGAGATTGTCGGCGCGCTGATCGATCACCCCGCCGTTCGCCGCATCAACTTCACCGGCTCCACACGCGTTGGCCGCGTTATTGCCGAGCGTGCGGCCCGTCAATTGAAGCCCGTTCTTCTGGAACTCGGCGGAAAGGCACCGCTGCTTGTCTTGAAGGATGCCGATGTGGATGAAGCGGTGAAAGCCGCGATCTTTGGCGCTTTCTTCAATCAGGGCCAGATCTGCATGTCCACGGAACGGATCATCGTTGCGCCGGAAATTGCCGATGAATTCGTTTCGAAGTTCACCGCGCGCGCCGCTGAACTCAAGGCTGGCGATCCAAGCGAAGGCAAGGCTCCTCTGGGAGCAGTGGTCGATGTACGCACCGTACAGCGCGTGGAAGCCCTGATCGCCGACGCGCGCCAGAAAGGTGCAGTCGTGACCAGCGCTGGTGCCACTGAGGGCGTGTTGATGCCTGCCCAGGTGGTGGACCGTGTGACCTCCGAGATGGAAATCTATTCCGAAGAAAGCTTCGGTCCGGTGGTCGCCATTCTGCGCGCCAAGGATGAAGAAGACGCCATCCGGCTGGCCAATGACACCGAATATGGTCTCTCGGCCTCTGTGTTCAGCAAGGACACCGCGCGCGCCCTTTCCGTTGCCCGCCGTATTCGGTCCGGCATTTGCCATGTGAATGGTCCGACCGTTCACGATGAAGCTCAGATGCCCTTCGGCGGCACCAAGGCTTCCGGCTATGGCCGCTTCGGCGGTCGTGCAGGCATTGCCGAATTTACCGAGCTTCGCTGGATCACCATGGAAACACTGCCCGGTGCCTTCCCGCTTTAAAACTGCTGCTTTTCAATTATGGAATGGAGGCCGCTATGGCCAATGATGTCGATACAGTTGCCTATGAGGTTGCCGATGGCATCGCCTGGGTGAAGTTCAATCGCCCAGACAAGCGCAACGCCATGAGCCCGACCCTGAACAGGGCGATGATGGACGTTCTCGACGAGCTGGAGTTCCGCAGCGATGTGGGCGTTCTGGTTCTGACGGGTGAGGGTGCCGCCTGGACCGCTGGCATGGATCTCAAGGAGTATTTCCGTGAGACCGAGGCTGAAGGGCTGAAGGGCGTTCGCCGCTCGCAACGGGAAAGCTATGGCTGGTGGCGGCGCTTGCGCTGGTACCAGAAGCCGACCATTGCCATGGTCAACGGCTGGTGCTTCGGCGGCGGTTATGGCCCGCTCTTCGCCTGCGATCTGGCCTTCGCCGCGGATGAGGCGAAATTTGGCCTCTCCGAGATCAACTGGGGCATTCTGCCCGGTGGCGGCGCGACGAAGGTTGCGGTGGAGTTGCTGCCTTTCCGCAAGGCCATGTACCACGCCATGCTGGGAGAGCCGATCGATGGCAAGACAGCAGCGGATTGGGGCCTGGTCAACGAAAGCCTGCCTTTGGCACAGCTTCGCGAGCGCGTCACGTCGGTTGCCAAGGCCCTGCTCGAGAAGAACCCTGTTGCGCTGAAAGCAACCAAGGATGCAGTCCGCCGCGTCGGCGTCATGACCTATGACGAGGCGGAAGACTATCTGGTGCGTGCGCAAGAGGCCGCCAATTCCTACGACAATGAAGGCCGCAAGGAAGGCATTCGTCAGTTTATCGACGAGAAAACCTACAAGCCGGGCCTTGGCGCTTACGACAAAAGCAAAAGCGCAAAGTGAAACAGGAAGAACCCCGCCTCGTGAACTGACCCCATAAAGTTGGACGGTTCATAGGCTAGGGCGATTTAAGGGCTGGGTTCTGTATTGCACAGGGCTCAGCTCTTTAAGTTTCAGCTTGATGCGGTCGTTGTTGTAGTAGCGGATGTAGTCCTCAATTCCGTCTCGCAAGTTTTCGATGTTCTCGAATCGATTGGGATAAAAGAACTCGGATTTGAGGGTGGCGAAGAAGCTCTCCATGGCGGCATTGTCCAGGCAGTTGCCCTTGCGGGACATGCTTTGAGCGATATTACGACTGTCCAGCATGCGACTCCAGGCGGGCATCTGATACTGCCATCCCTGATCGGAATGCAGGATTGGCCTGTCTTCGTCGTCCAGCACCGCCAATGCCTTGTCGAGCATGGTCTTGACCAAGGTAAAGATCGGCCGCCTTGCCGTCTCGAAAGCAATGATCTCCCCGTTATGGAGGTCCATGACGGTGAGAGGAAGAGTTTCTCGCCAGCGACGCTGAACTCGGTGACATCAGTCACCCACTTCTGATGCATGTGCTCGGCGCTGAACCGGCGCTTTATCAGGTCCGGGGCTATGCGCCCGGCTTGGCCTTTATAGGAACGGTACTTCTTCGGTCGGACCACAGACTTCAATCCCATCTCGGCCATCAGCCGCTGGACGGTCTTGTGATTGACCACCTGTCCGAGGCCCCGAATTGCAACCGTCACCCGACGATAGCCATAGCGCCCCTTGTGGGCGTCGAAGATCGTTCTGATGCTCGCCTTCAATGCAGTATGCCGGTCGCCCGCCGACAGCACCTTTTGTCGATAATAGAACGTGCTGCGTGCCAGACCCGAGAGCTTCAGCAAGCCTGCGAACGGATGGAGTGGCCTTAACGCCTGGACGGCTTGCGTCCGTTCGGCGTTTGACGCGCCTGCGTTAAGGCCTCCAGTTTTTTTAGGTAATCGTTCTCCATGCGCAGATAGGCCAGCTCTGCCAAGAGCTCTTCGCGGCTCTTGGCCGCGTCGTTCTGTGGCCTGTCCGATCCAGGGGCTGCGGTGGGTGGCTCGGGCATCAATCGCTGCCTTCCTTTCCGACGCGGGGCCAAGGCCTCAATGCCGCCGCGCTCATATCGATCCTCCCAGACAGACAGGCAAGCCGCGCTGCGTATGTTGAAAAGCGCGGCCACTTGCCGATGGGACAAGCCATCCTTCCACATTCGTTCAAGGACCGACAGCCTGAACTGCGCATCGTAGTGGCTCAATTTCTTAGAAAGGCCGCCCAGACCATGGGCAGCATGGCTTGCCACCCACTTGCGAACCATCGAATGGTCAAGGCCGAAGTGCAAGCCCACCTCACGAAAGCTCCGCTTGCCGTCGCCGTAAAACGCAACGACATCCTGCTTGAAAGGCACACTATATTTGGACATGAAAAACCCCCGAGGTTGGAGGTCCAACTTTCGGGGGTCAGTTCACGAAGCGCGGGGTTCTTCTTAAATTACGGTCAGTTGATCGAGAAATTCAAGCTTGCCTCGCCCATCTGCTCCGACCGAGCCGTGAGGCGCAATTCCCCCGGCCCCTCCCCGGCCTCAACATAGGTGGCGATCACTCCACCCTTGAAGCTGACAATCCGGGGACCAAGCAGACGACCGGGGCCTTCCAGCGAAAGCTCAACCGCTTCCATGAAGAAGGGCAGCACATTGCCAGCCTGATCAAGTGCTCTCAGAACAACACGCACCGTGTCCTTGGCTGCCGCAGCGAGGTTCGTCGCATCCGCCTCAATCTGCAATGACGTTGGAAGAGGATTGGCCAGCACGCGGAGGGTTTTCACCGGGCGACCGTCGACAAAGCCGGTGATTTCACCGTCGCCCCAGGTCATGCCCCATTCCCCGAATTCCTCCGCAGTCACCATGTCGCGATTCAAGACGCATGGCGGGTGTGGAAGATGAGGGTATGTCTTGCGGTCAGGATCGATGCGCTTCGTGACGGAGCCGATCTTGATTTCCACGTAGTCGCAATTGGTCAGGATGATCAACGGCAGGACACCGCCAATATTTCGCTCGCCCCGCGCCCAGAACGTCACGGGCTGAAGCACGATTCCGCCTGAGGGATCCCCTTGGGAAGCGTAGGCAGCAGCAGCAAATTTCGGCTCGCGATGGATATCAAGCACGCCATGATAACAAATGCGATCGCCCGAGCCGAAATCCTTGTGCGTGTTGTAATCGAACATGCACCAGCCAATGCAGCCTGCTGTTGAAGACGTTCCGGCAGCCTCGTTGAGGATCATGAGGTGACGGGTCACATGCTCAGCCTGACGCTGCTCCTGATCGAACCGCTTGGTCGGATACATATGGCCGCCATATTCGGTAATGAGGTAAGGTACTGTTTTGCAAAGCCCCGTCACCTCCTGCTGATTGCGCAGCACAATGCGTTCGCGGTTATGCCCCGGCATTTCCTCCATGCCCAGAATGAAATCATTCATGGTGTAAACGTCTTCAAGCAGCTCGCTATCGGTAATGTAGCGGACACCACCCGTGGGACGCGTGCGGTCCAGTTCTCGCGCCAGCGCATTGGTGCGGCTGTAAAAGTCGTGATCATCCTGGCTCTCGTTTATCCGCACGCCCCAGATAATGATCGATGGATGGTTCCAGTCCCGCTCAATCATGCGACGGACATTCTCGACAGACTCTTCCTTCCAGGCCGCACCGCCAATGTGCTGCCAGCCTGGAATTTCCTCAAAGACCAAAAGCCCGATTTCATCGCAACGGTCGAGGAAATAGGGAGATTGCGGATAGTGTGAAGTGCGCACGACATTACATCTCAATTCGTGCTTCAGAATCTCCGCATCCTTCTCCTGACCCCGCTTTCCCATGGCATAGCCGATATGCGGCCATGATTGGTGGCGGTTCAGCCCCCTCAGCTTGACGGTCTGGCCGTTCAGCCTGAACCCTTCCGGCGTGAACTCTACCGAACGAAAGCCGAAGCGAGTTTGCCATTCGTCTGTGCCACAGGTAGTTTCCAGCGTGAGATGCAGCGAATAGAGGGTGGGGTTATCGAGATCCCAAAGCCGAATGTCATCAAGATCGATCATTTCGATGCGGGCTTCAGTACCATTCACCTCTAATTGGGCAGTGGCGATGGGCTCTCCCCCGCAGTCGAGCAACTTTGCCCGCAATTGCCCCTGAACAGGAAGGTTTTGAGCGTTCGACAGAGTTACTTCAGCCGTCAGGCTCTTGCGCTCCGAAAGGACATTTGGCGTTTCGATTTTCGCATTGCGCAGGAAAACAGGCGCAGTAACCCTCAGCCAGACATCGCGATAAAGACCCGCATAGGTCAAATAATCGATCACACCGCCAAACGGCGGTATTGCAGGATTTTCACGTCCATCGATTCTCACTGTCAGCAAATTCCGCCCTCGACGAAGAAAAGGGGTCAGGCGCGCCTCGAATGGCGTATAGCCATCCCTGTGCGCGCCAACCAGCTCACCATTCAGAAACACACGGGCATCTGCCATGGCTCCATCGAAGACAAGACTGACCTCCTGCCCTTCAAAGTCTGGTCGCCAATCCAGATGCTTCTGATAGGTGAATTCCGCCTGATAGGCCTTCTCATCGAGATAGTTGTAGGGCAACTCTACTGCGGTGTGGGGCAATCGGACAGTTTCACCTTCTTGCTCTTGCCCGATCCAGCTTTCCTTGAAGCCGGCAAGAAAAGTCCAGTTTCCACCAAAATTCTCAATGATCCGCACGCCTGAAATCTCCCAATCTGACAGCGGCCCGGCTTTAAAGATGCGTGCCACCTCGTGAGATGAGCCTAACTACCGCCATTGCAGCACACAAGTGATATGACAAGCTTTCCCGGCATGTATGAACACACATTATCTATCAGCCGCCCATCAAGCCAGAACCGAGATTTCAGACAGGCCGGTGAATGAGCAGCGCGCAGAACGCACTGTTTCTATCGAGGATCGTAAAAGGACTTGCATTTTATCAGCCTGCCTCCTTATCTTGATAGGGTTCTCAGGGCGGGGCGAAATTCCCCACCGGCGGTAACAGGAGCGATCCTGAAGCCCGCGAGCGCTTGATGGCTCGCCATCAAGGTCAGCAGATCCGGTGTAATTCCGGGGCCGACGGTTATAGTCCGGATGAAAGAGAGCAAGCAGATAGCGCCTCCATGCCTATGGAGCGTGTTCGTGCCTGTTCGCCCAAGGGCAGTTTTCAGTGTGCCGCAAGCACACAAGAACACAGCCGAGAAATCGGCTTAACCCTTGAAAGGCAATGAAAATGAGTTTTTCTACCATTGATGAAGCAATCGCTTCGATAAAGGCCGGCAAGATGATCGTGGTTGTTGACGATCATAGCCGCGAAAATGAAGGCGATATCATTGTCGCCGCCGATGCCACAACACCTGAACATATCGCTTTCATGATGAGCCAGGCGCGCGGCCTGATCTGCATCGCGATGGAAGAAGAGCGTATCGACGCGCTTGAACTGCCGCTGATGGTGCCGAACAATACTGAGCTGCACAAAACGGCCTTCACCGTATCCGTCGATTACCTGCCGGGAACGACGACCGGAATTTCGGCAGCGGATCGAGCTGCAACCATTCGAGCGCTTGTCGATCCTGCCGCCAAGCCCGAAGAATTTGCCCGGCCTGGCCACATGTTCCCGCTGCGGGCAAATCCCGGTGGTGTTCGTGCTCGCCCCGGTCACACAGAAGCCGCCGTCGAACTGGCGCGACTTGCCGGCCGCTATGCAGCAGGCGTGATCTGCGAGGTGGCGAAAGAGGATGGCACGATGGCGCGGCTGCCTGATCTCATGATTTTTGCGAAACAGCATGGACTTCCGCTGATCGCGATCGAAGACCTCATTGGCTATCTGAACGCCCGGGATGGCGTGAGCGCGTCCGAAGCGGCTTGATGCCAATGCGTGAGGCGATCTGACCACTTTCCGCTTCATGCTTCAGGTCTTTGGTCTTCCCCGTGTCGCGCAAACCGCTGCACAGTTTGCGCGGCACATCTGGAAACAGCGTCTGGGAGGGTTCTGTTTCGACATTTGCAGATTGCTACATCAGGAACTGGATATGCAGGCGCCCGTGATATTCCGATTTCGCCACATGCGCCTCGACCTTGAAGACCCTTGCAATCAGCTCTTGGGTCAGGATCTCCAGGGGCGATCCGCAAGCGACCAGCTTTCCCTCTTCCAGCACGGCAATGGCATCGCAAAAGCGTGCAGCCAGATTGAGGTCATGGATTGCAACCACGGTCGTGACCGAAAGTCTTGCAACGAGCCGCAGAATTTCGATCTGATGCTGGATATCGAGATGGTTCGTTGGCTCATCAAGAATGAGGATCGAAGGCGATTGCGCGAGTGCCCGGGCCAATTGCACACGTTGGCGCTCTCCGCCTGAAAGCGTGTGCCAGTGCCGGTCACGGTGCTGCTCAAGCCCGACATGCGCAAGCGCCTCTTCCACGATCTGCTCATCGTCCTCGCTCCATGCCGAGAACGCGGAGCGGTAAGGCGTCCTGCCCAATCGCACCACATCGAGCACCGTCACGCTGGCTTCCGTCGACGGATGCTGCTCAACGACGGAGACACGACGCGCCAGCTCCCGCCGCCCAAAGCGGGTGATGGCCTTACCGTCAAGCATGACCGCGCCACCACTCGGGGCTCGCAGACCGGCCAGCAGCCGGATGAGCGACGACTTGCCAGAACCGTTGGGGCCAATCAGGCCGAGCGTCTGCCCGGTCTCAACATGAAGCGTCACCTCATCTACGATCAGCCGCCCGCCGGACGTCCATTTCACGCGCTCAGCACCCAGCATCATGCTTCCCTCCTGGCCCTGAACAGGATCAGGGAAAAGAAGGGCACGCCGACCAATGCAGTGACCACCCCGATGGGCAGGATCTGCGGTGCAATGATGATGCGGGAGACGATATCTGCGACCACCATGAACAGGGCACCCGCGAGGGCACAGGCAGGCAAAAGCCGCAAGTGCTGTGGCCCGGTCACAAAACGGACCGCATGAGGAATGACAAGGCCGACGAAGCCAATTGCACCAACGATGCTGACAAGCGTGGCGGTCATGAGTGCCGTTGCCAGCAACAGCAATACCCGCACACGGCGAACCGGAATACCGAGAGAGCGGGCCGCATCCTCCCCGAATGTGAAGGCATCCAGCGCCCGTGAGTGCCAGAGGCAAACCAGCAGCCCACCGCTGACAACGGCTGCGGCTGCGGCCACATCTGGCCAGCGCACGCCGGAAAAACTGCCAAGCAACCAGAACATGACGCTGCGTGCCTGCTCAGCATTGGCAGAGGTGGAGACGATATAGGATGTCAGGGCACTGAATAACTGGGAGGCCGCCACCCCCGCCAGAATCGTGCGGTCCGCCGACTGCCTGCCTCGGGTCAACATGATTACAAAGAGAAATGCGATGAGGGCACCACAAAAGGCGCCGAAGGATAGAGAAATCGTCCCGGCTCCTACGCCAAGCAGCATTACGGCGACCGCCCCGGTTGAGGCCCCGGCAGAAATGCCCAGCACATAGGGTTCTGCCAGAGCATTGCGCAGAAGCGATTGGAGAATGGCACCGGATAGCGCCAGCCCGGCGCCGCAGAATGTTGCCAACAAAGCGCGGGACAATCGATAATCCCAGATTACCGCCTCCTGAATGCGCGGAACCGGGATCTGCGTCAAGCCGAGGCGATTGGTGATTGCAGCCGCTACGTTTGCCAGCGGCATGGTCATCTCTCCCACCGCGACGGCGGATAGAATGGCAATGGCAAGCGCGATCATCACCATGACGGCACAGACCACTGCCAATCCGGTTTTACCGCGCCTCATGGCTCACCCCGCCCGATGGACGGGGTGCAGAAAAAGGTGCGAAACTCGCCGGCCACCTCAGTTCTCCAAACCGAACTGATTGATCGCCTTTGCCAACACCTCGATTCCATCGATAGTGCGGATTGTCGGGTTCATGGATTGTGCATCCATCATCACGAAACGCTTTGCCTTGACGGCCGTCATCTGACTGGTGACAGGATCGGACTGGAGGAACTGCAGCTTCACAGCCGGGTCGTCTGCTGGAAAACGCCTGCGGTCCATGGTTGCGATGACAATGACGGCCGGATCTGCCTGTGCAATGGTTTCCCATCCCACGAGCGGCCATTCTTCCTCGGTCGCGACAACATTGCTTGCGCCGATGCTCTTCAGGATATAGGCGGGGGCGCTGTTTTTGCCCGCAATGAACGCATCGCCCTTCGTTTCCTTGCTGGAGAACCAGAAGACGATAGGCAGGTTTTTGGCCTTTGCCCCGGCAATGCTGGCTGTCGCGGCCGCTTCACGCGCCTTCAGTTCCGCAATCAGCGCCTGTCCCCGGTCTTCGACGTCGAATATCTTCGAAAGCTCATCGATTTCACGATAGATGAGATCCATCGTGAATAGCTCTTTCCGCACGCCATCCCCGCCATCGACATTCGTTTTCGCTACGCAATCCGCTGGCGAAATATAGGTATTGATGCCGATGTCTTGGAATTGCTCTCGTTTGCCGACAGAACCCATCGGACCGATATGCCACTCGAACTCCGCAGCAACCAGATCCGGCTCCAGCCCGACAACGGATTCGAAGCTGGGATCGTTATCGGCAAGACGCTTGATGCCTGCATTGACCTGAGAAAACTGAGGAAGCACAGGCCCAACCCAGACTGCAGTGCCTGCAACCTTATCCGCAAGCCCCAGCGAGTAAAGTACTTCCGTCATGCCCTGACCGATCGATACGATCTTGGCAGGCGCTTTCTCGAAAGTGACCTTTCGTCCGCAATTTTCGACCGTCAGAGGATACTGGGTGGAACCAGCAAAAGCCCAGCTGGGCAAAGCCGCAACAAAAGCGGCAATCAGCGCGATTTTCATGTCCTGTCCTTTGAATGCTTGGGTTCATGGGCAGGAGCGTACAGTGCCGTTTCTTCGGCATGCACAAACATGGCGTGCGAAATCATCGCATGCGACATCGAATTCTCTCCCTGCCGGAGCCCCTCGTCCGGTGTTGGTTGGTCTGGCCACGGCAGGTCTCCTGACTTGCGGCTCGAGCGCAACCCCATCCCTTCCCGATCCAAGATCAGTGGTCACAATGAGGCGCTTGCCGCTTACAGTTGCGAGGGCAGTCCCGGAATGGGTTCTTGCGAACCTGCACCGTGTTCCCTTTTCATCTGCGAATGCAGAACCGTAGCAACGCACTGATAGGGATGCAAAGATGGCTTGTCCAGACGCTTTCGCGCCTGGATTGAAGATTAAACTTGCCTTCTTCATTCAATACTTTTTCTCTCGGGTTGACCGGGATAGGAACACAAGCAGACGGGATAAGAGCTTATGAAACATCGAGATTTACTGATAAGCCTTTTCAATGCTGCGGTTCAGGCGGCAGAACCCGCCAAAGGGATGGCGAGGTTTCTCCCCTCACCCCCGGCAAGCGGAAGAACAGTGGTCATTGGCGCTGGCAAAGGTGCAGCGCAAATGGCAGCAGCTCTGGAGAGCTTGTGGCCCTCACCGCTGGAAGGCGTGGTTGTCACCCGTTACGGCTATGGCTGCAAGACTCGCAACATTGAAGTGCTGGAAGCTGCCCATCCCGTACCCGACACAGCAGGGCTGCACGCGACAGAGCGACTTTTTGCAGCCATTTCCTCGCTGGGGCCTGACGATCTGGTCATTGCCCTGATCTGCGGCGGCGGCTCAGCCTTGCTACCAGCGCCACCGGTGGGCCTCTCTCTCGCCGATGAAATTGCGCTCAACGAGGTCCTGCTCGCTTCCGGGGCACCAATTTCGGTGATGAACACGGTTCGCAAACACGTATCGCGCATCAAGGGAGGCAGGCTGGCGGCGGCAACCCGGGCAAAGGTCGTAAGCCTCATCGTGTCAGATATTCCAGGCGACAATGCCGCCCATGTCGCGTCCGGGCCAACGGTTCCAGACCCCTCTACCCGGGAGGAGGCGCTCGCTCTTGTCGATCATTTCGGTCTTCACCTGCCAGACAACGTCATGGCGCATCTTCGCTCCCCTGCAGCGGAGGCTCCAGGACCGGAGGATCCTGCCTTTCAACGCAACGCACATCATATCATCGCCTCGGCAGGCATATCTCTGGAAGCTGCGGCTTCTATCGCTGAAGCAAAAGGATACACGCCCTATCTTCTTTCCGATTCAATGGAGGGGGAAAGCCGTGATATCGCGCTTGCTCACGCCGCTCTCGTCCGTGAAACGATCGGCAAGAACCGCCCGTTTCGGCGCCCCGCCGTCTTGTTGTCGGGCGGCGAGACAACAGTAACGCTGCGAACGAAGAGCGGAAAGGGTGGCCGCAACAGCGAATTTGCCCTGGCTCTGGCGCTGGCATTGGAAGGTCAAAGTTTCTGCGCACTTGCCGCCGATACGGACGGTATCGACGGATTTGGCGATCATGCTGGCGCATTTTGCGATGGTACGACAGCAACACGCCTGAGACGCCTCGGCCTCGATGGAAGACAGAGGCTCGCGCAAAACGACAGCTTCACGGCATTCGAAGCACTTGGTGATCTGTTCGTGACGGGACCAACTGGCACGAATGTCAACGATTTCCGCGCGATCGTCATCGACTGAACAGGGGATCGTTGCGCTTTCCACCACCGGCGATGAAACTGCAAGGCGACGGTCTTCCCTATGCTGGCCGTTTATGTCCTGGTCACGATACAGATCAATTCCCGTGCTCGACGACTGTCCGGATAGAACCCTCGAAGGAAAGAGAGTGCTGGTGGTGGCAGGCAGGCAAGACCCGCTCCGGGGAAAGAGCGTGCAGCTTCACGAGAAGCTGGCATCCTGTGGAGCGACGGTCACGTCTGCGGATCTTCCAGCAGATCACCGGCTGGTGGACGAAGATGCCGGGATCGTCAGGCAATGGCTGCACTCCATCGACCTGTAGTCTGCTTTGCTCATGGCTGAACTGAAAAGGGCCGCCTGCGAGTGGGCGACCCTTTTGCTCTATCCTGGCATCTCTCGTTCAAGCGACACCGCGACGTACTTTAAGTGTTGTTCTCGCTTTGGCGAACTTCGCGCTCTGCCTTTTCCTTGGTTGCGCTTGTCGAGCCTTCATTGGCGTGCGCGTCCGGGCCAGCAGTGATGACACCCCGGTGAGGATTATCACTGTGCGGATTATCCTGATCTGACTGTGGCTTCTTCTGGTCGTTGCTCATCCAAAACTCCTCGGTTTCGGTCCCTCAACGATCCGTCTCGCCACTTGGTTCCCCGGATATGGTCTTGGCGTCATACGATCGAAATTGCGCGCCGGATGGCTTGCTCCTTTGCGGGTTGCCTTATGTTGGGCAGCGCCACGCCGCTCCCGCCCCTGGCGCCTGTAGCCGAGTCAATAAAAAAGCCTCTCCCGATGGGCGGCGGGAGAGGCTGCTTAAAACGCTGGATGAACGATCCGATTAGATCAGATCGAAACGATCCGCGTTCATCACCTTGGTCCAGACGGCAACGAAGTCCCTAACGAACTTTTCCTTGGCGTCGTCCTGCGCATAAACTTCTGCATAGGCGCGAAGAACCGAGTTGGAACCGAATACCAGATCCACGCGGGTGGCCGTGTGCTTGACGGCACCGGACTTGCGATCGCGGATCTCGTAAGTGTTGCTGCCGGTTGGAACCCAGCTGTATGCCATGTCGGTCAAGGTGACGAAGAAGTCATTCGTCAAGGTGCCGGCACGGTCGGTAAACACGCCGTGCTGCGTGCCGCCGAAATTGGTTCCCAGCACACGCATGCCGCCAATCAGGACGGTCATTTCATGCGCAGTGAGACCGAGGAGCTGTGCGCGATCCAGGAGGATTTCTTCCGGGCTGACGACATAGTCCTTCTTCACGAAGTTACGGAAACCATCAGCCAGTGGCTCCAGCGGAGCGAAGCTATCGGCATCAGTCTGTTGCGCCGTCGCATCGCCACGACCGGGTGCGAAGGGAACCTCAATGGCAAAGCCTGCTGCCTTGGCAGCCTGCTCGACACCATAGGAACCAGCCAGAACGATCACATCGGCTACGCTTGCACCTGCTTCTGCTGCAATCGGCTCAAGAACCGAGAGAACCTTTGCCAGACGCTCGGGTTCGTTCGCGACCCAGTCCTTCTGCGGAGCGAGACGGATGCGTGCACCATTGGCACCACCACGCATATCGGAGCCGCGATAGGTGCGGGCGCTATCCCAGGCAGTGGCAACCATGTCCGAGATCGTCAGACCCGATGCAGCAATCTTCGCCTTGACGGCGGCGACATCATAATCCTTGCGGCCAACGGGAACCGGATCCTGCCAGATCAGGTCTTCCTTCGGCACGTCCGGACCGATCCAGCGCGCCTTCGGTCCCATGTCGCGATGGGTCAGTTTGAACCAGGCGCGAGCGAAGGTTTCCGAGAAGTAGTTCGGGTCCGCCATGAACTTCTGGCAGATGGCGTTGTAGGCCGGATCGACCTTCATGGCCATGTCTGCGTCCGTCATCATCGGCATGCAGCGGATCGAGGGGTCCTCGACATCCACCGGCATGTCTTCTTCCTTGATGCTGACAGGCTTCCACTGCCAGGCACCGGCCGGGGACTTGGTGAGTTCCCAGTCATGACCGAACAGCATGTCGAAATAGCCCATGTCCCACTTGGTCGGGTTGGTGGTCCATGCACCTTCAATGCCGCTCACCACGGTATCGCGGCCAATGCCGCGGCCCTTGGTGTTCATCCAGCCCAGGCCCTGGAATTCCGCGCCAGCCGCTTCCGGATCGGCGCTCAAGTTCGCCGCGTCACCGTTACCATGCGATTTACCGATGGTGTGGCCGCCTGCAGTCAGGGCAACGGTTTCTTCATCGTTCATTGCCATGCGGGCGAAGGTTTCGCGGATCTGAGCAGCTGTCTTCAGCGGGTCAGGATTGCCGTTCACGCCCTCCGGGTTCACATAGATGAGACCCATCTGCACTGCTGCCAGCGGGTTTTCCATGGTTTCCGGCTTGGCAACATCTTCGTAACGGTTGTCGGAAGGCGCGAGCCACTCCTTTTCCGAACCCCAGTAGATGTCCTTTTCAGGATGCCAGATATCTTCGCGACCGAAGGCGAAGCCATAGGTCTTCAGGCCTGCGACTTCGTAGGCAATCGTGCCCGACAGCACCATAAGGTCCGCCCAGGAAATCTTGTTGCCGTACTTCTTCTTGATCGGCCACAACAGACGGCGGCCCTTATCCGTATTGACGTTGTCCGGCCAGCTGTTCAAAGGCGCAAAACGCTGGTTACCGGTGCCTGCACCGCCACGCCCGTCTGCGAGACGGTAGGAACCGGCAGCATGCCAGGCAACGCGGGCAAACATGCCGACATAGCTACCCCAATCGGCCGGCCACCAATCCTGGCTCTCGTTCATCAGAGCGCGCAGATCGTTCTTCAACGCTTCGACATCAAGCTTCTTCAGCTCTTCACGGTAGTTGAAGTCCTTGCCGAGCGGATTGGTCTTGGTATCGTGCTGATGCAGAATGTCGAGGTTCAGCGCATTGGGCCACCAGTCCATTACGGACTTGCCGGTTGCCGTGTTGCCGCCGTGCATGACCGGACATTTGCCAGCCGAATTTGTTTTGTGTGCGTCCATAGCGTCCTCCGACGAGCTTAAATCAAGCTTGAATTCACAGATTGTACGAACTTCAAATGGTTGGCCGCATCGTGGCGGCAGACAACGTCATCAAGAACTTCTTTCACGAGGCACCGCTACCAAACGAGTTCCATAAATTCCAATTGTATATTCTAACCGGTGCGATATGGTGAGATTATGAATGGTCTGACGATGAAGCACCTGCGCTATTTCGAAGCGCTTTCCCGTTTGAGGCACTTCGGACGTGCTGCAGAGGCATCCGCCATTTCGCAACCTGCCCTTTCGGTGCAGATCCGGGAACTGGAAGAATTGATCGGCGCACCTTTGGTCGAGCGCGGCAGCCGACAAATCCGGCTGACCGGCCTCGGAGAAGAATTTGCGGAGCGCGCGCGCACCATATTGCATCTCGTTGACGACCTGGGAGACCTTGCCCGTAATGCAACCGGCCCCTTGCGGGGACGGCTGCGGCTTGGGGTCATTCCAACCGTGGCGCCCTATCTTTTGCCAGAGGTCATCAAGACCCTTACCCTCAACTATCCTGGCCTGGATCCGCGCCCGCGTGAGGCCATCACACAGCGTCTGATAGAAGACCTGATGGAAGGGCGCCTGGATCTCGCCATTGTCGCATTGCCTGTCTCGGAACCCGCCCTTGAGGAATTCCCGCTTTTCGAAGAGGAATTCGTGCTGGTTCGGCCCAAGGAAGACGAACACAAACCGGTTCCGAGTTCTGACAGGTTGCAGGAAATGCGGCTTCTTCTGCTTGAGGAAGGACATTGCTTTCGCGATCAGGCTCTCTTCTACTGCAACATTTCCACCTCACCGCCACGCGATCTGATGGAAGGCAGTTCCTTGTCAACGCTGGTTCAGATGGTCGGAGCCGGAATTGGTGTCACCCTCATACCGGAAATGGCCGTGGCGATCGAAACACGATCCGCAGACGTGTCCGTTTCGCGTCTCGCCGAGCCGCGCCCACGTCGGCGCATCGGCATGGTCTGGCGCAAAACAAACCCGCTTTTCGCACCGTTTTCGCAAATCGCCGATGTTGTGCAGCAGGTTGGGCTTCTCAAACAGAGAGATGGCGCGACGTATGAGCGATAGATCACATGATGAAAGGGTTGGAAAACGGGGTTTGCAAGCTTTCCATAATGCTTTACAGGTCGGCCCCACTCCCGGTCCGGACGTAAATTAGATGCTCTGCACATGAATAAATTCAGTCTAGATATGGACTCTTGCAGCAGCAGAGGTGAGCCGGAGCACATTCTACTCGTCGAAGATTCTGCATCTCTTGCCAATCTGATGCGTGGCAAGCTTGAGGCACGCCTCAATGCTATTGTTCACATCTATAGAAGCTTCAACGATACGCAGAACGCCCTTCAACAGCAAGAATTTACATTGGCAGTGACCGGCCTCAATCTGCCAGACGCCCCCAATGGCGAAATTCTTGATCTTCTGGCGCAATCAGGTGTTCCCACCATTCTCTTCTCGGCATCCATCGTCGAGGATCTCGCAAAGAACTACGCCGCCCGCCGTTTGATCGATTATATCGTGAAGGAGGGGCAAAGCTCGGTAGACCGTGTGGTTGCCGCCGCAGGCAGGATCATCGAAAACCGCTCTGTCTCCATCCTCGTCGTGGACGACATGAACATCATGCGTTCCGATCTTGTGGGCTTCCTCAAGAGGCAGAATTTTCGTGTCCATTCCGCGACGACCGGGCGGGACGCACTCCAGATCATGCAGGACGATCCGTCAATCGAACTGGTTTTGACCGATTACTTCATGCCCGACATGGACGGTTTCGAGCTGACGAAGGAAATTCGGGCAAGGCATGGCTCCGATCGCATTCGGATCATCGGCATATCGTCATCTTCCGATCGCCATCTCTCCGCATCCTTTCTCAAGGCGGGCGCTTCCGATTTTCTCTACCGGCCCTTCCTGCCGGAAGAGCTTCAATGCAGGATCGACAACAATGTGGAAACGCTGCTTCAGTTGAAGCGCCTGCGTTATCTGGCAGAGCGCGACCCACTGACCAGTCTTTACAATCGGCGAGCCTTCTTTGAACGCGCTGCCGTCTACGTCGAACAATTGCGTGACGACCAGGAGAGCGGGACGGTTGCCATTCTCGATATCGATCACTTCAAGCGCATCAACGATTCCTACGGCCACGAAACAGGCGACCGGGTGCTGAGAACAATGGCGTCTCTCCTGCGGGAAGAGGAGCAGCAACGGGGCATCCTTCCCGCCCGCCTTGGCGGAGAGGAATTTGTTCTGCTTTTTCCAAAGCGCAATTCCGAAACGGCCCAACAGCAAGCAGAAACTCTATTGAAGCGGGTCCGCACGCATGCGTTTGCCTCACCGGAAGGCGTGTTTCGTCTGACGGCATCCGTCGGAATGGTCGCCCTGGTACCGGGGGAAACGCTGGACAACCAGCTGAATGGTGCAGACCAGATGCTTTACCTGGCCAAAAAGAACGGCCGGGATCGAATATGCAGTGACCAGACACTCGAGGATTTCATCATCTCGTCCTAAGTCAAAACAAACAGAAGAGAGCATTCCCGGTGATCTTCCTGTGATCGGAAACACTCTTGGGGCTCCGCCCGGCGAGTGGGCGGATGACGCGCGTGTCACATTGATATAAACGCTTGATGGAAAACTGCCTTCATCGAGCTGAGGCGGGGCTGAAACAAGCGGGGTTTAGCACCGGATGAAAAAGACTGTGACAGTTGGCAATGCTGAACCGGCTGGCGAAGTGGTCCTCACACTGGCGGAAAGCCTTGCTGGCCGCATCAGAGACAAAGTCATTTCGGGGATTCTTCCGCCCGGCAGCCATCTGTCTGAAGTTGCTTTATGCGAAGAACTGGGCGTCTCGCGCAATACCTTGCGTGAAGTCTTTCGTCTTTTGACAAAGGAAGGCCTGCTGAAGCATGAGGCGAACCGCGGCGTCTTCGTCAACACGCCCAGCATGTCCACCATTGTTGACATCTACAATCTGCGCCGGATGATCGAATGTCAGGCGCTCGCTGAGGCTGATCCCCGCCATCCGGCGGTCGAAAAAATGCGGGCTTCGGTCGAAGCGGCTATGGTGCATCGGCAGAACGGACAATGGTTGAGTGCCGGAACCGACGACATTGCGTTTCATGCAGCCATCGTTGAACTGGCGGATAGCCCCCGCCTGAACATGTTCTTTGCGCAGATTTCCCTGGAATTGCGATTGGTCTTCGGTCTGTTGCACGACCCTGAATATCTGCATGCGCGCTACGTCGATAAAAACCAGATGATCCTCGAGCAGCTGGAGGCGGGGCAGACAGCAGAAGCCTCGAAAACCCTGCGGGATTATCTGTTCGATGCAGAACGTTTCATTCTCGCAGCCTATACCCGGTTAGGCTAGGGTAAGGGCGCCGCTGAAAAGACTCACATCCTGAGAGCATTGCCGCAGATTTTACACCTCTTATCGCATTCATCTTATCTCATACGACACCCAGAAGATGGCTCAGACCCTCGAGCCGCGGGGCGACCTCTCAGACGACCTTGAACCAGGACGAAGCATGACCGACCAGTTTTCCACAACGGTTTCAGACACAGCGCCGCGTATGAAGGAAGGCACATATGCGATTGGCATCGATCTCGGCGGCACCAAGATCATCGGCGGTCTGGCGGATTGTGGCGGGCATCTTCTGGCAGAACTCACGGAGCCGACAGAAAACGGCCCAGACGCTCCGGTTTTGCAACAAATTGTGCGGCTGAGCGAAAGGCTGGCATCGCTGGCGGGCATCGCTCTGAAAGACGTCGCGGGCATGGTCATAGGCATTCCCAGTGCCGTCTCGCCAGATACTGGCCTTGCCTCGCTTTCACCCAATCTCTGCCTGCCGGAAGATCAGCCGCTCCAGACTCTTCTTGAGCAGGCCCTGCCATTCCCCGTCACAGTCGAGAATGATGTGAACCTCTCTGCATTCGGTGAAGCACAGGCAAGGCCGCCAAAGGATCGGCAATCTCTTGTCTTCGCTTCTTTCGGCACCGGTGTTGGCATGGGCATCGTCATTGAAGGCAAGATTGTGCGCGGCGCCTTCGGACGGGCTGGCGAGATTGCCTATCTTCCCTTTGGTTCCGATCCGCATGCCGGCGCGGAGGTCAATCCAGATGGATTGTTCGAAGCCGTCGTCGGCACGGCTGGCATCCGTCAACGTTTTGCGCGTGGGGGCGAAACGGTTGCCGACATCTTCGCCCGCGCAGCCAGAGGCGAGCAAGATGCACTGAATGCCATTGAAGAAACAGCCCGCACTGCCTCAATTGGCATCGCATCTGTGCTGACGCTGATCGATCCTCAGCTGATCGTCATCGGCGGCGGTATTGGTTCGCAAGCAGTCTTTCAGGACAAACTTCGGGCCTATACGCAGCGACTGCTGCCTTTCCCAATTCGCATGGAACCAAGCAGATATTCAGCAAAGGCAGGGCTGATGGGCGCCACTGCACTGGCCGTCGATCTTTTGCAACGCGTCCGTTGAACCCGCCTCGCTCGCAGTGTTCACGATCAGGAGTTGGGGAATTATTTGAAATGCTTTTGGACGTTTCCTCAATCGTCAAGAATCGCAACGGTGCCATAGGCTCCCACTTCTGCGCTTGTGCAGATGCAATCTTGCAGATAATCGGGGCTCCACGGCCTCACATAGTCGGGGTGTGGAGAAACTGAACTGCTAAGGCCCTTGTACGGGCGAAATGACGGGGCTCTGGCAATTGCCATAGGACAATCGACATCACCCTGTCATACAGGATGAACCGAAACGTCCGGCACTGTCCCGCACTTCGATTTAATGTCGCTAGTAATCTGTGGTGGACAGACGCTAGAGCATGTCCACGAAAATTGCTTCAGCGGTTTTGCCTGCGGATTCTGTGAAACCAAAAAGGTGGAGCATTTTAGGCAGCCCGGCTCTGAGCCTAATTCTCTAGCGCGCCAGCCAGCCACCATCGACATTTAAGACTGCCCCGTGGATGTAGTTTGCCGCCGATGAGGAGAGAAAAACGGCGGCACCGGCAATATCCTCCGGCTGGCCCCAGCGGTTCGCGGGAATCCTTTCCAGAATAGCTTTGTTACGGGCAGGATCCACACGCAGTGCCTCGGTATTGTTGGTTTCGATGTAACCGGGAGCAATGGCGTTGACATTGATGCCCTTGGCCGCCCACTCATTGGCCAGAAGCTTTGTCAGACCAGCCACACCATGTTTGGCTGCCGTATAGGACGGCACACGAATCCCGCCCTGAAACGACAATAGTGACGCGATATTCACCACTTTGCCGTCCTGCCCCCTCGCCATCAGTTCCTTTGCAAATGCTTGCGTGGTGAAGAAAAGCGCCTTGAGGTTGACATCCATCACCTCATCCCAATCGCTCTCGGTAAAATCCACTGCATCGGCTCTGCGAATGATCCCGGCATTGTTTACGAGAATGTCGAAGCCTTGGCCGGAGAACACATCGCGTGCCGCCATTGGATTGGAAAAATCGAGGTCCAGAGAAGAGGCTTTGCTTCCCTGGCTGGCGATGATTTTAAGCGTTTCTTCGGGCGAGCGGCGCGCAGCGCAGACGACCTCCGCTCCGGCGGCGGCCAGAGCGACAGCAATCGACTGTCCAAGCCCGGTATTGGAGCCCGTAACCAGTGCCTTACGGCCCTTGAGCGAAAATACATCCGTCATTTCAAGTCGCTCGGCTGAATGAAATCCATATCTGTATAATCGACATTGTCACCTGCCATGGCCCAGATGAAGGTGTAGGAGCCGATGCCTGCGCCGGAATGAATAGACCAGGGCGGCGAAATTGCACCTTCTTCGTTGGAAATGAACAGGTGGCGCGTTTCCTGCGGCTCGCCCATCAAGTGAAGCACACGCGATTTTTCATCCATCCCGAAGTAAAGATAGGCCTCCATACGGCGATCATGCACGTGGGACGGAATGGTGTTCCACACGGAACCGTCCTCAAGCGTTGTATAGCCAAGAACGAGCTGGCAGCTCTCCATGACGAGAGGATGGATAAACTGATTGATGGTGCGCTTGTTGGAGGTCTCAACGGCACCCAGCTTGACTTCCTTGCTGTCGGCAAGCGTAATCAGCCTGGCTGGCAGGGTGCGATGGGCAGGGCAGGAAACGATGTAGTAGCGCCCCTTACCTGCAAATGTCACCTGGCCACTGCCTGCTCCGAGGTAGAGAACGTCGCCCCGGTTCAATGTGTATGTTTCGCCGCCAGCAGAAACGGTCCCTGCCTCGCCAATGTTGACGATGCCCATCTCGCGTCGATCCAGGAAGGAAGGTGTCTTGGTCTCCTCCACCCTGTCCAGCGTAAGAGACGCGCCTGCCGGAACCGCACCTCCCATGACGAACCGGTCGTAATGGGTGTAGATGAGGCGGATTTCGCCGGGGCGGAACATATCCTGCGCCAGAAAATGACGGCGTAGCCCTTCTGTATCCAGGCTCTTGGCGTGCTCAGGGTGAACGGCCTGACGTGTTTCAACGGTCAGCATGAAACTCCTCCCAATCCAGTGCGACAAAATACGTATTATATATGGAGCTATTTGTACGATGAGTTGCCGTAGGTCAAGCGCCTCATCGTAAGATTTACCAGAGCTCGTTCTTCGGGAGGCTGGGCCACGCCCGGCAAGAGCGCGGTAGCGCGCTTTGCCTCCGGGCCAGAAATAGCAACCGGAGAGAGCATTTCAGATGCTTCCGTGGAACCGGCAATGCTCCGGCGCTCCAACGGCCTGTCGCCGGAAAATCACCCCTTTAGACGATAGATGCAATTTTTGCGCTTTACTTGGCGAAGCCTCCGAGACACCACTTTTCCGCCACAAACGGGCTTGGCATGTTCGCGTCTGCGGGCGCAATGGGGATCAGGGGAGCAAGAAAATGGGCCGGGGTAGACGTGGGCTACACGCACAGCTGACATCAACAACTGCGTTGATTCTGCTTTCGACGATTGTAACGCACCCGACACATGCCAATGATCTGCCGTCAGGGGCTAGCGTTGCGGCGGGACAGGTCTCGATCGGCTCAACCGGAAGCGCGATGACCGTTCACCAGGGCTCTGAAAATGCAATCGTCAACTGGAACAGCTTTTCAATCGGTAGGGACAGCAGCGTCGAATTTGTCCAGCCTAGCGGCTCTTCTGCCATTCTCAACCGTGTCACTGGCACCACCGGCTCGAGCATTTCAGGTTCGCTGAAAGCCAATGGCCAAGTCTACCTGATCAATCCGAACGGAATTGCCATCACGCCCAGCGGCACGGTTTCTGTTGGAGGTGGCTTCGTCGCCTCCACCCTCGATATGACGGATGAAGACTTTCTCGCCGGCAAACCGCGTTTCTCAGGCAATGGCGCTTCAAAGGCGGTTACAAACGCCGGAACGGTCCGCATTGGCCGCGGCGGCTACGCTGCCCTGATTGGTGGCACTGTCAGCAATGACGGCCTGATCGAAGTTGAGACCGGCAAGATCGGCCTCGGCTCTGGCGAACAGGCTACACTCGATCTTTCCGGCGATGGTTTTCTGCAGGTGGCGGTTCCGACAGGAAAAAGCGGCGACGAACCGCTGATCCAGAACCGTGGCAAGATTTCCGCATCAGGAGGCCAGGTTGTCATATCAGCGGCAACGGCCCAGAATGCGGCACGTCATGCCATCAATCTGTCGGGATCGGTCGAAGCAAACTCCATGAGCGGGAGCCGCGGCAAGATTGTCATCGGCGGAGGCGGTGGTGGAGCGGTCACCATTTCCGGCAAGGTCAAGGCGACGACAAAACAAGGCAAGGGCGGCAACGTCACCGTAACCGGCAAAACCATCAGCTTGGACAAGGCCACCATTGACGCATCGGGGTCAACCGGAGGCGGCACCATCCTGATTGGCGGGGCGCGTCAGGGCAGCGGCACCGTCCAGACTGCAGCCACAACCATGGTGGATGCCGACACCACAATCAAGGCCGATGCCACTACAGACGGCCGCGGTGGCGATATCGTCATCTGGTCGGACCTGTTGACCGGCTTCAGTGGGGCAATCAGCGCCAAAGGTGCTGGCAGCGGCGCAGGCGGAGAGGTTGAGGTTTCGGGCAAGGCAAAGCTTGCCTATCAGGGTAGCGTCGATCTGACTGCCTCCAGCGGACAGTTCGGTAATCTGTTGCTCGATCCCTACAATATCACCATTGCCAACGCGATAGCGCACAACTCTTCCGGTCTGTCTGCGACCGGCAATGACAGCATCATCAGCACCGATACGCTGGTCAATGCGCTTCGCACAGCCAATGTCATGATCACCACCGGCAGCGCGGGCTCCGCCGGAAGCCAGGATGGTGATATCACTGTTGCCGATCCACTCTCCTGGACATCCAGCACCAACCTGATGCTGTCGGCCTACAGAAACATTGCCATCAACGCCAATGTGACGGGAGGCAACCAGTCATCCCTCACTTTGCGTGCAGACAATAGCGGTCAGGGGGTTGGGACGGTATCTTTCGCAAACGGAGTAAAGGTCTCGACTCCAGGCGGGATGAGTATCTTCTATAATCCGACGGGCAAGGATTCTTCGACCGTCAACGGCACGAGCTACACCAACCCCACGGACTACGCGCTCTTTGCCGCCGACAGAACGACCATAAACCCTTACATGCTGGTGAATACGGTCTTCGATCTGCAAAACATGCAGAACAATCTTAATGGCACCTATGCTCTTGGGCGAGACATCGACGCAAGCTCTACGGCCCAGTGGAACGGCGGCGATGGTTTCAAACCAATCGGCGCCAACTCGAATGGATTTCAGGGACAATTGAATGGCCTGGGATTCCGCATTGACGGGCTGACCGTCGATACGGCCAGCTACAACGGCATAGCGGGAGGGTTGTTCAATTCGCTGGGCGAAAATTCCATTGTCACCGATCTCGGCATCACAAATGCTTCCATCAAAGCGAGCAGTAGTGCAGGCATCCTTGCCGCAATTGCCCTAGGAGACATTTCTCGCGTCTATACATCCGGCAGTGTTTCTGGCCATTTTTCTTCGGTGGGAGGACTAATCGGATACTATCTCGGCGATGGGGCGAGCAGTTCTATCACGCAGTCCTATTCAACCGCGAATGTCTTCGGATTTAGCGGCGCAGCAGCTGGCGGCTTGGTCGGTGAACTTGAAGGTGTTGTTAGTTATAGTTACGCAACCGGCGCAACATCCGGCAATTCAGCCGGAGGGCTTGTCGGTAGTTTCCATTTCGGAAACATCAGTAACTCCTTTGCCGCAGGCAGCGTAAACGGAGCAGTCACCGGCGGCCTCGTATCCCATCAGGGGCTGGGGTTCACCTTCAACTCCTATTGGGATCGACAGACCACCGGTCAGACAACCAGTGCCGGATCAACCTCCGGCGGGGTGAATACCGATGAGTTTCGAAGCCGGTTTCTGCTGAATGGAGGTGCTTGGGGACTATCCAACAGCAATCCCTATCCCATGCTGCTGGGCGTTGCGGGTGTCGTCGGCGTATCGCAGCATGGCACCTATGGCGATACTCCGACCACCGTCTATCAGACAGGCGGCCGTGGAGACTATCGAATATCAGGTCAGGGCGGATTGACGAATACAACATCTGCCGGAAGCTATAACCAGATCGGCATTGGCGGCATAAGCGGCACGACAGCTCACGGTGCATCGCTGCAACTTGTCGATCTGGGGGGATTTATCGCGCAGAGGAATCTCCGCATCTCGGCTGACAACATGGCCCGGGTCTATGGGGACACAAATCCTTCCCTCACCTATGGAGTCGATGGCCTCGTCAACGGGGACACGATTTCGGGATCTCTCGCGACAACAGCAAACACTGCGTCCGGTGTGGGGACCTATGACATTACGAAGGGAACACTGACCCTTGCCAATAGCAGCAATTATTGGATGTCCTTCAGACCTGGACAACTCACCGTTACGCCTCGCCCGATCAGTGTAACTGTCGATAACATCACCAGAACCTACGGAGACGCCAATCCAAGGCTGACCTACTCGGCCAACGGTTTGGTGAACGGGGATACCATCACGGGTTCATTGGCAACGGCGGCAACGATCACCTCAGGCGTCGGCACCTACGATATTGCTCAGGGGTCGCTGAGCGCCACCAATAGCAGCAATTATGCGCTTTCATTCGCAGGCGGGCAGTTGACGATTACACCACGCCAGTTGATCGTGGCGGCGAATAACCTGTCGCGCATCTATGGGAACGCCAATCCCCTTCTTGGCTATACGGCCTCCGGGCTTGTTCATGGCGACCAACTTATCGGTGGCCTTGCCACTGCGGCCACACCGGCGTCCGGCATCGGCAGCTATGCCATCCATCAGGGAACGCTCAGCGCCTCTCAGAACTACCGGCTCAGCTTCACGGCCGGAGCACTGAACATCACGCCCCGGCAGCTCAACGTGAACGCAGATGCAATTTCCCGATACTACGGCGACAGCAATCCCGCGCTGACCTATCGGACCGAGGGTCTCGTCAATGGCGATAGCCTGACCGGCAGCCTTGCAACCGGTGCCACCGCAACATCGAACGCTGGTGCCTACACGATCGGACAAGGTACACTGGCCGCATCGCCTAATTATCAATTAAGCTATCGAAACGCGCAGTTGTCTGTTCTACGTCGTCCGCTGACGATCACGGCAAACAATTTGACCCGGATCTACGGCGAAGCCAATCCCGACTTGACCTATACGATTGGAGGAATGGGGCTTGCCAATGGGGACAGGCTGAGCGGAACCCCTTCCGTTACCGCCAACGCCAGGTCTTCAGTTGGTAATTATTCAATCGGGCTCAGCGGCTTCTCTCTGTCGCCGAACTACGCAGTGACGCTGGTAAATGGTCAGCTTCGCATTCTACCGAGGGCCCTATCGCTGCGGGCGAATGATGCAAGCCGCACAGTAGGATCAAACAATCCTGCTTTCTCCTACCAGATCCTGTCCGGCGATCTCATCAATGGCGACCGACTTTCAGGCAGCCTGCTATCGCCAGCCAATGCAAACTCGGCAGCAGGTATCTATCCCATCAATCAGGGCAGCCTGCAGGTTTCCGCAAATTATAGCCTGACCGTCACGCCTGGTAACCTTGCTGTCGTTGGAACGCCGCCTGCCAAGCCAGCACCGCAGCCTTCGACGCAGGAACCAAACGTGAGCTCGATTGTGGAAAGCTTCATCAAGAACCAGCAGGACACGATCTCACTGCAGGTGCCCGGGGAGGTTGACCCGACGCAGGATCCCTTTGGCACAGGCAAGAATCAGCCCGGCAACCAGAACAGCACGACCAGCAACCAAGGTAATTCGAGCAATAGCCAAGGTGGCCGGCCAGCAACGCCACCTTCCAACCCATCCCAGTCAACTCTGGAGCAAGAGCTCTCCAATGCCGGGTTCTGAAGATAAAGATTGAGCATGTTGATGATTTTGCGACACCGCCTTTTCCTGCCGCTCCTCTCTACGCTCGTTTGCATCAGTGCGCCGGGCGAGAGGGCTCATGCTCAAACGGCAAGCCAGATCACGCCACCCACATTCGCGCCTGAGCAGAACGCTCCGAGCCGGGGAAGGGTTCAGCTACCTGAAACACAAGGTCTGAATGCTCCCGAGGGTGCGGAGAAGCTTTTCGTCAAGCCTTCGGGCGTGGATATCAATGGCGCATTTGCCGAAATGGAAGAGGTCAATGCCGCGATAGAAAAACGCCTGGGAACCGGAGAAATCTCGGGCGCTGAGATTTTCGCTGCCGCACGAGACCTGGAAGTCGCCTACGCCAAGGCGGGTTACATTCTCGCACGTGTCAGCGTACCGCCTCAGACAATCACGGACGGGACACGCATCACATTTATCGTAACCGATGGCTATATTGAGGAGATCGATGCGTCTGCATTCGACGCCCCGGTCCAGGGTTATGTGAGAAAGCTCTTGGATCCGCTGGTGGGTCAGCGGCGTCTGAAAAGACAGGAAATCGAACGTCGCCTCCTGCTGGCTGGCGACCTGCCCGGCCTGGCGCTTCGTTCAACCTTGCGTGCCGGCAATGCACCCGGCTCAGCGACCCTGGTTCTGAATGGACGGTTCGATAGCGTCACAGCCACTGTTTCGGTCGATAACAGCGTCTCGAAAGAGCTGGGCGGCGCGATGACAGCCGCAGGCCTTCAACTCAACAATGTGATTGGGCTCGGAGAGCAATTCTATGCCCGCGTCGCAGGTTATCCAAACGGGGGAGACAATGGCTTTTTGTCCGGAGACCCTCGGAATAGACAGCTTGCTGGCGGTGTCATCATTCCGCTTCACATCGAAGGTCTATCGCTGAACCTGGAAGGCACAGACGCGCGCACCCTGCCGGAATCCGATCTCGGCTTTGGCATGTCCGATCATTTCCAACGTTTTTCGGCCCGGTTGAACTACGACTGGTGGCGCAGCAGAGACCTTGATCTTTCGACCAACCTGGCTTTCGATGCGACGAGAGAACGACAGACCATCCTTCTTCCAGACAACAAGCTCCCCTTCACCGAAGACAGGCTGCGTGTCCTTCGCCTGACCCAGTCGCTTCTTTGGCAAAACGCGAGCGGCGGGTCATGGAATGCCAGCCTGACCGGCTCTTTCGGCCTTGACGCATTGGGAGCGCGCACGGGGACAGACACGCTTCCCTTATCCCGTGACGGGGCAGACCCGGATTTTCAGAAACTGGACCTTAACTGGCGTTATGGACAGGCATTTCCCAGTGGCTGGCAGGTTACGCTGAAGGGACGAGCACAGACATCCTTCGGGCAAGCCCTTGTCGCATCTGAGCAAATTTCACTTGGCGGCTTCGAGGGGCTTTCATCCTATGCCTCCGGCAGGCTCGATGGCGATTCTGGTGCTCTTCTGCGTGCAGAAGTGCATCGTCCAATGGTTACGACGCTGCCCATTGCCGGCGAGACAAGGAACCTGATCATTGCGCCTTATGTTTTTGCCGCAGGCGGTGTGGTGAAGTTGGAGGAAGCGACAGCGCTGGAATCACGCGTCACACGCGCCGCAAGCTACGGCTTGGGCCTGCAAACGGCGCTCTCCCAGACCGGTTCGGCCAGCGCAGTCACGCTTTCGCTGGAATATGCCCGTGGCAGCGATAGCGACAATACGCGCAACAATCGTTTCAATCTCAAGCTTTACGCCAGCTTCTGAAGCGCTCAAGCGGAGAGGCTCGACGTGACCGACGAACGCTCAACGGCGATGTCTGCAGCATCCTTCAACCATGACCAGAACATAAGATGCCACTCCCTCACCTCCTCCAGAAGGTGAGGCGTCAGACAGATTTCGCCAGAGCGTTTGTTCAACTTCAGATAACCCGCAGTCTCTGCCGCATTGACGATGTTGCGAACATGCGATTGCGAAATGCCGATCTGCGAAGCGATCCTGGAGACTTCAAGTGGGAACCAAGGTTCGGCATTTCCGGTTTGCTCACATTCGTAATGCGCCTTCAGCAGCATAAGGCAAACCCGATCACCGCAATCAAACCGGTCGAACATGGCCCAGGCATGTCTCTGTTCAAGCGATGCACGCGTCCGATAGAGCACATTGCGCGTCGCCGCAATGTAATGCGTTGCAAAATAAGGGTCGGCGTCCAGGCGCCCGGCAAGGTCCGGCACGGGAAATTCTATTCCTGCCATCGCACCGCATTTAACGTGCTGCATCAGCCAGGATTTCAATCCGCCAATAAGCATGGCGCTGGGTACCAGCGTCCTTACTCTCTGATCGTTCGGATGTTCACCATTCCTGATGAAGCCAGTGCATTTCAACAATCCGATGAAGGCAGACAAGGTTCTCGACTGCTCGAATTCGCTCTTTAGGGCGGCTAAGGTCGCCGCAGGTCCAAGGTTCAATTCAGCCTCGCAATGCATGATGACGACAAGACCCGCCGCATGGGATTGCATTGCCCTGCCAAACACTTTGTTAATCATCACCTGACCGATATGCATCGGCAGAATGGCATTGGCGCAGGCGAGCATGGCTGTTCGAAATTGATCTTCATCCATTGGAATAACCGTCTATGGTGGAGGCTGTCGGCCAGACAGTAATTCACAATCGTCAAGATTTTTACCAGCATCACCGGCCACCGGAGCGCCCTACATCGACAAGACGCTACAAAGACGACCACACCACTTCGGAGAATTGTGCAAGAAATCCGGCTGATCAAACAAACCATTCTGCGACCATGCGCGTTATCTACATTGGCTACCCGAAAAACAGGGTGGTTCTGTTTCTTCAACCCAATCTCAAAAGGTTCAAACATGGCTATTGCACGAGGCTATGCGGCGACGGACGCGTCCAAGCCGCTTGAATTTTTCACCTTCGAGCGCCGTGAGCCGCGCGAGGACGATGTTGTCATCGACATCAAATACTCCGGCATCTGCCATTCGGATATCCATCAGGCCCGCAATGAATGGGGAAACTCCCGTTTCCCGATGGTACCGGGGCATGAGATAGCAGGCATCGTAACGGCCGTTGGCCCAAAGGTCACAAAGTTCAAGGTTGGTGACCATGTCGGCGTTGGTTGCTTTGTCGATTCCTGCGTTCATTGCCAGACGCGCGATGTCGATAACGAGCAGTATATGCCGGGTCTCGTTCAGACCTACAATGATGTGGAAGCAGACGGTACGACCCCGACTTATGGCGGTTACTCAGACCATATCGTTGTCAAGGAAGGTTATGTGCTCTCCATCCCGGACAACCTGCCGCTCGACAAGGCTGCCCCTCTTCTTTGCGCAGGCATCACCCTCTATTCCCCTCTGAGCCATTGGAAGGCCGGCCCCGGCAAAAAGGTCGCCATTCTCGGTATGGGTGGCCTTGGTCATATGGGCGTGCAGATCGGTGCCGCCATGGGCGCGGATGTTACCGTTCTCAGCCAAACGCTCTCCAAGAAGGATGACGGCCTCAAATTCGGTGCGAAGGAATATTACGCGACGTCGGACGCCGAAACCTTCACCAAGCTGGCAGGCACGTTCGATCTCATTATCTGCACGGTCAGCGCCGGTATCGACTGGAATGCCTACCTGAACCTGCTGAAAGTCGACGGCACCATGGTGCTTGTTGGTGCACCGGAACATCCGGTGCCAGTGCATGCCTTCTCTCTTATTCCGGGGCGCCGCAGCATTGCCGGTTCCATGATCGGCTCGATCAAGGAAACCCAGGAAATGCTGGACTTCTGCGGCAAGCACAATATCACGGCAGAGATAGAGGTCATCGATATCAAGGATGTAAACGAAGCCTATGAACGCGTCATCAAGAGTGATGTGCGCTATCGCTTCGTAATCGACATGGCGACACTGCCGAAGGCCTGATGTGAGGATGGAACATTGCCTGTTAATGCCTCTGGCCACCAGTGGCCTCTCCTGAAGGGCGTTGATCTCGGTAATAACTGTTGGCGGCGGGTCCGCTCGTCGCCAACACCTGACCATCCGCAACCGCGTGTCATCCGGATGGCCTCACCATGCTGAGCCTCAAGGGGGACCGTTGATTTCCTTCGCCGCCATCCGCACAGCCTGCATGAGGATGGACATGGGTAGCGACGGAACGGCATCGGCCCGCAGCGTCAAGCCAACCGGCCCCTTCGTCTCACTTGTATCGATCGGCAGTGCCGCGAAGACGCTATCCGCAATATCGCCCGCCACCACCCCGCTTGAGATGATCCAGACTGCGTCGCTGGATCGCACGAAGGCGCGGCCGAAGGAGTCCGAGACGGTTTCCAGCTGCATGGGCAAAGGGCCAACCCCGTTGGCAATGAGGAAGCGCTCGACAAAGGGACGGATGATCGACCCGCGGGTCGGCATCAGCACCGGATAGTTCTCCAGCCCGTCAAACACGGGGCCGCTGGACAGAAGCGGGTGTCCAGCGCGCGTGACGAAGAGAACCTGTTCAGAATAGAGATGCTCGAAGGAGAAGCCGGTCATCTGCTCCGGTGCAGCCAGTCTGCCAACGACAAGATCGAGTTCACCCACGCGCAGCTGTTCGAGCAGGACCGCGTTTTCACCCGTGACAATTTTGATGCGACTGCGCGTTTCCTCGTTGAGAAACAGCGACATGGCACGCGGCATAATGCGCGTGGAGACGGTGGGAAGTGCTCCGATACGCACCGGCGGCACATTGTCGAGGTGATCGTGCGCGACGGAATCGATCCCTTGGCGCAAGGCCGTCAGGGAAGCGGTGGCATGCCGCAGGAACACCTCTCCTGGCTTCGATATGCGGATGCCCCTCCCATCCCGCTCAAACAGAACGACGCCAAGTGCCTCCTCAAGTTCGCGAATTGTCTTGGTAACGGCGGGCTGGCTGACGTTCAGATGATCCGCCGCCTTCACGACGCTTCCCTGCCGCGCAACCTCCACAAAGGTTTGCAGATGGCGATATTTTACCCTCGATCCGATCAAGCCATAACCTCCCAGTTAAGCGATGAGCCAATAAAACTCATTTTACCTAACCTTTTTGGAAGTGCCATAAAACATTATGGAGGATCAAGGCATGCAGTTCGTTCGTATCGGCGATACAGTGATCAGTCATCGCGTCCATGGCCTGGACTCGAAGAAGCCCGCGATCCTGTTCATCAATTCGCTCGGCACCGACCTTCGCATCTGGGACAAGGTGGTGGCGGATCTGTCCTCCGATTTCACGCTTATCCTGTTCGACAAGCGCGGGCACGGCCTGAGCGATCTGGGCCAGCCACCCTATCGCATTGAAGATTTTGCAGATGACGCCATCGGACTTCTCGAACATTACGGAATTTCGCAGGTCGTGCTGTGCGGCCTCTCCATTGGGGGCCTGATTTCCCTCAGCATTTTCGACAAGCGGCCTGATCTTGTGCGCGGCATCTTCTTTGCGGATACGGCTCACAAGATCGGCACTCCAGACTTCTGGGAAACCCGGATCCGCGCCGTGCTGGACAATGGCATTGGCTCCATTCTGGACCCCATCATGTCCCGGTGGTTCACGGCTCCCTACAGACGCCCGGAGAATGCCGATTATCGCGGCTATTGCACGATGCTGGAAAGGCAAAGCGCCGAAGGCTATGCCGGCACCTGCGCTGCTATTCGAGATGCCGATTTCACCGAGACAGCACGGCGGATCAATGTTGCGACCCTGTGCGTCGTTGGCGAAGAGGACGGCTCGACGCCGCCGGAGCTTGTGCGCTCCCTCGCAAACCTCATACGGGGTTCGCAATTCGAGATCATACCGGGCGCGGCGCACCTGCCTTGTATCGAGGCTCCTTCGGTTTTCCTGCGGCTGCTGCGCCGTTTCCTGTCCACCCTTCCAGGAGTGTTGAATGGTTGACCAAACCCTGAAGTCCGACCGTTATCGTCAGGGCATGACCACCCGCAGGCAGGTGCTTGGCGATGCGCATGTCAATCGCGCAATGCAGAATGAGACGCCCTTTGACAGTGCTTTTCAGGAGATGATTACCGAAGGCGCCTGGGGAACCGTGTGGTCTCGCCCTCATTTTTCCAAGCGTGAAAGGTCTATCGTGACCATCGCGCTTCTTGCCGCCCTCGGACAGGACGAGGAAGTGGCGATGCATATTCGTGCCACGGCGAATACAGGAGCGACACAAGAAGACATTTGTGAAGCTCTTCTTCACGTTGCGATCTATGCTGGCGTTCCGGCAGCAAACCACGCCTTCAAGATCGCGAAATCCGTTTACGCCGAACTGGGGGCATCGAAAGGTGCCGAGGAGATCACGACATGAAAAACTCTCTGCCCGAGACAGGTCCTTTCTTTGCCCGGGACCGCAGCATCCATCCGCCCGCCTTTACGCCGACCTATAAGACATCGGTGCTGCGTTCGCCCCAGCGCGCGCTGATTTCACTGGAAGGCACGAAAAGCGAAATCACCGGACCGGTCTTCGGTCACAACATGATCAACGAGTTCGATAACGATTTGATCGTGAACTATGCGCAACCTGGTGAAATGGCCATTGGCCAGCGCATTCTGGTGCATGGCCGCATTCTGGACGAGCGCGGTGTCGGCGTGGCCGGAGCCCTGGTGGAATTCTGGCAGGCCAATGCAGGCGGAAGATACCGCCACAAGAAGGAAACCTATCTAGCGCCGCTCGATCCGAACTTCGGTGGTTTCGGTCGCTGTATCACGGATGAAAATGGCTATTACTGGTTCCGCACCATCAAGCCTGGCCCCTATCCGTGGCCAAACGGGGTCAATGACTGGCGTCCCGCGCATATCCATTTCTCCGTTTTCGGACATGGTTTTGCACAACGACTGATCACCCAGATGTATTTCGAGGGCGATCCGCTGATCTGGATCTGCCCGATCGTCAAGACGATCCCCGACGACGAAGCAATCAAGCGCCTGATTGCGCCGCTCGACATGAACAACACCATTCCCATGGATATGAGGGCCTACAAGTTCGATATCGTGCTGCGCGGGCGTCGCTCGACCTTCTTTGAAAACCGGAAGGAAGGGAACTGATCATGGTACAGGCTCTGAACTATCTGAAAGAATCCCCGTCGCAGACCGCTGGACCCTATGTCCATATCGGCTGTACGCCGAATTTCACGGGCATTCACGGTGTTTATGAGACCGATCTGGGCGCTGGCCCCTTGGTCAATGAGAAGACGAAAGGCGAACGCATCACAATTCGCGGTCGCGTGATCGACGGTTCAGGAACGCCGCTAAAGGATGCGCTGGTTGAAATCTGGCAGGCGGATGCAGACGGACTTTACAACAGCCCCAGCGAGACGCGGGGAACCGCCGATCCCAATTTCCTTGGTTGGGGGCGATGCCCTGCCGATATGACAAGCGGCGAATTTCGTTTTGAAACCATCAAGCCAGGTCGCGTGCCGTTTCGCGATGGCAGGTTGATGGCACCGCATGTCACTCTGTGGATCGTTGCGCGTGGCATCAACATCGGCCTGCACACCCGCATGTACTTCTCGGATGAAGAACAGGCGAATGCTGAAGATCCCGTTCTGGCGCGGATAGAACACCGCGTTCGCGTGCCGACCTTGATCGGCCAGCGCGAAGGCGACACAGTGACTTTCGACATTCACCTGCAGGGTGAGAACGAAACCGTTTTCTTCGACATCTGAGACGATATGAGCATTTCCGCCTTCACACATCCCTTTCTATCCGGCCTTTTGGGAGATGCGGAGACAGCCCAGCATCTTGGTGTGGAGGCGGACATTGCTGCCATGCTGCGCTTCGAGGCGGCACTGGTGATGGCGGAAATGAAAGCCGGCCTTGTCCCGGAAGAAATTGCGCGGAAGATCGCAGCGATCAGTCTGTCGTTCGAGCCTCCCATGCAGGCGCTCCGGGAGGGCGTGGCGAAAGACGGTATCGTTGTCGCGACACTGGTCAAACAACTCAAAGCCGCAGTTGGCGGTGAGGCTGCGCCATTTGTGCATATGGGTGCAACCAGCCAGGATGTGATCGACACGAGCCTGATGCTCCGTCTGCGCTCGATCCTGCCAATCTTCCGATCTCGCTTGACCACAATCATCAGCCAACTGGATGATCTCGACGCTCGCTTTGGCGAGCGCCCACTCATGGGATTTACCCGCATGCAGGCGGCGATCCCGATCAAGGTCCAAAACCGAATTGCCGCCTGGCAAACACCCCTCAAGCACAGTGTCCGTCGCCTGACGCCGCTGGAGAGCGAACTGCCGCTTCAGTTCGGCGGCGCTGCGGGAAATCTGGATCAACTGGGAGACAAGGCAGCAGAGGTTCGCCGGTGTCTCGCGCAAGAGCTTGGTCTTGGGGATGAGCCACAATGGCATAGCCAGCGTGATTTGATTGCCGAGATTGCCAATCTTCTATCTGTCATCACCGGCAGTCTCGGCAAGATCGGCCAGGATTGCGCCCTCATGGCGCAAATGGGCAAGGACATCGCCATGGCTGGCGGCGGTGGTTCCTCGGCCATGGCACACAAGCAGAATCCGGTTGCTGCCGAAGCGCTGGTTGCGCTGGCGCGCTTCAACGCCGTGCAAATCTCTGGCATTCATCAATCACTGGTGCATGAACAGGAGAGATCCGGCGCGGCCTGGACACTGGAATGGTTGCTGTTGCCGAACATGCTGATGGCATGTGGTGCCTCCCTTCTTCTGGCGCAAAAACTCTTGGGGCAGATCACGTCGCTGGGAAGCGATAAGCCTGACTGATCAAATAGAAGTTATCACATCCTGCAGGTTTCAGGCGTGTGGCCCGCTCTCAGGTAGCCCTGGTGCATGGGCGGTAAAGTTTGCATTTAGATTTTGCTGGTAATGCTCTGTTAGCCATTCCCCGTCGGTTAAGGCTTCCTGTGATGCATTTGTCACAGAGGCCGTGCGTACAGAGTGTTGAGTTCATGCGTTCAAAGGTTCTGCCTGCCATCCTTCTCGGTTGTGTGTTCATAACCGGCTGCCGTTCCAGCGGAACCGAAGAGGTGCTGACGCTGGCTCCGTCGCAGGAGACGACGAGCGCTGTGTCGAGCATTACGCCACCGGCGGCTGTGGGACAGCCTCTGCCAGCCCATCGGGTCCCCAATGAGCAGGTCGCCCATGCGCAACCCGCTAACGAACTCCCGCCAAATTCGACACAGTCTCCCGCTCCCCATGAACTGGCCTGGGCCGGAAACGTGCCGCACCCCCAAGCGCTGCAGGCTCAGCCGCTGCAGGTTGGAATGCCGCTTCCATCCGCACGCCCCGTGGCCATGATGATGCCGCAGGAGCCGACGCTCTCACCGTCTGTGAAGCGTTCGCGCATCTACAATCAGCGCTTCAGGGATGCCAAGCCGATCAATTTCGGAAAGGTTACACCGCGACATCACCCCGTACATGGTGTTGATGTCTCTCGCTGGCAGGGCAATATCGATTGGGCGACGCTGCGCACGCAGGGTGCCAACTTCGCCTTCATCAAGGCCACGGACGGCGGAGATCATCTCGACCCGATGTTCCGCACCAATTGGCGCGGCGCGAAAGAAGCGGGGATCAAGCGCGGAGCCTATCATTTCTTCTATTGGTGCCGCACGGCTGGCGAGCAGGCCGAATGGTTCATCCGCAACGTTCCGAAGGACCCGGATGCACTTCCGCCCGTGATTGACGTGGAATACAATCATCTTTCCGATTGCAAGCGGCGTCTCTCCGCCGAGAAGATCCGCGAAAAAATGCAGGTCTTCATGGATATGCTCGAGCGGCACTACGGCAAGCGCCCGATCATCTACACGGCACCGGACTTTTATGCGGACAATCTGCGCGGCGCCTTTCCGAACCACCCATTCTGGCTGCGTGCAGTCGCCCAGCACCCTTCGCAGGTTTATCCAGGCCGCCGCTGGCTCTTCTGGCAGTATTCCGGTTCCGGTCTATCCCAAGGCGTCAACGGCAAGATTGACCTGAACGTTTTCTACGGCAGCGAGGCCGATTGGCATCGCTGGTCGTCCGGACGCGGCTGATTGAGGGGGTTAAGAGGCCTCTCCCGCTCGCACCAGCATGCCGAAAAGATCACGCGGATCGTCAGGATCGGCAATCATATCCAGTTCCTGATAGAAATCGGTGCCGCGAATTTTCTCGCGGATATAGCGGATGGCGGAGAAGTCTTCGATCGCGAAGCCAACGCTATCGAAAAGCGTGATCTGGTCGGGATCTTTCCGACCCTTCGCCTCCCCTGCAATCACACGCCATAACTCGGTTATGGGATAATCCTTCGGCATCTGCTGAATCTCACCCTCGATCCATGTCTGCGGCGGATATTCGACAAAGGTATCGGCACGCATCAAAATGTCAGGATGCAGTTCCGTCTTGCCCGGGCAATCGCCGCCGATGGCATTGATGTGAACCCCGGTACCGATCATGTTATCCGTCAGAATTGTCGCATAGGCTTTATCCGCGGTGCAGGTCGTAATGATCTGCGCGCCTTCGATCGCCTCCTGGGAACTTGCGCAGGCACTGATCTTCAGGCCCGTTGCGCGCAAGTTCGCCTCGGCCTTTCGTGTGGCCTTGGGATCGAGATCGTAGAGCTTGACATGATCGATGCCGAGGACAGCGCGCATAGCAAGTGCCTGAAATTCGCATTGAGCGCCATTGCCAATAATCGCCATGGTTTTCGATCCGGCGGGCGCCAGGTGCCGCGCTGCCATGGCGGAAGTGGCGGCCGTTCTAAGCGCGGTCAGCAAGGTCATCTCCGTCAGGAGAAGTGGGTATCCGGTTGGCACATCGGCAAGCAGACCGAAGGCTGTCACGGTTTGCAGCCCACGCTTCATGTTTTGAGGGTGCCCGTTCACATATTTGAAACTGTAGATCTGGCCATCGGAAGTCGGCATCAGTTCAATGACACCGTCTTCGGAGTGCGAACCAACGCGCGGCGTCTTGTCGAAGGCTGCCCAGCGCAGGAAATCCGCCTCAATTTCGTTCGCCAATTCGCGCAGAACCGTTTCGACGCCGATATGGTGCACGAGGCGCATCATGTTCTCGACGCTGACAAATGGCACCAGAGCGAGCTTGGACGGCGCTATGTGCATGAGTTCCTCCTTGATTACCTCTTCCCTTGGAAGGATAGATCTAGCCTCAGGTCACAAAACAGGGCAAAGCTGTGTGAAAAACGCTAGCTTTCTAGGCAGTTTGAAAAGCAGGATTCGACAGAATGACCATGAATGGTGGCCCTCGTCAGCATTATGTGCCTGATGAACTGGACAGGCAACTGATCGCTCAACTGCGCATCGATGGACGGGCGTCACTGTCCAAACTGGCAGATGTGCTGGGAGTTGCACGGGGCACCGTGCAGAACAGGCTGGAGCGCCTTCAGGAAACGGGTATCCTGCTCGGCTTCACAATCCGGGTGCGGGAAGAATTCGATTCACAATCCATACATGCGATCATGATGATCGAAGTGACCGGCAAGACAACCAGCCACGTGATTCGAAAGCTGCGAGGAATAAGCGAGATCCACAGCTTGCACAGCACGAACGGCAACTGGGACCTGATCGCCCAAATCCGCGCCGCCAATCTGGCGGAATTCGATCGCGTCTTACGGGAAGTGCGCATGATCGACGGCGTTACCAATAGCGAAACCAGCCTGCTTCTCAGCAGTGTCTGACCTGTTGCGCATTCAGCCCATGTAGCACGCACAGAGAGATTTGCTGGCACCCCCAAAGCCAGTCGCAGAGCCGGGCCGGCTGCTTGACCTTGCCAGTACCAAACCGATAACTTCCACCGCGCTTTCGAGCTGCAATGGAGGAGACTTGCTCATGCTTATCAATATCGACCCGCTTCTATCCCCGGACTTACTTCATACTCTTCGCGCGATGGGGCATGGAGATGAAATCGCGGTGGTCGATGCCAATTTTCCGGGAACGACGAATGCGCAACGGCTTATTCGCCTCGATGGAATCAGTGTGACAGAGGCAACGAAGGCCATCCTTTCCGTTCTGCCGCTCGATGAATTCGTGGATGTGCCGGTTCACACAATGGAGGTTGTCGGCAAGGCCGAAGACGTGCCCCCCGCCGTAGCGGAGCTTCGTGCCATCGTCGGAGACCGGGCACAGTGCAGCACACTGGAGCGCTTTGCCTTCTATGCGCGCGCCAGGGAGTGCTTTGCCATTGTCCAGACGGGCGAAACCCGCCTCTATGGCAATGTCATCCTCAAGAAGGGCGTTGTGCGCCTTTAAGGCGTGGGCGCCTCATATCCTTCAAGCATCGTCTTTTCGAAGAATAATCTCCCGCGCGACTGCAATGGGGATCAGCGTTTCTTATCGGGTGCGCATGTTGGCTGTTATTCATGCCGATAAATGCCAAGGAGGATTGGGCAAGCATGACATCCGGCTGTGAAATCGCGTGGTTTTCCGCGCTGTGCGACGACGACTACGAGTATCTGGGCGTGGCTGATCGCCGGCTGCAATCGAGCTTCGAACACTGTCGGGATCTCGTGTTGCAGGCCGAAACCGGGGGCTTCGACAACATCCTCCTGCCTTCAGGCTACGCCTTGGGCATAGACACCACTGCCTTCGCCTCAGCGATGGCTGTTTTAACGCGCCGCATCAAGCTCTTGATGGCCTTGCGCATGGGAGAAGCCTGGCCCGCGCAACTGGCGCGGCAGATCGCCACTATTGATCGCATGGCAGGGGGGCGGCTGGCGGTCAACATCATCTCCAGCGATCTGCCGGGAGAGACCTTGGCGAGTGGCCCGCGCTACCAGCGGACGATCGAAGCCATGTCCATTCTCAGGACACTGTTAAACGGCCAACCGGTCGATCATGATGGAGACTTCTGGAAGCTGAAAATCGATCCACCGCGCATAACGACATTGAGCGGTCAATGCCCTCAGTTTTATTTCGGCGGCCTTTCGGAGGATGCGCGCAACGCTGCCGCACATGGAGCCGATGTATACCTGATGTGGCCCGACAGGATGGATGCAGTTCGCAACATCATCAGAGATCTGCGCAGCCGCGCAGCCAAGCTGGGCCGCAGCCTCCGCTTTGGCTATCGCGTACATGTCGTGGTGCGTGAAACCGAGGAAGAGGCGCGCGCGGCGGCAGACCGTTTGCTCTCCAAACTGGACGACGCAACAGGCGCCGCAATCCGGGCCAAATCGCTTGATAGCCAGTCCGCTGGCGTGCGGCGTCAGGCGGAACTGCGGGAGCAATCCAGCAATGACGGCTATGCAGAAGATAACCTCTGGACAGGCATCGGCCGCGCTCGCTCAGGCTGCGGTGCAGCCATTGTCGGCGATCCCGACCAGGTTCTGGCGAAGCTGAAGGCCTACCAGAGGGAAGGCATTGAAGCCTTCATACTGTCCGGTTATCCGCATGCAAGCGAAGCCGATCTCTTTTCCAGATATGTGCTACCCAACATCGAACACGCGCCACTGTAGCGCACGGACTTTCAGACCGTGCCTTTTCCACAATAGACGGGCTGGAATATTTGTGGATGCTCACTAGTTTGAACCAGATCAATCGACGGGAAACAGTGTGAGCATCCAACTTTTCGATCTGCGCGGAAAGCGCGCCCTCATCACAGGCTCATCGCAGGGTATTGGCTTTGCGCTCGCCAAGGGACTTCAGGAGGCCGGGGCCGAAGTCGTCCTGAATGGCCGCGACGAGGTCAAATTGAAAGCTGCCGCCGCTGAACTGGGCGGCGTCGCGATCCTTCCGTTCGATGTCACGGATCATCAGGCCGTACGCGACGCAATCGATGCATTCGAGGCGCAGACGGGTTGCTTCGATATTCTGGTCAACAATGCCGGCATGCAGCATCGCACGCCGCTGGAAGACTTCCCCGCGGATGCGTTTGAGCGACTGATGCGAACCAATGTCTCATCGGTCTTCAATGTCGGCCAGGCCGTTGCCAGACACATGATCAAACGCGGACGCGGAAAGATCGTCAATATTGCCAGCGTTCAAACGGCACTTGCCCGTCCTGGCATAGCGCCCTACACCGCAACCAAGGGCGCGGTTGCCAATCTGACAAAAGGCATGGCGACCGACTGGGCCAGATATGGCCTGCAATGCAATGCCATTGCTCCCGGCTATTTCGAAACGCCGCTGAATGCGGCTCTGATGGGCGATCCTCAATTTTCCGCCTGGCTGGAAAAGCGCACACCGGCTGGCCGATGGGGCAAGGTCGAGGAACTTGTCGGAGCCTGCATCTTTCTGGCTTCAAACGCATCATCATTTGTGAATGGACACGTGCTTTATGTCGATGGCGGAATCACAGCTTCACTCTAAGATGCCGCTGCGCATGGTTCTCATGGGCGTTGCCGGTTCTGGAAAATCCACCGTGGGTGAAGCGCTGGCCAAGCGGCTTGGCGCAACCTACTACGATGGCGACGACCTGCATCCTCAGGCAAATATCGAGAAAATGAGCCGCGGCGAGCCTCTGACGGATGAAGATCGCTGGCCTTGGCTGACCAAGGTGGGAGAGCGTCTGGGCGAAGCCGGGGACACGCTGATCATCGGCTGCTCCGCCCTCAAGCGCATTTATCGCGATCACATTCGCGAAAAGGCTGGAGCAACAGTGGTTTTCATCCATCTGTCGGGAAGCCGTAAGGTGATCGAAAGCCGCATGGGCGCGCGCACCGGCCATTTCATGCCAACCTCACTGCTGGACAGCCAGTTTGCCACCCTGGAAGTGCCAGGTGAAGATGAGCATGCCGTAACCGCCGACATTGACCAGTCACTCGACGATGTCGTGCGTGAAATCGTCGAGAAGCTGGAAGCCTACCGGGCCTGATCGTCGATCAGGCGGCCTTCGGGAAGAAGATCGCACGGCTGGGATCGAAACCATAAAGAGGCGCATAGTCCGCAGCGTCGCCCGCGAGTTGGGAGACGCTGCGCAGGATGAAGTCCACTTTCTCGTCCTCCAGCAGCACAGACAGATTGAGGCGCACGAAACCGGGTTTTTCCATCTCTTCGCCAGCCAGAATAGCCGCGCGAAGACGTGCCGATTCATCATCGCTGATGTTGAGCAGGCGATGCACGTAAGGGCCGGCGCAGGCACATCCGCCGCGAGCCTGTATGCCAAACCGATCGCTCAGCATCCGCGTGGCAAGCTGCTGGTGCACATAGCCGCCATTCCCATCTCGCAAACGGAAGGAGAAGATAGGCAAGCGCCGCATGGCGAGGTCGCCGAGCAATTCAATATTTTGGTTCTCGGCCCAGGCGCCGAAAGCACGCCGCACCAGCTCGGCATTGCGTGTCGCCAGACGCTCAGAGCCGATCACATGCTTTACAATGAATGCCAGCGCGGCCCGAATGTCACCCACCACATTGGGCGTTCCGGCCTCCTCTCGGGCCTCGAGGCCTTGTGCATAGTCGTGGCCCTGCGACGATACGAAACGGACGGTGCCGCCACCCGGCCAGGTGGGCAAATCGCAATCTACCGCATCGCGGCGAACAATAAGGATCCCGGAAGCGCCCGGTCCGCCGATGAATTTGTGCGGAGACGCGATGATGGCATCAATCTCCGCACCCTCTTCCGGCACCATCGAGATCGGCAGGTAGGGTCCACCACCGGCATAATCCCAGATCATCCGCGCCCCGGCATTCTTCACAATCCGCGTCAGCCCGGCGACATCGGCAATGATACCAGTCACGTTCGACGCGGCAGAAAAACTACAGATTACACGATCATAACCGCTGGATGCCGCCAATTGTCTGGCAAGAGCATCAGGGTGCGGCCCACCGTCTGGCCCTTCCGGCAGCTCAACAATCTCGGCACCGGATTCCCGCCAGGGCAAGATATTGGAGTGGTGCTCGTAGGGACCAAGCAGGACCAGGGTTCGTTCGCGGTCGGCACCAAACAGGCGCACAAGCCGATTGATACCCGCAGTCGCCCCCGACCCGGCGAATATGACCGCATGACGGGCATCCGCACCGCATAGTTCAGCGATCTTTGCGCGGGCCTCGCGCCGGAGGCGGGTCATCATGCCGCCGCAGTAGGAAGCTTCCGTATGGCTATTGGCATAGAATGGCAGAACGTCTTCCAGGATGAATTGCTCGACCTGCATCAGGGCCCTGCCTGACGCGACATAATCCGCATAGACGAGCGGCTTCCTGCCAAACGGACCCTCGATTTCCGCATGACGGCCCACGAGGCCGCGCGCCAGTTCGCTCATCACGTCTCCCGATCCCAGCCTCTCCTCGAATGCCGATAGAAGGCTCGTGCTGCTTGACCTGGTATGCGCGTTCATGCCGTTCCCTCGCGGTTTCTTTTGCTTGAACGGAAGATAGAGGTTGTCAGCATGAGATTTCTTCACCTAAATAATCGCATAACCTCCTTTTAGTGTGTCAAATGACCCAACAAGCTCCGCAAATTGACGCGATTGATCGACGCATTCTCACCTGCTTGCAAATCAATGGCAGCCTTTCACAGAGAGAGCTGGCAGAGCAGGTTGGACTTTCGCAGAACGCCTGCTGGAGAAGGCTGCAACGGCTCCAGGACAGCGGAATCATCACCGGTTCGCAGGCGGCAGTGGATCTTCCAGCAGTCGGGCTGGATCTGACTGTGTTTGTGATGATCCGGACCCGCCATCATTCCAAGGAATGGTCGGAGGAATTCCGCAAGCATGTCGAGAAACTGCCAGAGGTGGTGGACTTCTATCGCATTGGCGGCGACTGGGATTATCTGCTGAAGGTGGTAACCCGCGGCATGCGTGGCTATGACGCCTTCTACCAGAAACTCATCACCGATTTCGATTTCTCGACAGTGACCGGCTTCTTCTCCATGGAAGCCATTTTGCAAAATCGGCCCACCGATCTGACGCGGCTTTGACGAATTTCACAGAAATGTGAAATGCGCGCAGAAGAGGCAGGTCGCGCCCTCCCTCACCTGTGTTACAGTTGAAAAACTGAATGCTTGTGAGGATTGCCATGCTTGCCACACTTGCAGTTCTACTGGGCTTATCATCGCTTCAAGCGCTTCCGGTCGCCAAATCGGGTGACGAAGTGGATGTTGAACTTGTGCTGGCGGTCGATACCTCTCGTTCCATGGATTATGAGGAAATGCGCATCCAGCGGCAGGGTTACGTTGCCGCCCTGCAGCATCCCGATTTCATCAATGCTGTTCGCTCGGGGCTACTGGGACGCATTGCCCTGAGCTATTACGAATGGGCAGGCGAAGTTGACCCCTCTTCCGTTCTCGACTGGCAGATCGTGGAAAATGAGCAGGACGCCAAGGCATTTGCAGCAAGACTCGAGACCCGCCCTATCGTTACCCAGCGCAGAACCTCCATTTCGGCCGCGATCCTGTTCGGCACGGACAGCATCTTGCAAAACGGCTTCCAGGGACTTCGCAAGGTCATCGATGTATCGGGGGATGGGCCGAACAATCTGGGGTCGCCTGTTGAACCTGCGCGAGACATGGCCGTCGCATCCGGGATTGTGATCAACGGGCTTGCCCTCACCATTCGTCCCTCTGGCACGACAGGTGGCCTGGATAAATACTACAGGGATTGCGTGAGCGGCGGGCCAGGTTCATTCGTGTTGGCGGTTCGCAAGATCGAGGATTTTGAAGTGGCCGTTCGGCGAAAGCTCATCATGGAAATCAGCGGCCTGACCCCGCCTCCGACGGTCCAGAAGGTTGCGTCGGAGCCGAAGTCAGACTGTCTGATCGGTGAAAGCCAGTGGCGCGAGTTCTTTGATCGCTAGGGCCATAATTGCCTGCGGTTTGGCGTCCTTGCTACAGAATGGCCCCGTGAATAGCGCATTTCAAACGGCTCCGCTGCAACTGGAGTGCTCTGGCTCCTAACGAAGGAGACCCTGCCCCCCGTCAACATAGACATCCGTGCCGGTGACGTGCCGCGCCCCGTCGGAGACCAGGAAAGCGATGACCTCAGCCACATCGCGCGCCTTGCCCGCCTCGCCATCTGTGACAGGAATGTCTCCATGCGGCCATTCCACGGGAATTTGCGTCTCCTCCAAGCCACGTCTTTGGGTATTGTCTTCGATCTCAGTATCGATCTTGCCGGGGCAGACGGCATTGATGCGGATGTGATGCTTGCCGAGTTCCAGCGCGAGCTGCTTTACCATGGCAACCTGCGCTGCCTTGGTCGCGGAATAGGCCGTGGCACCAGGAGAGGTAAAGGTGCGATTACCGTTGATCGACGACACGATGACGATAGCCCCGCCCGATTGCCGCTTGAGGTGAGGCACCGAATGGTGGAGCGTCAGATAGGTCCCCCGCAAGTTGACGGAAATGGTCTTGTCCCATTCCTCCGGCTTCAGATCATCGATCGGTGCCCAGACGCCGTTTACGCCCGCATTGGCCACGACGATGTCCAGAGCCCCGAAACGACGAACAAGCGCTTCCACCGCCAAGGCGACCTGCCCTTCATCCGCAACATCCGCTTCAAAGGCTTCTGCCTCTCCGCCGGCTTTGCGAATTTCCTGAACAACCTCATCCAGTTCGCTAGGCGTCCGGCTGACAAGGCCAACGCTGGCCCCCGCCTTTGCCAGAGCCACTGCCGCTGCGCGGCCGATGCCGGATCCGGCACCGGTAACAAGAGCGATCTTTGAGTTCAAAGCCATGATCAAACCTCTTCTATGATTGCGAAGAGGCTGAACGGCCTTGAAGTTGCAGAGTTCCGGCCCGATGCGTCACAAATCAGGCGGGGTGGCTCCCACCACCCTTGCGACTTGGATCATGCGTGTGATGCTTGTCCTTTTCACCGCCACCGCCCGAAACCTGGCTCCGCGCACGGCCGTCCTGATCCGATCCCGGTTTCTTCACATCCAGAGGTGCCTTGGCGTTTTCATGGGATGAGCCGGGTCCACCCTGGCGGATGGTGGAGGGGCTTTTGCTCGATGTACTCATGGTATCGCACTCCTATCGATCCTGCTGATAGCCCTGATTGGTCGTATTGACCTTGATGTTTCCCTGTCGTCCCTGGCGATCGAAATTCTTCGATCCCGGATCGGTCTTTGCTTCCATGCCCTTGTCAGTCACGGGAGCTTCGCCATTGCCCTTATCGCTTCGGTTTTCCTCTGGGATCGGTGGAAGTCTACTGTTCATCACAAGCCTCGCTTCTTTCCTTGGATTGAATGACCCAACTGCCGGAAGGAGGCGAGGTTCCGAATAGCGCGCAAACTGAATGAGAGAGGAGCGCACAATCCGCGCTCCTCTCTCTGCCGCATCTCCCGGTAGGGAAGATCTTAATCTTGGGATGGATCGCGCCAAGATGGGCCTATCTGGCGTGAAGGCAATGTCTTGCGTTGACGAAATAATTTTCGTTGCAAAATTGCCGCTCAGGATGATCAGGCCCCGAACACAGACCAGCCAGTTCGTGCTGCAAGCATTTCAAGCGCCAGAGAGCCCACCAGAGAATTGCCGTTGTGATTGAGACCGGGAGACCACACGGCCATTGCTGCCTTGCCTGGAGCAACTGCCATGATACCGCCACCCACGCCACTCTTGCCGGGCAAGCCAACATGATAGGCAAAGTCTCCGGAACCATCGTAGTGCCCGCAAGTCAGCATCAAAGCATTGATGCGCCGGGCACGCTGACTGGATACGACCGTATGGCCCGTCAGCGGATTCTTGCCGTTGGCAGCGAGGAAAAGGCCCGCGCGGGCGAGCTGCGTGCAGCTCATCGCCAGCGCACATTGATGGAAATACACGCCCAGCACATGATCGACAGGATGCTGCAGCTTGCCGAAGGATTTCATGAAATTGGCGAGGGCCAGGTTGCGATAGCCGGTCGCGGCCTCCGATTTCGCCACTTCCGGATCGATGGCGATGCTGGGATCGTCTGCCAGATATTGAACAAAGCGCACAATCTCGCCAATGGCTTCGCGCGGCGTGTGTCCTGCCAGCACCAGATCGCTGATGACAATCGCCCCGGCATTGATGAAAGGATTTCGTGGCTTGCCGCCTTCATGTTCCAGCTGGACAATGGAATTGAAGGCCGACCCCGAAGGCTCACGCCCCACCCTGTTCCAGGTCGCTTCGCCATGTTTTCCCAGCGCTAGTGTCAGCATAAAGACCTTCGACACGCTCTGTATGGAAAAGGCCTCGTCACAATCTCCCGATTTGAACACATTGCCGTCCAGATCGATGACAGCAATGCCGAACTTGTCCTGATCCACCCGCGCAAGAGAAGGAATGTAATCTGCAACTCTGCCCTCGCCGGTACGCGGCTTCAACGTATGATGAATTTCTTCAACAAGCGCCTGAAGATCGGTCATGAGAAGGCGAACTCCGCTTCGAACATCCTGCGCCTCTATGGCCTATCGAGCCGGTGTCCTGCAAGCGGCAGGAGAGATGGATGAAAATTTTCGCAAATCCGCTCTTAACGCAATTGCCGCCCTCGAAACCTCTGGCACATGGCTTATCTTGTCCCCAGTAAAAACTGTAACTTATGGAGCATGCCCGTGTCGCTGCGTATTAATGATCTCGCCCCGGACTTCACGGCGGAAACCACTGCCGGACAGATCAACTTTCATGAGTGGATCGGCAATGGCTGGGCGGTTCTGTTTTCCCACCCCAAGAACTTCACCCCGGTCTGCACGACCGAACTGGGCACAATGGCCGGGCTTGAAGGGGAGTTCGCCAAGCGTGGCGTGAAGATCATCGGCATTTCCGTTGACCCGGTTGAAAGCCATGGCAAGTGGAAGGACGATATTCGCACCGCCACAGGTTTCGACGTCAACTATCCGCTGATCGGCGACAAGGACCTGAAGGTCGCCAAGCTCTATGATATGCTGCCAGCCAGCGCAGGAGACAGTTCGGAAGGCCGCACACCTGCAGACAATGCGACCGTGCGTTCCGTTTACGTCATCGGGCCGGACAAGAAGATCAAGCTGATCCTGACCTATCCCATGACGACCGGCCGCAATTTCAATGAGATCCTGCGCGCCATCGATTCCATCCAGTTGACAGCCAAGCACCAGGTCGCCACGCCTGCCAATTGGCAGCAGGGTGACGATGTCATCATCACGGCAGCAGTTTCGAATGAAGATGCGATTGCGCGCTTCGGCTCCTTCGATACCGTCTTGCCCTATCTGCGCAAGACAAAACAGCCCGCCGGCTGAACCATTCCGCAGACAGGCCGCAGCGACGCTTGCGGCCTGTCCGACCTCTATTCTGCCGCCTCACTTCGCGCGGCATCCCGCATGGATCCGGTTTCCCGGCTGCGTGCGTGCCACGAAAGAGCCTCTTCCAGAATGTGGGGTGTATGCCCTCCCCTCTTCACAGCCCGCGTGAAGTAGTCGAGCAATTCCTCGCGATAACTCGGATGAGCGCAATTCCGGATGATTTCAACCGCTCTTTCTCGCGGTGCCAGTTCACGAATGTCGGCCAGTCCCTGCTCCGTGACAATGATATCCACGTCATGCTCTGTGTGGTCCACATGGGGAACCATAGGCACGATTGAGGAGATACGTCCGCCCTTCGCCAGAGATTTCGTGACAAAGATTGAAAGATAGGCGTTGCGGGCAAAATCACCCGAACCGCCAATCCCGTTCATCATGTGTGTTCCGTTCACATGGGTGGAATTGATATTGCCGTAGATATCCGCCTCCAGCGCCGTATTGATGCCAATCACACCAAGCCGCCGAATAACCTCCGGATGATTGCTGATTTCCTGCGGCCGCAACACGAGCCGATCCTTGTATCGGCGGAAATCCGCATAGACGCGTGCCGCGCAGGCCGATGAAAGTGTGATGGAGGAGCCGGAAGCAAAGCTCAGCTTGCCTGCATCGAACAGATCGAAGGTGCTGTCCTGCAGCACTTCGCTGTAAAGCCGCAAATGATGGAACGGGCCCGCAGCGAGCCCCGCCAGCACGGAATTCGCAATTGTGCCAATACCTGCCTGCAAAGGGTTCAGTGTCAGATCCAGCCTGCCGCATTGAACTTCCTTCTCGAAGAAACCAATGAGGTGATTGGCAATTGCCTGCGTGTCGTCATCCGCCGGTTCGACCGTGGAAAAGCTGTCCTTCTGCTCGGTTATCACAATCGCGGCGATTTTATCCGGGTCGATAGGGATGAAGGGCAAGCCGGCGCGGCTGTCACAGGCGGTGACGGGTATTGCCTCGCGCATAGGACGACGCGTCGGAATGTAGATATCGTGCAAGCCTTCCAGATCGAGCGTCTGAAGCAGGTTGATTTCCACGATGACCTTCTTGGCGAGAATGGCAAAACTGGCCGAGTTTCCGATGGAGGTGGATGGAATGATCCCGCCATCTTCACGAATGGCTGCAGCTTCAATGATTGCATAATCGATCGGCCCCAGCTGATGCGCCCGCAGATGCTCGACCGTTTCGGACAGATGCTGATCGACAAACATCACCTCACCGCGATTGATGGCGGCACGCAGGGTCGGATCCGTCTGGAAAGGCATTCGCCGGGCAAGCACATGCGCTTCCGTCAACATGCGGTCAATGTCATGCCCCAGGGATGCCCCGGTCAGAAGTGTGATCTTGAAGGGATCGGTCTTGGCACGCTCGGCCAGTGCAACCGGCACCGCCTTTGCATCTCCCGCGCGCGTGAACCCGCTCATGCCGATGGTCATCCCATCGCGTATCAGGCCTGCCGCCTCCCTCGGCGTCACGATCTTGTCCAATAGAGAGGGGCGTCTGATACGGTCTTCCAGCATTTCAATCATCCTGTCATCACGATGCCGTCCCTCCCATCGGCAACATTAATCACAGATGATGTCCTTGCGTTGACTGAAATCAAGTCATGACTTGTAAGATTTCTCTAATGTAAAATACGGGCCTCCGGCGGTGCCATCTCCGGCAGCTGCAGCGGCGTCAGGGAGGCCGTGTATTTCTGCGCTTGCGACAGCGCAATCTTCACCAGAGCCTTGCGAGCCTTTTCGACATGGAATCTATCGCTGGCGCTGGCGGTCTTGGCATTCGCAACCTCGGAAAGAATGAGAAAAGCCTCCTCTGTTCGCTGCATGGCAACCAGGGCAACGGCTCGTTTGTAGAGCGCCTCCAGATGCGAAGGGCAAACCCTGCAGATGGACCCGAAAGTCTCCTCAGCAAGCCTGTAGCTTTTCCGGGCGAGCCGCACATCGCCGAGCTTGAGAAGAACGGGAACGGGATCATCCACACGCGGGAGAAGAGCAAGCCATGCGGCTTCCGCCTTCGAGAGTGTTCCGCGATCAAACAGGAGATTGGCAAGGCCGAACTCCGCGCCACGGTGGCCGGGCGCCGATTGCAGAACCTGCCCGAAAGCGATTTCCGCCTCGTTCTTCTTCCCCTCAGTGTACAGCCTGAGGGCCTGCTCATACACAAAGCGAATGCTGCGGCTGTTCAAGCGCCCATGAGTGTTCATCCCGCTGCGTGAACGGAACAAAGTGGAGGTAAGACGATGTTCGGTTGAGCCATAGGCAAATTTGTAAGGCTCATTGCCGCGCAGGAAATCATAATAGCGGAAGCCCTCATCAATGGCGCGACGAATACAATGGGCGTGCAACATTTGGCCGGGAGCCGGATCGGACGCCCAGGTCAGGTCGCGGCCGGTAATATAGAAGAGAAGACGGCGCTTGTGTCGATCCAGAATATTGACGTTGACGCCCAGGGGCCTTTCGCCCTTCCAGAGCACGACAACATCCAGATCGCCGGCTTCCTCGCAGACCATCAGCATCTGACGCGTGCTTGCGATCATGCTTTCGGTCTTTTCACCCTTTTCCGCCGACCATCTTATGCGCCAGAAATGAAACAGAATATCGAGATCATGCTCCACCGTCGTTGGCGTGCTGTGCGTGATACGGTATTCGCTCTCGCTATCCATCCAGCGCAGATAGCGGCGCACCTCCTTACGGGTCCGGCTGCCAAGCGTGCCAGTCAGATACACGTCAAGATCGTCTGGCAGCGTGACCACCGGGCAAATGGTATTGTCGATACCGTCGCGAATGGGCGGTGCGCTATCGCGAAACATGATCAATGGCCCCTGTAGCGCCTTAACCAAAGCTTCACGCCTCTCGGGCGGTCCGACAAAATAATCGAACTTTACCTGATACCAACTCTGCCGCGCAAACCAGGTTGCAAATGCCTCAATGGCTTCCGGCTCGAATTCCGGCAGAGATATCAGGCCCGTGTAATCACAAGAGTAATTTCCGGCCATGTAGAATTCATCGACGAACATTCCCTTTTCATTCTGCCGGGTTTGCAGTCTCAAAGGAAAGAATGCCACATAGGGCGCGCCCCTCTTCTGCGCGCTGCGCGCAGCCAGAATCAGCCACCTCTGCTTTGATTTGAGAAAGCGGAAGAGGAAATCCCATGAGAGGAAATACTGGGCGTGCGGATCTGCCTGCCAGACCGCCTCCCAATCCCGTCGCGCCTGCGCAAAATCCTGTACGGTTTCAATGACATCTATATACACTGCCTGCCCCCTGCCCCTGACGCTGCTGAACAAAAATGTATGACGAGGTCGCCTCAGATCTCCCCCTTCAAATGAGGGCTTGCATGGATGAAGCGCCAAAGGGTCTGCGCGATATCGGCAATTTCGGCAATCGAACGCTCCAATTGCTCCAGCTCGCGTTCATCCAGCTCCTCCACCTTGCCGTACCGGACGGAATCCTCCGTCTCGACCAGCCGCATCAGCTGCGTGGCCGTCATTTCACCCTGCTCGTTGAAGGAATAGATGCTGTGATTGTATTTGTTGCGCACCTTGGAAGCGCGCTTGATGCGCGCCATAGCCACCAGAATTTCCTTCCGTTCCGCCTCTGGGGTCGAACGTCGCTTGGCCAGCCGCTCCACGAGATCGATACGGGCGCGCGTCGTGTTCAGTGTCAGGAAAACGATAACAGCCGTTTCCTTGTCCACCGCCATCAGATGCGTGATCACGTAGATCAGCAGACTTTCCGTATTGGTCCAGACATAGTTCAGACGGCCAACCTTGAGGAGAATATCCGGTACGTTCCCCATGGCTTACCTACCGTTCCAGAAACGCACGGGCCATACTGTCGGTCACCGGCTTGACGAGATAATCGAAGAAGGTGCGCTCGGAGGTCTGGATCAGAACATCGGCTGGCATTCCCGGCACCGGATGGAACTCGTGAATGCGGGCAAGCTCGCTTTCCGGCACCTCGACACGCACGATATAGACATCCTTCGGCACACCGACCGACACGTCCTCCACCGAGTCTGCCGAGACATAGAAGACCCGGCCGTTCAGAACAGGTGTCGTGCGCCGGTTCAACGATGACAGGCGGATCGCCGCTGGCTGGCCCTTGTGAATCTGGTCAATCGACGTGCGCAAAATCTGCGCCTCCACAATGAGAGGCACACCGGCTGGCAGAATTTCCATGATGGGTTTGCCGGTGGTGATAACGCCGCCAGCAGTGTGATAATAGGCCCGCACGACCGTTCCCGTCACCGGCGAACGGATTACGGTGCGCTCCAGCACACCTGCAGCCTCCACCATCTGCTCGCGCACACTGTCCAGATCGGCATCCGCCGTTTCCAATGCGTCGAGTGCCGCCTGCTTGGTCGCGTTCACATCGATCACAGCTTCCTGGTGGAACTTGTCGATCTGCGCCTCGGTCTCGTTGATCTCCCCCTGAAGACGGGAGATTTCACCCATAGCGTCTGCAACTGCCCGCTCAACGGCCATCAGGTCCATCTTGCGGGTGTGACCGATCTCGACCAGTTTGGCTTTGGCGTCGCGCTCTTCGGAAAGCAGTGCCAACTGCCGCTCGAAGCTTGCCTTCTGGCCTTGATAACCGGCACGCCGGAATTCAAGCGAGCGGATGTTTTTTTCGATGAGATTCAGCTGCTCTTCCAGCTTGATCCGCTTGCTGTTGAAAATCACCTGCTGGCTTTGGATAATGGCAGCAACATCGGGATCACCAGCCTCCCTTGTGACAATATCCGGCAAGGTCAGTTGCTTTAGGCCCTGAGCCTCCGCTCTCAACCGGACGACAACGGCCTCCAGCCGCAAGCGGCGCAGTTTCAGCGCGCGTTCATTGGAAAGGGCTGCGGTACGATCCAGCGTGAGCAGCACATCGCCCTCCTGCACGCGGTCTCCCTCCGCCACTTTCATATCCTGGATGATGCCGCCCTCAAGATGCTGAACGATCTTGTTATTGCCAGTAGCAACAAAGCTGCCTTGCGCAATAATGGCTGAAGCAAGCGGTGCCGTGCCAGCCCAAACACCGAACCCACCAAAGGTTGCGGCAAGAACGCCGAGGCCCAGCAAACAATGAAAGCGGATGGATCGGGGAACTTCTGCATACCATTCCGGTGCCGCAGCATTCTTGATGGAAAGACTTGCTGACATGATTATCACCGATCCTCGAGCCGCGACTGAGGGCGTTCACCCGCCCCGGATTTCCCGGAGAGTGCCTTCAAAACCTCGATCCGCTCGCCAAACATCGCAACCGAGCCATCCTTCAACACAAGGATCTTGTCCACGGCCTGCAGAAGCGCAGGGCGCTGCGTGATCGTGACGGTGGTAATGCCATGCTTCTTGGCGTGGAGAAGCGCATTCGCCAGAGCGTGTTCGCCTTGCGTATCCAGATTGGAATTGGGCTCATCTAGGACAACAAGCTTCGGGCTGCCGAAGAAAGCACGGGCGAGCGCAATGCGCTGCTTTTGCCCGCCGGATAGCGGCGCACCGTCGGATGCGACGACGGTTTCATAGCCTTGGGGAAAGCTGGCAATCAGTTCGTGCACATCGGCAAGAACCGCCGCCTCATAGATCTCACGATCATCCACATCATCGCGCATGCGGCTGATATTGGCTTTGATCGTACCGGGGAAGAGTTGAACATCTTGCGGCAGATAACCGATACTTTCGCCGAACTGCCGCTGATCCCAGTTGCGCAGATCCATCAGATCAAGGCGCACATTGCCAGAAGTGGGCAATATCGACCCAACCAGCATCTTGCCGAGCGTCGTCTTGCCGGACCCGGAATTTCCAATGATGGCAAGGGATTCCCCCTTCTTCAGCGAGAAGGAGATGCCATTCAGAATAACCTTCTTCTGCGGCGGCGGAACAAACAGAATGCGTTCGACTTCCAAACGGCCTTCCGGATTAGGCAGCCGCAGACGCGGGAAATTGAGAGGAGAATTCAACAGAAGCGCCTTGATGCGTCCGTAAGCTGAAGCTGACCGATTGAACTGGTGCCAGCCCTCTATGGCACCTTCAACGGGTGCGAGCGCCCGACCGGAAACAATCGATGCGGCGATAACCATGCCACCGGTCAATTCGCCAGAGAGCGAGAGATGCGCGCCCCAGCCGAGCAGGGCAACCTGCGTGATCATTCGCGCCGCCTTGGAGAAGCCGGTGAAGACAATGTTTCGATCCTGCGCCGCAACATGCGCTTTCAGGGAACCGGCAGTATCATGCCCCCACATGCGCACAGCTTCCGGTATCATCGCCATGGCGTTGATGATCTGCGAATTGCGCGCCATGGATTCCAGATGAAAATTTGCCCTCGTCAGGTATCCGTTTGCTTCAGCAAATTGCTTTGCCGTGAATTTCTGGTTCAGCCAGGCGATGAGAAAAAGCACGGCACAACATGCCAGAATAATCATGCCGAGATGCGGATGGACGAGGTACACAACAATAACGAAGAGGGGCATCAAGGGCGCATCGAGAAAGGCAACCAGTGTTCCTGATGTCAGGAAGGTGCGAATTTGCTGAAGGTCCTGGAGGGTTTGATAATCCTTGCCAGAGCCATGCAAGGACGCACGCGCAGCCGCGCTCAGGATTGGCGCACCCAATTGCACCTCCATCTCGACTGCCGTTCGCATGAGAATGAAGCGGCGAATGGAATCCAGAAATGCCTGAAGAACCACGGCACCGAGAATGATGCTGGTCAGCATGATGAGGGTATCGATGGAGCGGCTGGTCAGAACCCGATCGGAAATCTGAAAGAGATAGAGAGGAATTGCGAGCACCAGCACGTTGATGGCAAGCGTGAACACCATCACGATTGCTATGTTGCGGCGGACGGTGCCGATGGCCTTTGCGAGGCTGACGGCAAAATTGGTGGGACCGCTTCGTTTGTGAAATCCGCTATGGCCACCACCGCCGCCGCCGCCTCCACCGCCATCAGGCGCTTTTCCATTGTCGCCATTGCCGGAGCCGGGCCGCAAATCCCTGAACTGAACAGGACCTTTATCGCCCTCTATCGTTTTACCAAGAGGCATGGTTGGCGAGATGCGCGCATCCACATCCGGGGCCTTGGCCGTTTCCTGCCTTCCAGCGCTGGAGAGTTGGCGAATATCATCGACAGCCTTGTCGATTGCCGAAATGCAAAGTTCAGTCAGCTGGTCATCGGTAGCAGACGGTTTATCGGAAGAGCCCGCGGCTGAATCGTTCGGAACGGGCTTTCCGGTGATCCACCGAGGTAATTGCGAGTTCACGATCAAATCCCCCAAATTTCAGCGAATAGGCTTAGCTGCTGGTCAAATCTTCTTTTGATCAGGCGATTGCGGTCTGCATTACATCCACGGGATGGGCGAGCGACCAGGACAGATCGTGCCCGCCATTGATGATGCCGTCCTGATTGGATGTCCCCTCCCCTGCCTCATCGCCCAGAAATGCGATCACTTCGTTCGCAAGACGGGGTAAAGTGGCTTGGGGAACAGTCTCGTCATCTTCGATAATGCCACTCTGGATCAGGACTGAATCCGAATAGAGCTGACCGCCAACATAGGTCGATCCGCCAAAGCTGTCGTAATCCATGATCGATGCGATGTTGACGACAGCATTGCTGCCCGTGTCGACGCTGATCGTTGCCCCAGGTGAATGGGAGGCAGCATCATTGGCCAGTTGCCGAACATGATCCGCATCGCCCAGCACGTTCACCTGTTTGACGACGGAAACCTCGTAGAGATTGCCGGTGATATAGAGAACGTCGAGATGGCTCAGTCCCTCGAAATTTTCGTTCTGGGCAAGCGAAGCGGGCATGGACGCATCACGATTTTCAATCGCATCCACCGCATCCCGCATGTCCTGTTGCACGGACTCGAAACGGTCGGGCATGCCGACTTCATGGATCGAAGCGCCGTTCCAGATGAGATTATTGCCAGTCTGCGCGGTAAAGCCTTCGCCGTAGCTCGCTGCGGATATCCAATCATTATCGTAGAGAACGGATATCTGGCTGATGATATTCATGTCCAGCACATTGCCGCCGACAATGACCAGGTCATATTGCAGGCTGAGACCCAGATAGGATGAGAGATTGACGACAGCATTTCCGCCGATGATGACCGATGTATCCGTGCCGGTGAAGGTCAGCTTCATCTGATCGTTATCTGTGACGAAGTTATATTGTTCGATCCACTGAACGAAGCTCACATCCCCGTCGACGACGCTGACCCTCCAGCTCTGAGGAAAAACGGGCTCGTCTTCACGAGAACTTTCGCTCTGCGACCCCGAGCTACCCCATTGCGACTGGGAAAAACTGGCGACATTGAGGGATGTTGTGCCGAGCGATTGATAGGGGTCGGACAGTACATCCTGACGGCTATCTCCACCCGCGGGATGAGAAATGCTGTCGTGGTCACTGTAGACGTAGGACTGACTGATGACATTCAGCTGGTGATAGTCACCCATCACAGTCAGCGTTGGAGTCACGATGCCAACGTTCGTCAGGTTGACGATGTTGGCAGAGACATTGGCGCCTGCAGCAACCACAAGCGTGTTATGGGCAGAGGAGTTTTCCTCGAGCGAGACATCGCTTTTTTCCGGTTTTCCGGATGGTGCTGCAATGCCCCTTTCCGGCATCAGATCATCCAGGACAGGCAGAGCCGATACCAGCTGTCCGTTTACGAAGACCCCGCTCAGGACCGGGCCTGCCGTCGCAAGAGAATGATTGCCCTGCTCCAGCGCATCCTCCGGAGATCCAGCAAGCTGACCCGGCTTATCGCCCGTGATAATCTCGGCAAACGCATGGCTTTTGCCCCAGATCGCCTGCAGCCCTTCGTAACCATCTGTCCGATGAAGTTCACTGAATGGCGTCTTTGCGGAAGCGAGGACGGTATAATCGTGTAAGCGCTGATTGACGAACTGCAGATCCACCGTGTCACGCAGGCTGTCGACCAGATTGAGGTAGTCGTCATCCTGCAGCAGGTTCACCTGCGCCATGTGAGAGAGAGCGGAACCCGGCCCGACGTAAACCTTAAGAACGTCTGGGACGTCAAGCGGCGGCGGTGTCATCGCTTTTGCGGCCGCTGGATCCAGGTCACCCGGAGAATTGGGGCTATCGGATTGTTTCTCTTGTTGATCGAGGCGTTGCGGAATCCACTTGGCAGGCATCAAGGTGAGATGCGGCCCTGCATACTTCACCTGCGGATTATAATCATCCAGGATGAGATCAGAAGCAAAATCCGGTGCAGAAGGTCCATCGACATCAGGCGATCTTGCGGGGGTATTGATGGTGCTTCCACCATTCGGGGTCACGCGCAGCCTCATTTCCTCGGTCACCATTTCGAAATGGCCGATGAAATGCGCGATCATGTCTGTGATCTTATCTGCGTACATGTTCCCGCCTCCCATGCATCATCCGAGCTATCCGCAGGTTCTTATTGCGGGGGTCACGATCATACATGTGCGTGTTGCGAGCGTTCATGCTGCACCGGCAGCGCTGTGCCGGTGCAGTCTTTCGTGCCTGTGAGAGTGCCTCAGGCGCCGGTGTCTTCACCGACAGTGCTGGTGTGCGAGTCACCGCCGATGACACTGCTGTCGATGGCGTTGCTCAGCATGTTTGCACCCTGCACGAACTCGAAGTGGAAGCCGGAATTGGCGAGGATAGCCGATGCATCTGCCGTGCTCGTGCCAGCTGCGTCGTCGCCTGCCTCGAGGTCCCAACCCTTGCCGTCCATGTCCATGCCAATAGCGCCATGCGCCTCGCCAGCATTGGCCGAGAGATGGTTTTCCGCACCGGCATTTTCCATGCGAACTTCCCAGGCAGCGTCCTGGTCAGCAAGATGGTTGGCCTGAACCGCGCTGAAGCCGGAGTCATTACCGTCTCCGTTCAGGGAATCGTTCAGGATATTGTCGACGTCGAGCGTGAACGAGAAGTCATCGCCAAGGTTGAAGGTCAGGTCGCCGCCCGCAATGCCGAGATTGCCGAAATCCTTGACATCTTCAAGCACCGCGAAGTCGGTATCGGCCTTGTTGTAGCTGCCGTTGGCCGTATCATCATCAGAGGTTGTGATTGTCTTGGTGTCGGTATCGATGTCGGTCTTAATGTCAGTCTCGGTATTGGTGCTGGTGACTGACTTGCTGTCATAGCTCCAGTCATAATCCGAGCTGACTTTCGTTTCGGTGTTGGTGATCACCTGGGTATCATTATCCGAGATATTGTCGTTGTCGGAATACGACTTGCTATCGTAATCCCAGTCATAGCTGTTGTCCCGGTTCGAACCGTTGTTCATTTCCAGGTTGGCCTTCAGGTCGAGGTCAACGCTGTTGTCGGTATTGTCGCGGTTGTCACCATTTGCCACGCCACCGACATAGCCCGTGGATCCTTCATCGACTTCGGTCGAATTGATCGCACTGTTTGCAAAGCCCTCTGCGAGCGCACCAACTGCAATATTGTTGGTTTCGTTTGAACCCATAGGAAACGGCATGCCACTCCTCCTTCGGAGAAAAATGGAGCGCGGACACTAATCCCGTTCATCTTTACTGGGATTCTCAGGTCTTAACGCTCCGATTTCAGAATGCAGGCCAACGCTGAACGAATAAAACCTGCGGCTACTTTATGTCCCTGAGCGCAAAAATCTGATCATGCCGGCACGCTATACGAGTGTTCGACACAGTCATTGTTGCATCTGGGCCATTTATATCGGGGACAACCATCGTTTTACTCAAAACCGTGATGGTGCCTTTCGACGCCGCAACTGAACTGCAATTCCCTTTGCCTTGATAGCCACGAATTGTGATTAGCCCTTCCAGCTCAACTTTTGCCTGAACTTCATCCGGGTGGGCGAAATCCACTTCGATTTGATTGAATGATCCGAAGCCAAAAATTGCGGTCGCGCTCGGGCTTCTTTGCGAAAGAACAACTATCGGCTAGGTGCTTCAGATGCGAGCCGGGAGGAGTGTTACTTTCAGTCAGGGCAAGGGCCGCCTAAGCGATTTGGGGTATGCAACCCGATACAATCTTGAGCCGAAGATCAACCTGTGTTGACATCTTCTTGGTTAACAACGAATCAGCTCGAAAAATCAGCGCGCTAGATCGTGTATTTCGCCGAAAGCAATAGCGTACAGGCGAAACTAACCCAAAATGGTGATTGGTACCCCCAATAATTTCATCTAATATTGATAATAAATAACTAATAAGGCGTGACACCAGTATTGAAGTATCAAGTCGGTCTGTTTCATCGGGGGGCAGGAATGTTTATGACAGAGTCTCATGACCCTAGAAAATCCAGGGGTTTCGCTCGCAGAATTGAGAGTGGAATCATCATCATGGTTGCAGATGATAATTTGCTCGCGGAATGTATTGTCGAAGTACTATCCAGAAATTTTCCCGAGCGTAACATCCTGCGGATGAAAACGGTCCATGACCTCGACCAATCCGAGCTGGATGAGACGCAACTTGTTTTGCTGTACAGGCCGGATGCCACGGACGTTCTTCATATCATCGACAGGTTTGAAGACCGTGAGACAAGCGCCTCGGTTGGTATCGTGGTGGAAAGTCTGGATGTCGCGGAAGCACTGCTCCGCTCTCTGCCAGAAAATGATGTCATAGATGGTATAGTTCCACTGGACATGCGGTTGGATGTCTTTCTGGCAACCATCCAGCTTCTGGTGAAAGGCGGAGAGCATTTTCCCTCCGCGCTGCTACAGCGTCTACGCAAGTCCAACGAGCCTGGAACCATGCGCGAGCTTGCCAATGGTCAACGCCCCCCACAGACGCCGAACTTTGCAAAGCTTCCCACCGGGGCAATGGCCCTGACCACTCGCGAGGTTCAGATTCTGGATCTTCTGTGCATGGGAGCGCAAAACAAGATCATCGCGGATCGTCTTCGCGTCTCCGAAAATACGGTCAAGGTGCACATTCGAAACATCTACAAGAAGATGCATGTGCGCAATCGCACCGAGGCTGCTTCACGCTTCTTCGATATGGACCGAAAAGGCGGCAACAATTGACAAACAAGACGAATAGGCGGTTGAGCTATCAGTTGCCGGATCTCCTCCGGTGACACTCTGAAGATCTAGCCTCAATCAGTTTGCGGGCCCTGTCCGAGCACATATTGCAAGCGGACAGGAGCAAGGGCCTCCCTGGAGCCCGGCGAATGCACTACCGAAGTACGCAGCGTGCCTTTTGGCCAAACCCGCTCGGTGTACAAACATAGGGCGAGGCCGAAAAGATGCGTGGCGCTGCCGGCGTCAGCGCTGCGGTCTGCATAGGGTCAATCTGGTTACGGCTTTCAGCCTTCACAATAGGCTTTTGTGGGCCGCGCGCCGTTGCGGATGGCAATGCGGCGACCTCGACCTGCCGGATTGGAGGAACAGGTATCGCCGAACAGGAGGCGACAATCGTCAATGTCGCCATCAAAGCCAATAGATCTGGATGTACCGCCAACGCGTTCTCCTCGTTGTCCCGCCTGGGCCTGAGGCTGTTTCTCCTCGGCCGCCATGAGCGGCTGAAAGTATTAGGCCGCGCAGCAAGCTACCTAAATTAGTTATAACATTATTGATTATTGATTAACGTCCGGCGACGTGGCTGAATAACCTTCTGATTTCCGCAGTATCGCCGGTTTTAACGGGGCGCTTTACGCCACGCTGAGCCTCCTTTGCGTGCAGTAACCGTGTTGGAGTAGGTACCATGAGTCGAATACTTTCCGTCCGCGACGGCTTTCAAAGGGAAGCTGGCATGAGAATAAGGACTGATGCTCTGGTTCTGGGTGGGGCTGGCTTCCTCGGATCTCATCTCTGTGAGCGATTACTCAGCGAAGGCCTCAACACGGCCTGCATTGATAATTTTTCCACCGGACGAAGGACCAATGTCAGCCATCTGGTAGGCCGAACCAATTTCCAGGCAATTCATCACGATGTTCGCCTGCCCTTTCGAGCGGAAGCGCCGCTGATCTTTAACCTCGCCTCCCCTGCATCGCCTATTGATTACCAACGCGATCCGGTTGGGACGCTGACCACGAATGTCATCGGAGCGATCAACTGCCTCAACCTGGCGCGACGAAACGATGCCGTCATTGTCCAGGCTTCGACATCAGAGGTTTATGGCGATCCGGTTCAGCATCCGCAACAGGAAGATTATTGGGGCAATGTGAATCCGATTGGACCCCGCGCCTGCTACGACGAAGGCAAGCGAAGCGCGGAAACCCTCTTTTTCGATTACCGCCGTATGCATCACCTCAAGATCAAGGTTATCCGAATTTTCAACACCTATGGCCCGCGCATGCGGCTGGATGACGGCCGTGTCGTGTCGAACTTCATCGTTCAAGCCCTGAAGAATGAAGACATGACGATCTATGGCGATGGTTTGCAAACGCGATCGCTTTGCTATGTCGATGATCTTGTCGAGGGGTTCATGCGCATGAGCAGATCGCCCGATGGCATCACTGGTCCGACAAATCTCGGAAACCCGGTTGAATATCCCGTTCTTCACCTGGCGCGAATGATACGAGACCTGACCGGCTCGCGGTCGCGTATCGTTCATCTTGCAGCCGCGATTGACGATCCTCGCCAGCGCAGACCGGATATTTCAAAGGCGCAGGCCGAGCTGGCTTGGCATCCAACCGTGCACCTGGAAGAGGGACTGCGAAAGACGGTGCGCTATTTCGATCGGGTGCTGGCCAAAGCCAATACCGCACCAGAAGCCGCAGAGGTGGCGTGACATGAGACGGTACGTCCTCGTGACCGGGGGCGCTGGCTTCATTGGCAGTCACATCTGCAAAGCCCTGCACCTATCCGGGTTTACCCCTGTCGCACTCGATAATCTTTCGACGGGCCATGCGGATGCAGTTCGCTGGGGGTTACTTGTCGAGACGAATGTTGGAGATCTTGAGAAGGTCGCAAGGGCACTCGAAACTTATCGCCCGGTGGCTGTCGTGCACTGCGCAGCAAGTGCCTATGTCGGCGAATCGGTGAGCAACCCTCAACAATATTACGAAAACAACGTCTTGCAGGGGCTCGCACTTCTTTCTGCATGTCTACAGACAAGAACACTAAATGTAGTCTTTTCAAGCAGTTGCGCCACTTATGGAGCGTGTGAGCAGCCTTTGATCGACGAAACAACACCACAAACGCCAATCAATCCCTATGGCCGCACCAAGCTGATATTGGAACTCGCACTGGAAGATTACGCAATGGCCTATGGTCTGCGTTATGTTGCGCTGCGGTACTTCAACGCTGCCGGGGCAGACCCCGATTCCGAACTTTTTGAGAGACACGATCCGGAAACGCATCTTATTCCGCGTGCGCTGATGGCGGCGAGTGGACAGATCGACGCTCTCGACATCTTCGGTACCGATTACGCGACACCGGATGGAACCTGTGTACGGGATTATGTGCATGTTTCCGATCTGGCGGATGCGCATGTTGCAGCGGTGCGCCATCTGGAAGGTGGTGGCGGGGCCCTGCGTCTCAACCTTGGTACCGGCATGGGCCATTCTGTTTTCGATGTCCTCCGCACCATAGAGACGCTGACGGGAAGATCTGTGCCTTTCTCTGTGGGACCGCAAAGAGCAGGCGATCCGGCAGCGCTGGTGGCCGACCCCCGTCAAGCACAGCGGATGCTGAGATTTTCGCCTGAGCGATCCGACTTGCGAACAATCGTCTCCACTGCGGCACCGGGCTTTGGTTTGAGGATGCGGCCATGAGTCAGGTGCCTCTCCTCGCCGAGGTCCATCTCGTTCCCGTGTTCCGGGGCCGCTCCCGTTGGGTCTATGTCCTGTTCATTTTTCTGTGGCTGGCCGCACTCCTGAATTTCTGGCTCTGGTGGCTCGACCCTACACACATCGATCGCTTGCCGACCTTCTTGCTTCTCACACTTGTCATGGCTTGGATCACACTTGTTCCAGCCTATTTCATTCTCCTCTTCTTCTTTGCCAAACGGATCGATCCCGGCGCGCCTTTGGCGCATGGCCGGATAGCAATGGTCGTGACAAAGGCCCCGTCTGAGCCGTTCACTGTCGTCAAACGCACGCTTATTGCGATGAAGCACCAAGACTGCCCTATACGACCGGATGTGTGGCTCGCTGATGAAGCCCCCTCTGATGAGGTCAAAAACTGGTGCTCGGAAAACGAGGTACAGATCTGCAGCCGCAAAGGGGTTACAGCCTATCATCGGCGTGAATGGCCCAGACGCACGCGCTGCAAGGAAGGCAACCTCGCCTACTTCTACGATACCGTAGGATATGAGCGCTATGATTTCGTCGCACAGTTCGACGCGGATCACGCGCCAACCCCCGGCTATCTTGCAAACATTCTCAAGGCCTTCAACGATCCAGGCATCGGTTATGTATCTGCCCCCAGCCTATGTGATGCAAATGCCGCACGCAGTTGGGCTGCCAGAGGGCGCCTGTATGCAGAAGCCAGCCTGCATGGCGCGCTTCAGCTGGGATATAACAATGGCTGGGCGCCTCTGTGTATCGGCTCCCATTATGCGGTCAGAACCGCTGCACTCAAGGAGATCGGTGGTCTTGGCCCTGAACTGGCCGAAGATCATTCGACAACACTGATGATGAATGCCTTCGGCTGGCGCGGTCTGCATGCAGTTGATGCGATTGCCCACGGCGACGGGCCAGAGACATTCAGCGATCTGATTGTCCAGGAACTGCAATGGGCGCGCAGCTTGATGACGATCCTCCTGCGCTACTCGCCTCAATATGTGCCGATGCTTCCGGCTCGCCTGCGCTTCCAATTTCTCTTCGCACAGCTCTGGTATCCACTTTCATCGCTCTTCATGGCAGTGATGTTCAGCCTTCCGCTGATTGCGCTGGCAAGCGGTCATCCGCTTGCATCCGTCACCTGGCCGGAATTCATGGTCCATTGTCTGCCAATATCAGCACTCTTGATCCTGGCCGCCTTCTTCTGGCGGGCAAGTGGCGTTTATCGCCCCGCCAATGCGAAGCTCTTCGGGTGGGAGGGCATAGCCTTCGTGTGTCTACGCTGGCCCTGGGCACTTCTCGGCTGCATCCTTGCCCTTGGCGATCACCTGCGAGGCGGCTTTGTGGACTTCAGAATTACACCGAAAGGGCAGGGGGCGACATCTCCCTTAACTGCCACGGTTCTTGCGCCCTATCTCGGCCTTTCTATGCTGAGCTCGGCGGTCATCTGGTTCGCCTCGAAGGACGGCGCCGCACATGGCTTCTTCATTTTCGCCTATCTGAATATCCTGGTCTATGCCGTGGGGTGCTGCCTGATTGTTTCGCGGCACCTCCTTGAAAATGGCCGGGCCGCATTTTCAAAAGCGCGACAAAGCATTGCCCTGACCGCCACAGCCTTCATTACCGCTCTGGCGCCTCTCGGCGTTGTTACTGAACAGGCACCACTGGCAGTGGCCTCACTGGCCGAGGGACAGAATTTCGTTCGCCTGACGCAAACGCAGTTCAAGGTCGCCGGTGCCGGGCTTGGCGGCAAGTCCACGATCCACAAGTTCCGAGTTCATTTGGTCGGCCCCTGGAATGAAGGAAACTCCAGTTTAAGGGCCGGGGAGGGCAGAACATGAAGCATCTTGCAAAGCTCTTGGTTTCGACACTGGCGATGACCTTTTCATTCCTCGCTCCGGCCGGCGCAGGGGCGACAGACCGCGTTGTCGTGCCGCTCTCCGCCCGCGAACTGACTGAACTTTACGGCGACAAAACCTGGGTCTGGAAAGCTGGCGGCGGCAGATTGTCGACGAAAGGAATGAAATTCAATGCCTATACCGCCGAAGGGGGAAAGCCATCTATCGGCATCGGTCGCTGGACAGTGGATGACAACGGCAAGCTCTGCATGTTTGCGCGGTGGACAACGCGTGAAGGGAGCGCGCGAGCGGCCACCTGCTTCGGCCATATGCGGGCAGACAAAGTGATCTTCCAGCGACGCCACCCCGCTGGCAACTGGTACATCTTCCGCCACGCCAAGATCCGGCCAAAAGACGAAATTCGGAAACTATCCGGTGCCGATACGGTATCGGCACCGGCATCGCGCTTCCAGCAATCGCTGAGGCTCAAGCCAAAAGGGTGAGTGTCATGTCACGGTTTTCCAGAAGACAGTTCTCCATTGCCGCCTTGTCGATGGGCGGCTTGGCTGCATCCGGCGCCTTAACCCGTACCGTCGCCAATCTGCCAAGCCAACAGACAATCCGGGACAAGCGCCCGATACTGAGGCAGGACGGGCTCGCCTTTGGTGCCTACGATCCGTGGGGTGATTTCGGCGGTCAATCCGGCGTGAGCACTGAAGCACTCTTTCTTCCATGGGAAGATGTTGATCTTGCCTCCTTACGCGCTGCCGATAGCTACGCCGCCGAGCGCAATCGCAACCTGCTGATTACGGTGGAACCTTGGTCATGGGATGAAAACTGGCGGGTCTCGAGCGACGAACTCAGGCGGCGCGTCCTTAACGGGACCTATGATGGAAACATGCGAGAAATCTCCAGAGTGGCCGGAAGCTTGAGCCGCCCGGTCGTCATCCGCTGGGCGCAGGAGATGGAAGACACTACCGGCCGCTTTTCCTGGTCTGGCTGGCCGCCGGAAGACTTCCAAACGGCATGGAGGCGCATGATTGGGATTGTGCGACAGGAGGCCCCTAATGCCCGCATCATGTGGTCGCCCAAGGGCCTGCCCAACCTTGCGGCCTACTTCCCGGGGGGTGATCAGCTGGACCTTATCGGACTTTCAGTCTTTGGACTGGAGCAATATGATGAGCTTTCCTTGGGCGGGGCGAGGGCATTCGTGGAGGCACTCAAGCCGGGCTATGATCTCGTACAGCCTTTCGGCAAGGAAGTCTGGGTTGCCGAACTGGGGTATGAGGGCAGCGACGCTTATGTTTCCAACTGGATGAACGATGCGACACTGCGCCCTGCGGAGATGGATCTGCTCACAGAGGTCGTCTATTTCAATGATCGAGAAGTGCACCCTTGGCCCTTGAACCTCGGGCAGCCCGATTGGCGCGTCGTGCGGCAGGCTTCGCTTTGAACGACGGCGCCACACGAAGATACTGAAGCAACATATCCAGAACGCCACCTGTTCCCCGCGGGGAACAGGTTATCGCGTTCTCACAGCAGTTCCCCGCGGGGAACTTTTGGCCCATTCCTCCTCAATCCGAATCGATATAAGTTTGTAGTTGCGCTGAAATGGCGAAGTTTCGATTTTTTCCGAAACATCGCCTGCGTTGACGAGCTGTTAACCAAGGCTGACTTTATCTGATCGCATGAACCGAGGAACCGAATCGTGAACCGCCACCTAAGTAGCCTTGATTTTATGCAGAGCTTCTCGACGAAGCTCGATAGCGCACTGCAAAGCCTTTCGCTTGCGCAATATCCGCCTGACTCCTTGCGGGAGATGCGCCTGTTTCCGGCAGCGGAAGTGGCTCAATTACTGGATGTCTCTGAGGCCTATATTCGCCAGATCGTTCAGAAAGAGAAGGGACCAACCCCTGAAGTCAGCGGCAATGGTCGCCGCATGTACACGCTGGAACAGATCCTCGAACTGCGGATGATGCTCGCCGAAAACGGACGCAAGAAGTGGATGAACCCACGCCGCGTCGAAGGCGAGGCTTGCCAGATCATCTCCGTGACCAATTTCAAGGGCGGGTCCAGCAAGACATCCACGACCATTCACTTGGCACATTATCTCGCCTTGAAGGGTTACCGCGTCCTGACACTCGACCTTGACCCACAGGCGTCCTTGACCAGCCTATACGGCACGCTGCCCACATTCGACCCCAGAAGCGACGATACCTTCTACGCAGCAATTCGCTTTGAGAACCCACGCCCGACACGCGAACTCATTCATAAAACGCATATCGTTGGCCTCGATGTTATCTGCGCAGGGCTGGAACTGACAGAGTTCGAAACAGCAGTCGCATTGGAAATGCGCAAAAGCGGCACGAGCTTTCTTCTGCGTGTTTCCCAGGCACTCGAGCAGGTCTCGGATGATTACGATATCATCCTCATGGATTCTGCCCCGTCACTCAACTTCCTGACCCTTTCCTCACTGACCGCTGCGACAGGCGTGATCATTCCGGTGCCGGCACATATGCTGGATGTGGACGCGACCGGAAAATTCCTGGAGCTTGCATCATCCTATATGCAGATCCTCAACGATATCGGCGCTTCCGTATCCTGGGACTTCGCCCGCTTCCTGATTACCAAATTTGAACCGAACGATCACCCGCAAGCCAATATGGCCGCTCTGATGCGTCAGGTGTTTGGAGAAAACCTTCTCCTCAACATGATGATCAAATCGACAGCCGTGGCGGACGCTCTGACCTGGAAACAGAGCCTGTATGAAGTTCAACGCAGCCGGTTCTCTTCACCGAAGACCTATGACCGCGCCATTGAATCACTGAACGCAGCCAATGAAGAGATTGAAAAACTCATCTGGTCTGCATGGGGGCGTGTATGAGCCGTAAAGATTCCAAGGGCATGTTTGCGAATGTGCTGGGGCAGATGCAAGCGCCTGCCCCAGCAGCGCCTCAGCCTGCCGCACCGCCTTCGCAATCTCCTCATCTCAAGAAAGTCGCAGATGGCATCCGCCAGATGCAGGAGAGGGGTGAGATCCTGGATCGCCTGTTGAAGGAAGGTGATCGCATCGCCGAGATCGATGTCGATCAGATTGCTGAATCGGCTATTCAGGATCGCTTCGATGGTGCCTATGACGACGGTGCCATGGCGGAAATCCTCGAGTCGATGCGGCAACAGGGACAGATCGTGCCCGGTCTTGTCCGTCCGCTCTCGGATGGATCCAAGCCCTTTCAGATCGTCTATGGGCGTCGCAGGCTCGCTGCCGCGCGTGAGCTGGGCATCAAGTTCCGCGCCATCGTCAAGGAACTGAGCGATGAACAGGCCATCATCTATCAGGGTGAAGAAAACACAAACCGTGATGATCTCACCTTCATCGAGAAATGCAGCTTCGCCTATGCGCAGGAACAGGCCGGCTTCAGTCGTGATGTCATCTGCGCATCGCTCTCCACCGGAAAATCGCACATATCTGAGATGATCCGAATTGCGTCGGTCATCCCGGGCGATGCCTTGCGTCTGATCGGCCGCAGCCCTGATAAAGGCCGCCGGCGTTGGATGGAGCTTGTGGAGATCTGGCAGGAAACGCAGAACGCTGCGCAGCGCGTCGAGGCATCTCTAACACGTGCCAAGGACGGAGCAGACCGGTTCTCATTGGCTCTCGCGGCTTTGAAAGCAGAGCAGGAAAGTGCGCCGAGCCGAGCCGGTACGCGTGAAATCCATGCGGGCGGTTTGATAATTGGAACCATCGCGCATTCGCGATCTGGCTCCAAGATCAGCTTCAACAAAACAGTGCCGGTAGGCTTTGCCGAGTTCATCTCGGAGCAGCTGCCGCATCTGCACTCGGAATATCTGAAACAGTCAGGAAAGGCTCAGTAGCAAAAGAAAAAGGCCCCCCAAACGTTTCCGTCGTGGAAGCCCTTCTCATATCCTTAAGCAAGACAGAGAATCGCATTTTCACGAATCGCAGTCAAGAGTTTTTGGCACCGTTTTGGTGAGCGGATTTCTTTTGCCTTGTGGAAGGTGAAGGAAAATGCAGAGCGACAAGATAACGACGCCCTTTGGGCGGCGGTCGATGACGCTTGCCTTGGTAAAACGGCAGATGATGAGTGCCGAAACCAAGGCGAGCCTCTCTGTCGACAAATGGAAGGTCTATCGGGACATATGCGAAGCACGTGAGAAACTCGGTCTGCAGCACAGGGCTCTGGCAGTTCTCAATGCACTGCTTTCCTTCTTCCCTGACAGCGAGTTGAAGCCTGACGGCATGTTGGTGGTGTTTCCATCCAACGCCCAGCTCTCTGCCCGCTCTCACGGAATTTGCAGCCGCACGCTCAGACGTAATCTTGCCGCCCTGACGGAGGCTGGAGTGATTGAGCGCCACGATAGCCCCAACGGCAAACGCTACGCCCATCGCAACAAGACCGGATCAATAGAGATCGCATTCGGCTTCAGCCTGGAACCGCTTCTCAAGCGAGCGCATGAGTTTGCTGAAATGGCAGAGCAGGTTGCCGAACAGCGCATGCAACTGAAGCGCAGCAAGGATATGCTTTCTCTGTGCCGTCGTGACATCCGCAAACTGATCGCTATCGGAAACCTCGCATCCAATGAAAACTCCGAGGCACGGCTGGACTCAATTCTTGCTCAACTTCCACGGACTGCAAATCTGGCGCAGATCGAGTCCGTTCTCCGCCAACTGCAAGTTCTCAAGGAAGAGGTGATCAACACCCTGAAAAAGGAAAAGAAATTGGATGTTTTGTCCGTCAGTGACGGTCACAATGTCCGTCACATAGAGGAGTCAGAATCCGAATCTCTTCCTGAATCTGAAAACGGCGAAGCACTGAACGCAGAGAGAATGCCACAGGCTCATGAAGATAATGCGAAGCGTTTGACGGTTTCTCCCTCTATTCCACTGGACATGGTGCTGCGTGCATGCCCGGAAATAATCAATTACAGCCCGCAAGGCATCATCAGAACATGGCACGATCTAGCGTCTGCTGCGTCTCTCGCACGCTCCATGCTCGGTATTTCGTCCCATACCTATCATCGTAGCGTGACAGTGATGGGGCCGATGAACGCTGCCATCGTCCTTGCAGGCATGCTGGAAAAACTGGACAGCATTCAAAGTCCTGCGGCCTATCTGTGCGATCTGTCGAAGAGGGCGGAGCGGCAGGGCTTCTCACCAGTGCCCTTGGTCATGTCGCTTCTAAGGGCCAAACACATGCTCAGCAAAACAAGCATGGCCTGTAAAACCCCGGACGCACTGGCTAATACCTCATCGCATCCAAGACCTGTGGTTCGAATCAGTGGAAGTTGCTATGGTGAGTAGAGGCGATGCATTGCGATTGAGACACGTCCATTCTTCAGGAATGCTACCCAAATCCACTAGAAATGGGGCGTCAGCCGGTGACGGACACAAACTCTCATCTAGCGTCCGTTTAGGGTTTCGTTTACCATAATTTCAATGGCTTACATTCAACCCAAATTCGTACTTGATGAACTGCTTGACCCACTCGTGAGAGCATCAGCCGATCTATGCAGGCTCGATGAACGGTTAGCCCGGTCTCCCATTCAAGAGGGTTTTGTGGAACGCACTCACTTCGCTGACGCATGCGCTTCTCTCTGGGTTGACGGTGAACTTGTCCATGCAGAAGAACTTGTGCTCCATGATGCCGGACAGGATGTTCGTGCGCCCAGCCATGAATTGACGATTGCGAGAGAGGTGCTTCGCGCGAGGCGCCGCCTTGCTCAAGAGACGGGAGAATGGGCGCTGACGGCAAGCGGTATCAACGCACTTCGCCGGTCGGAGCAGGGTGAGACAGTCACGATACAGCAAGCAATCCTGCGCACGGTGGAGAATACGCGAGTACCAGAGGACGACGGCTTTGATCCTCTGTCGCGAGAGATCGCAGAGATGGACGCCCTGTTGGCACGAACGGAAGCGGTCTTGCGAGACACGGGTCTTGCTTCACCCCAGGCGGCGACACGAGATCCGGTTGTTTACGATATGGACTGGAATGAAGACGGACGGTTGGCGCAATGGCTGGATATAGTGCCGCATGTTCAATCACGCCCGGCAATGCTGCAGGCCGTTCTTCTCCTTGATGCCTGGAACAAACTGGAGGTTTTTCAGAGACAGGCGTGGTTAGGCCGGCTTCTCGTGGCTTCAAGCCTCAAAAGGGCAGGGTTTGTGTCTTTGCTGCCGGGTCTGAATATCGGCTTGAAGTCGATAGGCCGCGAACAACGAACGCACCGCAAGGCGGAGGTGCGCCTTGGCGCCTTTCTACGCGCGATACAGATTTCCGCCGAACAGGGATTGAAGGAGCATGACCGCTTGCTTCTGGCCAAGCAATTACTGGATCGGCGTCTGACGGGACGCAGGTCTTCGTCGCGATTGCCGGAGGTGGTTAAAGTTGTGCTGTCGCGGCCGGTAGTGTCGACGGAAATGGTTGCGCAGGCTGCCCAGATTACGCAACGGGCAGCCCTTCGTCTGATTGAAGAACTCAATCTTCGTGAAGTCACGGGGAGGGGACGTTTCAGAGCCTGGGGGATACTGTGACAGCCCGTCGGCGATTGGATTGCCGCTTCCCGGTCTCTGTCAGGACATAATCAGCCCACCGTCGACATTGATTGTCTGGCCGGTGATATAGTCTGCATCACGCGATGCGAGAAAACTGACGAGACCAGCGACCTCTGCAACAGTGCCTGCCCTTTGCATCGGAATGTTCCTGACCCATTCTGCCATGAGTTCGCCCGGCCCGTAATTGCCCAGCATCTTTCCCCAGACGCGGTCGTTATAGTCCCACATGTCGGTGTGAATAATGCCGGGGCAAATGGCGTTGACGGTGATACCCTCTGCCGCAACTTCCTTGGCGAGACTTTGGGTGAGGCCGACCACACCGAATTTTGATGCGGCATAATGGGGTGTGTAGATGAATCCCTGCCGCGCCTGGCCGGATGCGGTATTGATCAGGCGACCTTTGGTGCCACTTGCCCTGAACCGCCGAATGGCCTCCTGACAACACAGAAACGCACCTTTGGTGTTCACCTCCATGTTGAGGTCCCACTCATCTGCCGTGAGGTCTTCAACCTTGGAAATGGTAATCACGCCAGCGTTCTGCACCGAGATTGAAAGGGGCCCAAGTGCTGCTTCCGCTTCTCCATAGGCGGAGCGGACGGCCTCAGCATCGCGGACGTCAAGGGTGAGACCAAGAGTTTTCACGCCGGTCTCCTCACTCAACTGGCGGGCAATCTCTGGTGTGTTCTCTTCAAGTGCGGCGATGGCAAGCCGGGCGCCTTCCTCCGCGAATCGACGGGCAATCCCGTAACCGATACCCTTGTTGCCGCCCGTTACAAAAACGACCTGTCCCTCGAAGCGCTTCATCATCCTCCCTTTCGTCTTCCCTTAGCATTCCCGCAAGACGGAATAATCCGAAATGCTTCCTCGTTGTTCTGAGTGCTTACCCTGGCATCGCGACAAGCCGCTCTGCCGTAAATTTGTCTGTGACGAGAACGTCGATCACCCCGGTTCTCAAAGCACCCGCAATGGCCTCGGTCTTCTTCTGTCCACCGGCAAGAGCAATGACACGCTCGACATTGTTCAGGTTTTCCAAAGGTAGTCCGATCACCCGATCATCTAGGGGCGTTTTGACGGATTTGCCGTCCTTATCGAAAAAGCGCAGCGAGATGTCTCCGACAGCTCCAGCCTCGGCCAAATCTGACAATTCGCGAGATGAGAATATGTTTCCCGAACGTGCCAGAAGCTCCGATGGCTCGACCGCGCCGATGCCGACAATAGCCAACGATATGCTGCCGAATAGGTCGGTGGTTTCCCGCACGAACGGGTCGGAAAGCATCAGGAGCTTTGCTTCCCGCGAGGAGGCAAGGCCTTGCACAGGCAGAAGCTTGGGTTCCGCGCCAGTCAATCTGGCAAGCCTGGTGGTCAATTGCGTTGCATGGGTCTGAACGGAAGGATCCCCCATGCCCCCCAGGGTCTGGACCACGTATTTTGCAACAGCGCCTTTCTGCGGATGAATGTTTTCAACCATCTTGAAGATGGTCTGGCTCCAGCTTGAAACGCCGATAACTTCCCCGGCGGAAAGGGTTGCTTCGAGCAAATGCGCTGCCGCTTCCCCGATACGAGACATGATGGCGCCGTCGCGATCTTCTGAGCAGTCCACGACAATGGCTTCCGGGATCGCGAAGCGTTCGCGCAGTCCATCCTCCAGATGGCTGAAAGTGCCGGCAGGCGGGATGACGCTGGTGCGCACGATGCCTTCCGCCTCTGCCTTTTTCAGCATGCGCGAGACGGTAGCCTGAGACAGATGAAGATGTTCGGCAATGTCCGCCTGTCGCTTTCGCTCGATGTAATACATCTGCGCCACGCGTGTGATCAGCCTGAGTTCATTGATGCGCCCCACGTTACCCTCCGGTGTGAATGATTATTCACGTTTAGCGGTTGTGGGGGCGAAGGTCGAGCGGGCAACAGCATCGCGCCATGTCGTCAGCAGCGTTTCCCGGTCTTCCTGCTGGGGTTCGATCACGGTACCGCCAGCAGACAGAGCGGCAATCTCCTCCAGGCTCTTCCAGAGTCCAATGGAAAGGCCGGCAAGATAGGCTGCACCGAGGGCCGATGCCTCCGGTGCATTGCGCTGAATGATGTTGCGATCCAACATAGTGGCCACGCATTGCATCAGGAAGCCGTTTTGACTGGGACCGCCGTCTACAAAAAGCCTGCCCATTGGTTCCGGCGATTGAGCCTGCATGCAGGCGATCACATCATGCACCTGAAAGGCAATGGAATCTGTTACAGCGCGGGCCATTTGCGCACGACTGGTAGAAAAGTTGATTTGCGAGAAGAGCGCGCGAGAGGCCGTATCCCAATAGGGGGCACCGAGCCCAACGAATGCTGGCACGAAGCCGGGGCCACCGGGTGCCGCGGATGCAGCCAGTTCGCAAAGTGCTGCCACATCGGGAAGCCCGAGAATTTCCGTCATCCAGGGAAGGCTTGCTGCGGAAACGAGAATATTGCCTTCAAAGGCAAAGGTCGGCTTTCCGTCGAGCCGCCATGCAACGGTTGTCGTGATGCCATCCCTCGGTGCCACATAGGACGACAACGTGGACATGATCGAAGAGCCGGTGCCAAAGGTCACCTTCCCATCGCCTGGATGGAATGCGCCGTGACTGAAGAGGGCAGCATGACTATCGCCGATCGCTGCGGCAATCGGAATCCCGTCCTTCAAACCGGGTACCCCGGACGTCACGCCGAATTGGCTGGCGCTATCGCGGACGTCGGGCAGGCAGGATGGGGCCACCTCGAAAAGCTCGCAAAGTTCCTCGCTCCACACCTGTTTTTCCAGATCCAGAAGCTGGCTGCGGGCAGCATTGGCGGCATCGCAGGCATGATGAGCCCCTCCGGTCATTCGGTGGATCAGCCAGGAGTCTATTGTCCCAAGCCTGACAGTCTTTCCTGCAGGCGCTCGCTCCAGAAGCCAGCGCATTTTTGAACCGGGGAACATGGGATCGAGCGGCAAGCCAGTCAGCGCCATCACGCGGTCAGAATGTCCGACTGATGAAAGCCGTGCGCAGTCGTCGGCAGTCCGGCGGCACTGCCAGCTCAGCACAGGCCCCAGAGCTTCCCCGCTCAGAGCGTCCCACATGGTCACGGATTCGCGCTGGTTCGAGATTGCGACGGCTTCAATCTCGATGTTTGCCTGACCGTCCAGGCAGATCGCGATGGCTTCGCAAACGGAGGCCCAAATGCGATCCGGGCTCTGTTCGACCCAGCCTGGCTTTGGATAGGAGATGCCGACGGCAGAGGAGCCGCGCGAGAGGATCTCGCCTTGCTCCGAAACCAGAATGGCCTTTGAATTGGTTGTGCCCTGATCAATGGCAAGAATGGCCCGCACGCAAAATCTCCGCTTCGTTAAAAAGGCCGGCTGCAAGACCGGCCCTCGTACCAGATGTTGAATTACTTGCGCTTGAGAAGAGCAAGTGCCGCTTCTACGATTGAAGGCGCCGCCATGCCGAATTCATCCAGCAGAAATTCGGCAGAGCCGGTATGAGCATAAACACCGGGTACTCCCAGACGCTTCATGGGCACCGGGGCTTGATCAACGACCACCTCTGCAACAGCAGATCCAAGGCCCCCGAAGATCGAATGCTCTTCCGCTGTCAGAATGGCGCCGGTCTCATGAGCGGCGGCCACAATGGCCTCTTCATCAATAGGGCGAACCGTTGCCATGTTGAGAACGCGCGCTTCAATGCCATGCTGTGCAAGGAGTGAAGCCGCCGTCATCATGCGGTGGGTCAGCGTGCCGTTTGCAATCAACGTCAGATCCCTGCCTTCCCGCAAGAGATTTGCCTTGCCGGGCACGAAAACATGCCCCTCCGGCAGAAGATCGGGCACGCCAACGCGGGACAGGCGCAGGAAGCACGGACCATCGTAATTCGCAGCCCACTCCACGGCCGCTGCCGTTTCGATGCGGTCGCAGGGTGCGATCACCGGTAGATTGGGCAGAACGCGAGTCCAGGCAAAATCCTCGATGGAGTGATGCGTTGGTCCGAGTTCCCCATAGGCCATGCCGGAGGATATGCCGATCAACTTCACATTCGCGTTGGAGTAGGAAATGTCGGCCTTGATCTGTTCCAGCGCGCGCCCTGTCAGGAAGCAGGAGGCACCACAGACGAAGGGCAGGCGGCCGCCATTGGCAAGACCTGCACCGACGCCGACCATGTTTTGCTCGGCAATGCCGACATTGACCAGGCGGTCCGGGAACTTGGTCTTGAAGCCGCCAAGCTTTGAGGAGCCAACGGAGTCATTGCACACTGCAACGATGGCCTCGTTTGTCGCTGCCAGCCGCTCGAGTGTTTCAGCAAAGGCATCGCGGCAATCATGCAGCTTTCCGGTGGGGGCAAGAGCATTCATCAGTTGGACTCCGACAGTTCTGCAAGGGCAATTTCGTACTGTTCCCGGTTGGGAACCTTGTGATGCCAATCCACCCGGTCCTGCATGAAGGAAATGCCATGGCCCTTGTTGGTATGGGCGACAATGCAATGCGGTCTCTCGCTCCGCTTCTCCAGGGCGGGAACGATCTCAGACATCCTGTTCCCGTCGATTTCCGACACGTCCCAACCGAAAGCTTCAAGCTTGGGGCGAAGAGGTGCGATGTCATTTGTATCGGCGAGAGCTGCGCCCTGCTGGAAACGGTTGTGATCGATGATCAACGTCAGGTTATTCAGGGCAAACTGCGCGGCTGCCATAATGGCTTCCCAGTTTGAGCCTTCCTGCATTTCTCCGTCGCCGGTCATGACATAGGTATGGTAGCCCGCACCGCTCAGCTTGGCGGCCTTGGCCATGCCCACGGCAACCGGAAGGCCGTGACCAAGCGGCCCGGTGTTTGTTTCCACGCCCGGAACCTTGTTGCAGTTGGGATGGCCGTTGAGGCGTGACCCGGGCTGAAGGAATGTGCTCAATTCCTCCTCCGGGAAGAAGCCACGCTTTGCCAGCGTCACATAAAGTGCACAGGCCGTGTGACCCTTCGACAGCACAAAGCGATCGCGCTCTGGATGCCTTGGTTGATCGGGATAGATCCGCAGCACCCGGAAGTACAATGCGGTCATAATGTCGATGGCAGACATTTCACCACCGATGTGGCCCGCACCCGCTTCAAAAACGGCTTGAAGATCGCGTCTGCGGATTTGGCGCGCCACGCGCTCCAGTTCTTGCGACTGCATGAAAACCTCTTAATGCATAAATATGCGACTAGCGATATTTTTGCACGAACTGGATTCGAGTCAACCCGCCGGACAAAAAATATAATTTGCGCTGAGACTGAAAAGCCGTCCTGAACCGAGTTGACAGCCTCAGCAGGCATTGCTATCGAATTAAATAACAAACGCGAATATTTATGCAGATCGGCTGTTGCCTATGGCTGCTGATCGGGAGGACAGATGGTTTCGCTGGATGTAAAACAAGCAACATCAACACGAAAAGGCCTCGCCTGGCTATCTGGCGCAACGGGGCCGCTGCTCGGGCTTGTGGCGCTCTGCTTATTCCTGAGCGTCATGAGTGACAGTTTCCTGTCCTTGCGCAACGGATTGAACATCCTCGATCAGATCACCGTGCTTGGTATCATGGCCGTCGGGATGACCTTCGTGATCCTGATCGGCGGCATCGATCTTTCTGTCGGTTCAGTGCTGGCACTTTCGATGATGGTGATGGGCTGGACGGCCAATGTGGCCGGGCTGCCTATGGCGGTGGCCATTCCATTTGCGCTTCTGGCTTCCGCCCTCAGCGGTCTTGTGATCGGATTGATGATTACGCGTTTCCGTGTGCCGGCCTTCATTGCAACGCTTGCCATGATGTCTGTCGCACGTGGCGTCGCCAACATGATCACCGATGGCCAGCAGATTGTCGGCTTTCCCGATTGGTTCATGATGCTGGCCATTGACCGCCATTTCGGCATTCTCACAGCAACTGTCTTCATCATGTTGATCGTGGCTTTGGCCGCCTGGATTTTCCTGCAATTCCGTGCGGAAGGCCGCATGCTCTATGCTGTGGGTGGCAATCCCGAAGTGGCTCGCTTGGCCGGTATCAATGTGCCGCGCGTCACTGTCGCAGTTTATGTCCTGTGCTCCATGCTGGCTGGCCTTGCCGGTATCGTTCTGGCCGCGCGTCTCGACTCGGTGCAGCCTTCCAGCGGTCTTGGCTATGAGCTGGACACGATTGCAGCGGTGGTGATTGGCGGAACGTCCCTTTCAGGCGGGGCAGGCGGGATTGGCGGAACGCTGATCGGCGTCCTGATCATCGGTGTCCTGCGCAACGGGCTTAACCTTCTCAACGTCTCACCGTTTTTGCAGCAGGTTATTATCGGCGTGGTGATTGTCATTGCCGTCGCTGCAGAAACCCTGCGCAAGCGCAGCCGCTGACCTTAACACTGGCGGCAACTGCTTGCCGCCGACCCAATTCCCTCCCTGAATGGGGGAGGGCGTCGCAACGGCCATGAGGGGGGAGGTTCTAACCTTCAGGCCGATCAACCCCAGGAGGAAAACATGAAATTCGCACGCATCCTGCTCGCCTCTGCCGCCGTTCTGGCTGTTTCGCTTGGTTCTGTTCAGGCCAAGGAAGCCAAGAAGATCGGCCTGGCCGTCGCCAACCTGCAGGCAAACTTCTTCAACCAGATCAAGCAGTCGGTAGAGGCGGAAGCCAAGAAGCGCGGGCTTGAAGTTATCACCGTTGATGCAAAGGGTGACGGCCCAACCCAGGTCAACCAGATCCAGGACCTGTTGACGCAGAATATCGATGCCCTCATCTACATTCCAGCCGGTGCCGCTGCAGCCACCGTGCCGGTGAAGCTAGCGAAGGCCGCAGGGGTTCCGGTTGTGAACGTTGACCGCAACGCCGATGGTGCTCCCGGCGATACGTTCATCGCCACGGATTCCGTTTCTTCCGCAAAGGCTGTGTGCGATTACATCATCAAGCAGGCTGGCGGTAAGGGCAAGATGGTCATCATCCACGGCCAGAAAGGCACGACGCCTGAAGTGGACCGCACAAAGGGTTGCATGGAAGCGGTCAAGGCCAATTCCGGCGTAAAGATCGTGGCTGAGCAGTGGTCGAACATGTGGAGCCAGGACGAAGGCTTCCAGATCATGCAGAACATGCTGCAGGCCAACCCGGATGTGAACATTGTGTTTGCCCAGGCTGACGGTCTGGCGCTTGGCGCTGCCCAGGCTATCAAGGTGGCCAATCCTTCCCAGAAGATCGTGGTTGGCGGCTTCGATGGCGATACCGCAGCGCTTGAAGCCCTCAAGAACGGCGTTTTTGATGTGACGGCAACCCAGCAGACGCAGAAGATGGGTCGCATGGCTGTCGAGATGGCGACGAAGCTCGTGGCTGGTGAAAAGGTTCCCGCTGTCCAGCTTCAGGATGCGACGCTGACAACCAAGGACAATGTTGCCGGCTTCATCGCTGAACATCCCTGATAACCTCCCGGACGGTCCCGCTTGCATGAGCGGGGCCGTTTTCTTGACCAAAGGCGATGGCCGCTTGAGGAGAATGGCTGTGAAAGAACCGCTTCTGAGCTTGAAGGGCGTCAGCAAAAGCTACGGCCCGGTGCAGGTTCTGCATAAGATGGATCTGGACATCTATCCCGGCGAAGTGGTGGCTTTGCTTGGCGAGAACGGTGCCGGGAAATCAACGCTTTCCGGCATTATTGCCGGATCGAGAACGCCATCTGAAGGCAGCATGACCTGGCTGGGCAAACCCTACGCCCCCGCCTCGCCCAGAGAGGCAATCGACAAGGGCGTTGTCCTCATCCACCAGGAACTCCAGCTTCTGCCAGAGCTTTCCATTGCAGAAAATGTCTTCATAGGCAGATGGCCGATGAAGAACGGCGTACTGGATCGCGCCGATATGGTGCGGCGGGCCCAGGAGCAACTGGCACGTCTCAACCTGCACATTCCGGCAACGCGCAAGGTCGCAGGGCTCTCAACTGCCAATCAGCAATTGATCGAAATTGCCAAGGCATTGGCGCTCAATGCCAGACTTATGATCCTCGACGAGCCCACTGCCGCACTGGGCGGTGCCGAAACCGAAGCGCTTTTCGAACAGGTCCGCAAGTTACGGGCGGAGGGTGTCGGGATCATCTATATCTCGCACCGTATGGAAGAGATCGCCAAGATTGCCGATCGCATCGTGGTTCTGCGCGATGGTCATCGCGTCAATGAATTTGCCGATAGCAAGACCCCGGTACGCACCATTGTCGAAAGCATGGTAGGCCGATCTCTGGAACGCATGTTCCCGCCTTTGCCCCAGCCGGAGAGCCGCAAGGTACTCGAGGTCAAGAGCCTGACTGGTGCGGATGGCGCATTCGAGAATGTGAGCTTCGACGTTCATGAAGGTGAAATCCTCGGTATCGCGGGGCTGATCGGTGCGGGGCGCACCGAGCTCGTGCGCTGCATTTGCGGCGCTGATCCGGTTCGTGGCGGTGAGGTTTGTCTGAACGGCGAAGTGCTGAAGCTTTCAAGTCCCGCCGATGCAATCGAAAAGGGCCTCGTGATGGTGCCGGAGGATCGCAAGCTGCAAGGTCTCGTCGTTCAACACCAGATCGGTGAGAATGTAGCCTATGCCAATCTCGATCGCTTCGAGGGTGGCTGGATAACCCGTTCCAAAAAGTCCGCGCTCGTCGACAAGGCTATTTCCGCCTTTGGGGTGAAGGGCAAGGCCGACCAATCGGCTTCCGATCTTTCCGGCGGAAATCAGCAGAAGGTCGTGATCGCAAAATGGCTGATCCGCAATCCGAAGGTCGTGGTGCTGGATGAGCCCACGCGTGGTATCGATGTCGGCGCGCGCGCTGGTATCTACGACATTATTTCCGGTCTCGCGCGGCAGGGCGTCGCCGTCATCGTGGTAAGTTCCGATCTTGAAGAAGTGCTGGGTGTTTCCAACCGCATCCTCGTTCTGGCGCAAGGCAGACAAACCGGCATTCTCGATCACGATAAAGCGAATGATGTTTCAATCATGGAATTGGCAACACTGTAAGGAAAGGAAGCCAAATGTCCGACATTCGGCTCAATGCACCTCAACTTTTCGATCTGTCGGGCCAGGTGGCGCTGGTCACCGGCGCTGGCAGCGGCATCGGCCAACGCATTGCCATGGGGTTGGCACAGTGCGGGGCCGATGTTGCGCTTCTCGATCGTCGCACCGATGACGGTTTGAAGCAGACAGCGGACTTCATTGGCAGGACGGGCCGTCGCTGCATCGAAATCGCCGCCGATGTCACCTCCAAGTCTTCGCTTGCAGAGGCAGTGGAACGTACGGAGGCTGAGCTGGGGGCGCTGTCGCTTGCGGTCAATGCTGCCGGAATTGCCAATGCCAATCCGGCGGAAGAGATGTCGGAAGAACAATTTCAGACCATGATGGACATCAATCTGAAAGGCGTCTTTCTGTCGTGTCAGGCGGAAGCGCAAGCCATGCTGAAACATGGGCGGGGGGCAATTGTCAATATTGCGTCCATGTCCGGCGTCATCGTCAACCGGGGCCTGATGCAGTGCCATTACAATGCATCCAAGGCTGGCGTGATTCACATGTCGAAATCCATGGCTATGGAATGGGTCGGCCGTGGTATTCGCGTCAACACCATTTCGCCGGGTTACACGGCCACGCCTATGAACACGCGCCCTGAGATGGTGCATCAGACCAAGCTCTTCGAAGAGCAGACACCCATGCAGCGCATGGCGACCGTTGATGAAATGGTTGGCCCTGCCGTTTTCCTGCTCTCGGATGCGGCAAGCTTTGTAACAGGTGTCGATCTTCTCGTGGATGGCGGCTTCTGCTGCTGGTAGGCCGCTTCCCTTAAGGTTTACGGGCGTTAGTATCTGCTTTTATCTGTGCGGGGCTGCGCCAGCAGTTTTGCGTGGGACCGTGAAAATGCAAAGAGATAGAGCGTTTCGGATGATTTCGTTTCACCCGGAACGGCTCTAGTTCGCAAAGACGGTGCAGGCACCTCCGGCCGCCTCTATAGCCTTGCATAGCTCGTTTGCTTGTGCCCGCGTCTCGCGTCCTATTCTTGCCGCGTAGCGCGGGCGGTATCCAAAGTTTCCGCCCCTTTGCCGAACGATGAGGGCCCGCTCCTCATTCAAGGGTGCCGGAAGGCTGTTGATGGCGCGGGCGAACAGCCGGTTGACGATGGCCGGTCTATGATGGGCAGACAATTGAACTCCCCATGGCGCCCAGTCCGCCCCATTGGCAAGAACGGGTTCGTTCATCCGGCGGGTCTCTGCCAATGTGGTGCAGGCCTTCAAGAAGGATTGCGTCTCATCGAGTTCCGGTGCGGCAACCTTGGGAGGGTTGTCGCGCCAGGTTTCGATCGGATGGCCAGTGATTGCAAACACATAGTCCCGGGTTTCGAGAGGCAGACGGCCTGCAGAGAGATAGCGTGTGAGCCCGTTTTCGCCCGCATTGTAAGCGGCGGCAGCGAAACCGAAATTGCCGTATTCCCTCTCTAGGGCCTTGAGATAACGCGCCGAGGCATCAAGGGCGTCGAGAACGTGGAAGCTGTTTTTCAAGCCATGCAGCCTGGCCGTTCCAGGCATGAACTGTGCAATACCCTCCGCGCCTTTCGGACTGACCGCTTCCGGTCTGAACAGGCTCTCACGCCAGATCAGTCTGGCAAAGAAGGCCGGCGGTATCTCGTTTTCCCGAGAATAGAGGTCAATCGCGGCGCACAGGTCACTGTTGAAGCTGGTCTTGTGGATGCAAAGGCTGCGCACACCTCTTTCCTGGCTATAAAGACACTCCTCTTGTTCGCCCTCTGCCTGCGCGATAGCTCGCTGCGCTGCCGACAGGTGGTTTGCCGGGAGGTTGGTCAGCGCCAAAATCACACCGAGCAACTTCACTATGAGCGTTCTGTCAGTGGTCAAAAGATCACCCTATGCGTGTTATCATTTTGACAGCATCTGATGGTGATGAGCTTTGTTGCGTAATTCGCCTGGTCCAAGTGGCATCCCTTCTTGCCCAGAAGGATAGGTATGCTGTGAACGCTTCTCCGTTACCCTGTCGCATTTAGTAAGACGATAAGAATATTCTTAATGATTAACCTGTTGTCAATGAGAGTGGCCTAATTATCGAGGCGGCAGTTAGACAGAAGCTGACGGAAATACGGCTGAACCAGGCGCATCAGACGATCGCCAAAGAGACACGAGCGATAGAGCCGCCTAGCCGGTGGATCGTTCAGACGCTGGCCTTGGTTCGAGCGTGCCCCCGTCGGTATCTGTAATTTCTCGTAGACGCCTCTCTTCGTGGCTGGAGATCGGTAGAGAGGTTATTCCCTAATTCCAGCCAAAGGTTGCTATGTCCGGTGAATGATTTGCTCGGCCATTCGCAGAATCGATCGCCGTGGAGCAGACCTTGAAGAACGTCTCGATTATCGGAAAGTTCATGACCATCCTGGCCGTTTTTGGCCTTTTCTCAATGGGTGCGGCAACCTATGCCGCTTTCAAGATCAAGTTTATCGATAGTGAGTATAGCCGACTGCTGGATGGTGAGGCGGTAGCAACAACCTATTTGGCCCGCGCCAACAGAGCGCTTCAGGCATCACGCGCGTCAATTGGCGATTTGCTGATGGCTCGGACGGATGAACAGAACGCAGCCGCAAGTAAGGAGTTGGAAAACAACCAGAAGTCTTTCGTCGACTTCATGGATAGAGCCGCTCTGGCAATGCCTGGAAATGCAAAGATCGCAGACTTGAAGTCGCAAGGTCTTAAAATTATCGATAGTTGCGCACCCTCAATTGATGCTGCGCGCAAGTCGACCATCGAAACTGAAGTTATAGCATCGCAGCTTCTCTTCCTGAAAGACTGCCAGCCGCTTTTCGTCCAGATCACGCCAGCCATGACCAAAGCGGTGACGGAGATCAACGAGACTTCAACCAAGAATTCCCAGGAGCTTAGCACAGCTGCTGGAGACACTGTGTTGCTTACCCTCGGTGGTTCCCTCGCTGGTCTCGCCCTCGTCATCTTCGGCTCTTTCGTCGCCATTCGCTCCTGGATTGTTCGCCCCGTTCAGTCGATGGCGTCAACCATGAATGTTCTGGCCAATGGTGACCTGTCGGCCCAGGTGGATGGTACGGAACGTCGTGACGAACTGGGCGGCATGGCGCGCGCCGTACAGGTGTTCAAGGATAACGGTTTGAAGGCCCGTGAACTGGAACGTGAGGCCGAAGGTGCTCGCTCAGCCACCGAAGCTGAACGTGCGCGCGCTGCGGAACAGGATCGTATTCGCGCTGCCGAAATGGAACAGGCAACATCCGGTTTGGCGCAAGGCCTGAAGAAGCTCTCGCACGGCGATCTGACCTTCCGTCTCGATCAGCCTTTCGCGGCAGATTTCGAAGCTCTTCGTTCTGACTTCAACTCGGCAGTCGTCCAGCTGGCGGATACTCTTCGTTCCGTGATGGATGCCAGTGGCTCCATCGACAATGGTGCCCGTGAAATCAGCCAGGGGGCAGAGGATTTGTCCAAGCGGACGGAGCAGCAGGCCGCTTCACTGGAAGAGACGGCAGCCGCTCTCGACGAAATCACCACCAATGTTTCCAATGCTGCCAAGCGCACGGAAGAGGCTCGCCACGTTGCTATCCAGGCAAACCAGTCTGCAAGACGCTCGGCGGAAGTCGTGTCCAGCGCCGTCAGCGCCATGCAGCGTATCGAACAGTCCTCAAGCCAGATCTCCAGCATCATCGGGGTGATTGACGAAATCGCCTTCCAGACCAACCTCTTGGCGCTGAATGCGGGCGTCGAGGCAGCGCGTGCCGGTGAAGCCGGAAAGGGCTTTGCAGTCGTGGCGCAGGAAGTGCGTGAACTTGCCCAGCGTTCCGCTCAGGCAGCCAAGGAGATCAAGGATTTGATCCGCAACTCGGGGGATGAGGTGAGCACGGGTGTGAAGTTGGTGCAGGATACCGGTGAAGCTCTGAAGGTCATCGAGCAGCAGGTCATTACCATCAACACGCAGCTTGATGCGATTGCCACATCTGCACGTGAGCAGTCTGTCGGCCTTGCGGAAGTCAACACCGCCGTGAACCAGATGGATCAGGTGACACAGCAGAACGCCGCCATGGTGGAGGAATCCAATGCAGCAAGTGCCACACTTGCTTCTGAGGTCCGCCGTCTGCGGGACATCATCTCACAGTTTGACGTTGGCAATTCCGACACTCGCTCTCAGCCTGCCCGAATTGAAGCGGCAAGGCCCGGTCATGCACCAGCGGTTTCCCCCGCGCGCAAAATGCTGGCCAAGGTGGCAAGCGCGGTAGGGCTGGGTAACACTGCCGAAAAATGGGATGAGTTCTAAAACAGGTTGCGCAAGGTTGGGCAGCAGTCTTGCGAAACGTCATGCGCCAGAAGAGAGGCTCAAAGCGTGAAGAGCGAATGTCAATATTGCGAAACGCGTTGAAAGCAGACCATCTTGCGCATCGATAATGGGAAGGGCTCGCCTTGGCGGGCCTTTTCTTTATCTGCCATTTGCCTCATGGCACCGATGGCAGGGTTGACTTGGGTGCCATGGGCCGCACATCCGCAGAGCGGATTGCAACGAGGGTCAATGGCATGGAAAGCATCAGCATCGCGCTCATCCTGCTTGTCGCAGTGGTGGCAAGCTCCATCGTGGTGCGCCTTTCCCCAGTCGCTTTACCCATCCCTCTCGTGCAAATCGCTCTTGGTGCAGCGCTTGCCGGGCTGACTGGCTCCGGCGTGATGCTGGAGCCGGATATCTTTTTCCTCCTGTTTCTACCGCCTTTGCTTTTCCTCGATGGCTGGCGCATTCCGAAGGAGCGGCTTTTCAAGGATAGGACGACCATTCTCGAACTCGCTTTGGGCCTGGTCATCGTCACCGTTCTGGGCATGGGCTTGTTCATCCACTGGCTGATCCCAGCAATGCCGCTCACGGTTGCCTTTGCGCTGGCCGCAATCATCTCCCCCACGGATCCCATCGCCGTCTCTGCCATTGCCGCGAAAGTGCCGGTTCCCAGTCGTTTGATGCATATTCTGGAAGGTGAGTCGCTGCTGAACGATGCGTCCGGTCTGGTTTGCATGCGTTTTGCCGTCGCAGCCACGCTGAGCGGAAGCTTTTCGCTTTCCTCCGCTTTCGGCGCCTTCCTGTGGCTTGCTCTTGGCGGCATTGTCGTGGGTGTCGTACTCACCTGGACGGTCACGCAAGCCAAGGACTACGTGTCACACAAACTGGGCGAGGAGAGTGGATCGCAAATCCTGATCAGCCTGTTGATCCCCTTTGGCGCCTATCTGGTTGCCGAGCATCTGGGCTGTTCAGGAATTCTTGCTGCGGTCGCCGCCGGTGTCACCATGAGCTATGCGGAACAGCGAGGCCGGGCGACACCCCTCACAAGGGTACGTCGGACTGCCGTCTGGGACATGCTCCAGTTCACGTTGAATGGCGTCATCTTTGTTCTGCTCGGAGAACAACTCCCGCGCATTGTTTCGGGGGCGGCACAAGTGGTTCGGGAAACGGGACATGATGAAACCGTCTGGCTGATTGCCTATGTCGGTGCCATCTCGCTGGGGCTTGCTGTGCTGCGTCTGACATGGGTCTGGGTATCGCTGCGCTTCACCATGTTTCGCGTCTCTATTGCCGGAAAGAATTTCAGAAGGCCGCACTGGAAGCTGATCATCGCGATTTCGCTTGCCGGTGTGCGCGGAGCGATCACGCTTGCTGGCATTCTCACATTGCCGCTCGCGCTGGATGACGGAACACCGTTTCCGGCACGCGATCTGGCAATCTTCCTGGCGGTGGGCGTGATTATCGTGTCATTGATCGCGGCCAGCATCGGCCTGCCGCCCTTGCTCAGGAACCTCGAACTGCCGCCAGAACCGGGCCACCAGCAGCAGGAAGACGAAGCACGCATCGCCGCGGCGCAGGCTGCGATCCGTGCCATTGAAAATGTTCAGCACGAACTGGCCGAGGGGCGGCCGGATGTTGATCTTTACGCGCAGGCTGGGGCGAGGCTGATGGACATCTACCGGCAGCGGATCGAGGGACGATCAAAAAGCGGCCAGGAGGCGGATCAGCTGAAGGCTATCCAGGCAATCGATCGTCAATTGCGCCTTGCAGCTGTGCGGGCGGAGCGCGACGCGCTTTTTCGCCTCAGCCGCCAGGGACGTTTACCTGATGATCTGGCACGGCGGCTGGTGCGTGAGGTCGATCTGGCCGAAACACGCTGGAGCGCCTAGCGAGATTGGAGAAATACGGAGAATCTTTGTGTTTTATTAAACATGTTTGCAAAGACTTGTGGATGGGGCCGGACTGAAACCCGCTGACACGCGTTGTGGGACGATAGCTTAGGAGTGGCTCACATGATGAAGGATCGGCAGTCCGTACTGGTCGTGGAAGACGAAATCCTCATTCGTCTGGCTCTGGTTGATCTTCTCGAAGATGAAGGTTTTCAGGTCTATGAGGCATCGAATGTTCTGGAGGCTGTGGCAATCCTCGGTCAGGCCGAAGCCATTGATGCCGTGATTACCGATGTGGATATGCCCGGCGCGCTAAATGGTTTCGACCTGATGCGTCTGGTTGCTTCCTGCTATTCACAAAGCCTCGTGATCGTTACATCGGGCGCGCACAGGCCAAGTGCGTCCGAGCTTGCGGAAGGTTGTCATTTCGTTGAAAAGCCGTACCGTTCGCAAACCCTGCTTGATCTGCTCGATCGTCACATCGAGGGATCGTGCGAGGGCGGCAAGCGAAATTTCAACGAGCGTCTGCGGGCATAACAGGCTCGCTTTACGTTCTGCTGCAAACCACGAGATGTCATAACGTCAAGGTACGTGGCAACTCTTGAACGACGAGGAGAACTGCCATGGAAACCACCGTCATCATCGAAAGCCGCGCTGACTTTGCCCAATGGGCAATCGAAAGAGCACAGGCCATCGTCGCAGAGCAGGGAGGCGATCTTGCCATCGCGGCACGTGATATGGACGAAGGGCGCCTCGGACTGACCGGCAATGCGCTGGGGCAGGCGATCGTTGATGCCCTGCTTGAAGTGTTCGATGGGCTCGCACCCACGGAAGAATAATCAGATATCCGGTCCGGCGATCCGCTTCGACAGGTGGTGCTCTCGCCAGACGGTGAAAAGGCCCGCCCCGACAACGATGATGGAGCCGACGATCATGTTTGTGGTGACCGTTTCGCCGAAATAGGTGGTGGCAATGATGATGCTCAGGATCAGCTGCAGATAGGTGATCGGCTGAACCTCTATGGCGGTCAGCAGCCTGTAGGCCTTGATCAGAAGGTAATGGCTCACGCTGCCGAAGATACACAGGGCAACCATCGCCGGCCAATCCTCCATACGGATGGGGGTCCAGTAAAACGGACCGATCAGGCTTATGAAGCCTGCGCCAATCAAGCCCGCATAGACAACGCTTGTGATAGCTGAATCATGCCTGCTCACGGCACGTGTCGCGATCCCATAAAACGCGTACATCAGGGCGGCAATCAGCGGTATCAGCAGCGTTATCTCGATTCTCACGTCCGTTGGCCGCAAGATGATCATCACGCCGATCAGCCCGACCACAATCGCGGCGCCTCGTCTCATGCCGACTTTTTCGCCGAGCAGGGGCACTGAAAGAATGGTGACGATCAGCGGCGTCGATTGCAGGATCGCCTGACTGACCGCGAGCCCCGCTTTCGTGAACGCGAAGATGACCACGACAATTTCAGTGACGAGCAAGATACCGCGCGCCACCTGGAGAAGCGGCCGCTTCGTGACCAGAGCTTTGCGAATGCCGCCCGATGATGTTGCGAGCAGCAAAACGAAGGCGGCAAAGGCCCAGAAGCGGATCATGGTCACCATGATCGGCGGATACTTGGCTCCGAGATATTTGGAGAAGGCGTCCTGACCCGCAAAGATGACGACTGCCGAGAGAACATAGAGGTAGCCGACGGTCTTGCTATTCATGAAATGCCACATTTCCGGGTATTGCTGTGAACCCGGGAGATGGGGCGGAAAGGCCGAATGTCATCCCGAACATCGGCATTTCGCCCGATTTGTCCCCCGATCCACCTTACCGCCAGCTGAGGAAGGTCCGTTCCACCTGTCCAATAAGAAAGCTGACGATGAGACCCAGCGTGGAGAGGATCGTGACACCGGCAAAAAGCTTTTCCAGATCGTAGAGCGAGCCGGCTTCGAGAATGTAAGCGCCAATACCATATTGTGCGCCGAGCATCTCGGCAGCCACAAGAAGGATGATTGCGATGGAGATCGAGACACGCAGGCCGGACAGAATGGCCGGAAACGCGCCTGGAAGAACGATCTTGCGCACGATCGACCACCAGTTCAGTCCAAAGCTCTGCCCCATTCGGATCAGGGATCGGTCAACGTTGTCGACCGCTCCATAGGTGGCAACGACTGTCGGGGTGAACGTGCCGAACGCGATCAACGCATATTTCGACATCTCATCGATGCCGAACCAGATGACGAACAGGGGCAAAAGCGCGATCTTCGGAATGGGAAACAGGGCTGCGACGAGGGGAACGAGTCCTGCACGAACATAGCTGAATAGGCCGATGAGAACGCCAAGCGAGATGCCCGCGACGATGCCGAGGCTTGCGCCTACGATCAATCGTTGAAGGGAGGGCAGGAGGTGACGCCAGAGGCCCCCCGAAGTCCATAGATCGACAAGCGTTTCCAGCACGGCCGAAGGGCGAGGAAGTGTGAGGCTGGAGATAATACCCAGCCGCGTGCCAGCCTCAGCGAGGAGCAGGAGTGCGATGAACAGCACGATTGCAACGCCGCGAACGGGAACGGGTGAAAATCCGCCGCCGCGAAAGGCAACGCGCTGCACGGCCGGCTTTTCTTTTGCGGGCAGGGCTTCGGCAGGCTCTGAAACCATGCTTGCCTCAGACATCGGTCAATTCCTTGTCCGCAGCCATGGCTTCCTCGCGCATGAGTTCCCAAAGCTGCTTTTGTTTTTCTTCGAGAAGGGCATCGCCGAGATGCCGTTCCGCGAGCGGGATGTCGATGTCGACGACCTCGCGAATACGTCCCGGACGGCGCGACAGCACGACAACCCGGTGTCCCAGTCTCACGGCCTCGTTGAGATTGTGCGTGACATAGACGGATGTGAATGGCTGCCGGGTCCACAACGAGATCAGATCGTCCATCAGCAATTCACGTGTCTGGCTGTCCAGGGCCGATAGCGGTTCGTCCATGAGCATGACGGCGGGGCGAACCGCGAGGGCACGACTGATGGCGACGCGCTGACGCATGCCACCAGACAGCTGTTTCGGCAGTGCCGTGCGGAAGTCGGTAAGGCGTGTGCGCTCCAGCACATCGCTGACGATGGCATCCATCTCACTTCGTCTAAGGCCGTGATCCTCCAGGACAAGGCGAATATTGCCTTCGACCGTCCGCCATGGAAGCAGTGCGAAATGCTGAAACACATAGGTCAGGGGGTTGAGGCAATCTGCAGGCGGTCGGCCCACCTGCAGCACTTCACCGGAGTCCGGCCGTTCCAGTCCTCCAAGGAAGCGAAGCAGCGTCGATTTTCCGCAGCCGGAAGGCCCAATGAGGCACACGATCTGGCCTTGCGGGATATCCAGTGAGATATCCCGCAATATCTCCATCTTGCCGTAGCGGTGACTTATGTTCTGAAGCTTCAGGTCCATCGAAAGAGCACCGCAAATCGCATACGAGCCGTCATCGACGCTTAGATCGTCTTGACGTAGGACGTATCGAAGAGCTGCTCCTTGGAAACGTCGTCCTTCACCATGCCTTCGCTTTTGAACCAGTCCAGCTGCTCGATGCAGCTGCCGAGCGAAAGGGCCAGTCCCTGGTTGATGCGCATGGCGCCTTCGATAAGGTTTTGTTTCGCGACCTCGAAGGGGCTGTCCTTCTCGACATATTTATGAACGAGCTTTGCCAGAGCATCCTGCTCGTCGGCGCTCGCTGTCTTGTCGACAAAGGCAGCATTGTAATCATCCACTGCCTTGGCATAGGCGCTGATGAAGCTTGTTGTCAGTTCGCGGTTTTCGCTGGCGTTCTTTGTCGAGGTGAAGGCGGTCGTTACCTGGTAATTGGGCGCATAATCAGCAACAAGACCGATCTGCTTTGCAGCGCCCTCGCGGATCATCTTGTTTGCCACATTGGCCTGGATGGCCCAGGCATCGATCTGTCCGGTCGATAAGGCACCCACAATCGCGCCGAGCTTCTGGAGGGGGCGAAGCTGGATATCTGACAGCTTGATGTTGTTCGCTTGCGCGATCTTATGTGCCATAAAATGGAATGAAGAGCCCGCTGTTGTGATGCCGAAGCTCTTGCCCGCAAGCTTGTCAGGACTCGTCAACCCTGCCTCGTAGGCCTTGTTGGATGCCAGAATGACAGCGCCCACAATGCCCTTCTGCTCGGTCAGTGCTCCGCCAACCACCTTCACTGCATTCTTCTGGGCAAGGCTTATCAAGCCACCGCTCATGGCAGTGACACCGAATTCGGCGTCGCCGGAAGCAATCGCGACGGCCATCGGCTGCGCCGCCTCGAAGAATTTCAGCTCGATATCGAGACCCGCATCCTTGAAGTAGCCGCGCTCAAAGGCGATGAAACCGGGAGCATGGCTCGCAAGTGTCAGCACTGCCAGATTTCGCTTGGAAGCCGCACGGGCAGGCATGCCGAGAGAAGCTGCTGCACTGGCCATACCGAGACCGATGAGGGCTTGGCGTCGATTGAGCGTGAAGTTCATGATGGGCTCTTCCTGAAAACGTCGAAGCGTTGGCGCATGCTGACCAAGTGCCACTCAGGCTCATCAATGACAACAAACTATTGCAGGTGTCGGGAAATTATTTCACAGAATTGGCGCCCTGCGGAATAAAATTATCGGCGCCTATGCCGAATTCCACAGAGTTCCGGGCGTTTTATGAATGCCCAAAGGCTTTGTCCCGCCTGAAATCGAACGCTCGGAACCGGAATCCAGCCTCGTTGGCATGTCCCTGGTGCTCACCCTTGTGCCGGGGGTGGGAGAGCCACTGTCTGTGCGGCTCTCCTGGATCCAGCTTACATCTGCTTGGCGGCGCTATCCATCCAGGCGCGATGGCGCTCTTCATCACGCAAGGCCTTTTCGAAGAAGGCGCGTGATTTTGGAATGGCGGCTTCATGGCGTGAGGCACGCTCATAGGCCGTCACCGTATCGTCTTCGTTGGTCTTCATGGCCTTCAGGATGGCGGAATCGCCCATCATGTCCGCAAGTGCAATTTTGCCTGTGGTCAGCATCTGTTTCATGTCGCCTTCGGTCGGGGCTTCTGCACCCAGCTCGCGGGCCATCTCATTCAGCACATCCAGATGCTGCAGATGATCCTGGCGGAAGGCAGCGATCTGGCTACTCAGCTGAGGATCTCGCAACCGCTCGATACAGGATTCGTAAGCCGCAATGGCGTCCCGCTCGAGATAGATGAGGTTGGTGACCAGTTTCTCGATGCTGGATTCGTTGCCGACCATGGTAACCATTAGATTCTCCTTTTGTGGTTCTGTAGGTCACCCAACTTCAAGCCTGTGCAGAGGTTCCATCATGCCGCAAGGCTAAGGCGTGTGCGCTTCAGAAGGCTTGCGCTTTCCGGGAACCATCCATGCCAAGCTCTGTTCGGCCCCTCGAGTTCATTCGGCAGCAATGGCCATCGCTGCTCAACACGAGGATCCCCGCATGAAAGCACTGACCTGGCACGGCAAGCATGACATTCGCTGCGAGAGCGTTCCCGATCCAGAGATTGAAGATGGGCGCGATGTCATTATTAAAGTGACAGCCTGCGCGATCTGCGGTTCCGACCTCCATCTCTTCGATGGGGTCATGCCCGATATGCATAGCGGCGATGTGATGGGTCACGAGACCATGGGAGAGGTGGTGGAGGTTGGCAAGGATACCAAGACGCTGAAGGTCGGCGATCGTGTCGTCGTTCCATTCACCATTTCGTGCGGAGAGTGCTTCTTTTGCCAGCGGGGCTTCTTCTCAGGCTGCGAACGCTCCAACCCCGAACCATCCCGTTCCAAAGTCACCAAGCTGTGGGGCAACAGCCCGGCTGGCCTGTTTGGCTATAGCCATCTTCTGGGAGGTTATAGCGGCGGGCAGGCGGAACATCTGCGTGTTCCTTATGCGGATGTCGGGCCGATCAAGGTGCCGGAAGGGCTGACCGACGAGCAGGTTCTGTTTCTCTCCGACATCTTCCCGACCGGCTATATGGCTGCGGAATTCTGTAACATTCAACCGGGTGACACCATAGCGATATGGGGTTGCGGTCCCGTCGGCCTGATGGCGATCAAATCTGCATTCATGCTGGGAGCTGAACGGGTCATAGCTGTCGATACCGTGCCGGAGCGGCTGGCAATGGCCAATCAATCCGGCGCTTTGACGCTCGATTTCAGGGATGAGGATATCTATGACAAGATCATGGACCTTACAGGCGGCCGTGGTGCGGATGCCTGTATCGATGCGGTCGGAACAGAAGCGGATGCCTCTGCCAGCTGGGATTCTCGCCTGGATCGCATCAAGGTGGCCACCTTCATGGGAACAGACCGTCCCCATGTTCTTCGCCAGGCCATCCATTGCTGCCGCAATTTTGGCACCGTGTCGATTGTCGGGGTTTACGGTGGGCTTCTCGACAAGATCCCGATGGGATCTGCAATCAATCGCGGCCTGACCTTCAAGATGGCTCAAACCCCGGTGCAGCGATATCTGCCCAACTTGATGGAGCGTATTCAGACAGGCCAGATCGACCCTTCATTCATCATCACCCATCGTGGAACTCTGGAAGACGGACCAGAGCTTTACAAGAAGTTTCGCGATAAGAAGGACGGCTGCGTCAAAGTCGTCCTGAAACCATGAGGAGCCCATCATGAACCCGGTAGAAACAGCAAAGGGACTGGCCGTTGTGACCGGCGCTTCGAGCGGAATCGGTTACGAACTGGCGAAGTGCGCAGCGCAGGATGGCTATGATCTCGTCATTGCGGCCAATGAGGCGCAGATCATGCAGGCGGCTTCCCGGCTGAAGGAGTTTGGCACGAAAGTGGAAGCCATTCAGGTGGATCTTGCCACGGTTGATGGCGTCAACAAATTGAAAGCAGGCATCGAGGCACTTGGCAGGCCTGTGGATCTTCTCCTGGCCAATGCTGGCCGTGGGCTGGGCGATGGTTTTCTGGATCAGGATCTTCAGGAAATCCGCTATGTGGTGGAAACCAACATCACCGGAACCCTCCACCTTGTTCACGCGGTCGGCAACCAGATGCGCGCTCGGGGGCAGGGCCGCATTCTGTTCACCGGCTCTATCGCTGGCTTCATGCCGGGCGCTTTTCAGGCCGTCTATAATGGCACCAAGGCCTTTATCAACTCCTTCTCCTTTGCGCTGCGCGAGGAGCTGAAAGGCACTGGCGTGTCGGTCACCTGCCTGATGCCAGGCGCGACGGATACGGAATTCTTCAATCGCGCCCAGATGGAGGATACGCCCGTAGGGCAGGCAAAGAAAGACGATCCGGCCTTTGTTGCAAAGGTGGGTTATGAGGCCATGATGGACGGAGAAGGCGATGTCGTCGCGGGCTGGAAGAACAAGATGATGACAGCAGCGGCGAATGTTACGCCTGCCGGAACGCTTGCCAAACAACACCGCAAATTGTCCGAACCGGAAAGCTCAAAACATTGAGGTGATATGCTGCAGGGGAGGCGCCGATGGATTTGGCGTCTCACTACCCTCCACGATCATCCACGCGCGGATTTTCTCCTGTTGGCCAGGAAACTCGCATCCGACAAATGGAATTGCCTGCGCCCAAGCCTGATTTCAGTTTTGTCCCCAATCCATTATCAAAGACAAAATGCCCTGTATCGCGGTCGCACCGCCAATGGGGGCGACGAGCAGAAGGAGCACATTGAAGCAGATGATCCAGGCGAGGAGTTTCTGCTGCCTGACGGTCAGGTTCGGTCTGGCTGGTTCTTGCCGGGGCGGTTCCGGTTTTGGATTGTAGTTTTTAAGATCCAGAAACATCCATCTGCCTCCTGTTCCGGCATGGCTAGCCTGCATCTGTGCCGGAAACTGCACCTTATCAGATCCCCGCTCGTACATTCAAACATACATGGCGGCGAAGAGAAGGAAGGAAACGGTATAGATCAAGAATGTGCCGTTCCATTGCAACGCGGTGAGATAGGCTGACGACGCCATGATTGCCGAGACGAAAAGCGGGCCGACCTATCCCTGCACCATGTGCCAGAAGTGGCGTTCATCAACACAGAAATAGCCCATCAACATCGTGTTGACGATTTTGAGTACGACCGCTTCGGAGGCCCCGACCCCCAATCGCGTCAAAAAGATCATCGAAAGGCTAGAGGAGGACTGCAAACCGCCGCTGGGTCAGGTTATCAGTCCCTTCATGGGTGTAACGCCTTGCGATCCGGGAAATACGGCTTCTGCAAGATGAACGGCATCTGCGCCCAGCAGGTCGACCGCAACACCTTTGATGACGGCCCGTAAATCCGTGGTCGCGGCGAGATCGCGACCCTCGAAGAGCTGCTTATCCTTCAGGCCCGGCCAGTCGGTGATCACGCGTCCACCGCGAATAGCCCCGCCTGCCAGAAAGGCAGTTGTTGCGGTACCGTGATCTGTGCCTTCTGTACCGTTAATCCGGGCCGTGCGGCCAAACTCCGTGGCGACAACGATGGCAGTGTCTGCCCAGGCAGGACCAAGTTCCTGCTGGAAGGCTAGCAAGGCATCGTCCAGTCCGGTCAATTGCTTGGCAAGACGCTGGGTCTCCTGTGCGTGGGTATCCCAGCCCTCGAAAGCCAGTGCGGCGACGCGCGGCCCATCCGTCTGTGCAAGAAGGCGCGCGGCACCGCGTGCCATCTGCTCCATGCCGTCCGGGTCTCCCGCTCCACCCTTGGCCTTCATGTCGAGACCGGCTGCGATCCTGCCTGTTTCGACACCTTCCTTCAGCAACTGTAAGAGCAGCGGATCGGTCTTGCCGTAGAGGTCTGCCAGACGAGGTGCCAGGTCGCCATCTGCCTGTCTCAGGATTGAAGGTGCCCAGCCAAGAACTGGCGCCTTTCCTCGAATGACAAGCGGTGCCGTCGAGCCAACCGACAGTCCACGCACCGGTTCGGAAGGGCCGGGTGCAATACGCTCACCGGCAGGTAGCCCCTCCAGCAGGCGGTTCAGCCAGCCGCTCTCCACATGGCCGGGCACTGTGTAGCCGCTTTCCAGAACATCCTGTCCATCGAAATGCGAGCGCTCCCGATAGGGAGTGGCGCAGGCATGGACTACAGCGGCCTGCCTCGCCTGGAACATACGCTGAAAATTCGGCATGGATGGGTGAAGAGCGAAGAAACCGTCCAGAGCAAGGACGGAGTTCTCACCTCCAAAGGGGATGCCATCCGTCTGGCGCAGACTTTCATAATCCGGATCTCCGATCGGCGGCACGGCGGTGAGCCCATCGAGCGCTCCGCGCAGGATGATGGTGATGAAACGGGGATCGCGTCCCTGTGCCGCATGCGCGAACTTTGGCATGAATGCCCAGGTGAACATTGCACCGGAGGCGCCGAGGAACGCGCGTCGTGTGGGGTTGAGGTTTTCGCACAGCATCGTCAGCACCTCTGGAATTCGGGGGAAAGAAAGGCGAGCGACAGTCCTTGTGGCCGCGTCTCTGCCCGGGAAATGGCTTGCAGCGTATCGTCGCTCAGCAGCGGGCCCAGTCGATCTGCGGCAAAGCTGCGGGGATCGTGCGACCCTGGCAATTGGTGAGCAAAGAGATTGGCCGCATCGATGCGGGTCGCCAGCCCCTCTGATGAGGCCCAAGCGTCCGTCACATCGGCAAATCCGTTGGGGCCGGATGGGTTCCAGAGCGGCTGGCCAAGAGCGCGGAGCGTCGACACGATTTGTTGCGGCTTCGGCTTCAGTCCGGTGCTGCGCAGGAGCGCTACAAGATATTGCACTGGCTGCCGCATTTTCTGCAGGCGCGGCTGCCACGCCAGATCAGAGGACAGCATCGCCTTGTAGACGGCAGAAAGATTGCCGCTTGATTTGGTATAGGCCGCGGCCATCAGCAAAACAAGCGAAGCTGGTGGCTCATCTGCCACGAAATGCCGCGCCAGCTTGAAGGCCAGATGGTGTGCCGTGGCGGGGTGGTGTGCCAGATCGCGCAGGACCTTCCTGCCCTGCTCAACACCGCCCTGGCCATAGGTTATGCCCATAACGGTGTGATCGCCCGGTTCATGGGCATTGGCGTTGAAACTGAAGGCACCTTGCGGGCCGGGCTTGTTGTCGTTGCGGTACACGGTCCAGCCGGTGATGATCCGGGCCAGAGACGTCACATCCGCCTGGGTGTAACCGCCATCGACTCCCAGCGTGTGAAGCTCCATGATCTCGCGCGCCAAATTCTCGTTCAGGCCGCGCTTGCCCTGTCTGTTGGCTGGCGAATTGGGGCCGATGGACTGGCGATTATCGAGAAATACCAGCATTGCAGGGTGCGTTTCGACGGCCAGGAGCAAATCTTCGAAGGAGCCGAACAGATTTGGCCGGATTGCTTCGCGTTCAAAGGCTCCGGCAGCAATATGCACCTCTCCGCCCTTGCTCGTTGCAACGGCAAAGTGATTGGCCCAGAACATTGCCAATCTTTCGCCAAAGCCGATCATCGGCTCGTGGATTGTGCCGTTGAAGCGGGCATCCACTTCATCCAGAAAAATCTGCTGTGGAAGATAAGGCCGCTTCTCAGGCTTGGCCTGCGCAGTTGCGGGATCCATGGCAGGTGCTGTCGGCAAAGGGCGTTCGCGCCTGGCTTTTTCTTCCGCCTGAAACTGATAGAGAGAAACAAGTAGATCCTGCGTGGAACGCAGCGTGCCGCCTTGGGGTGTCGGGACCGCTTTTTCCGTCACTTCCTGCAAAAGAAGGTCGCGAGGATCCTCCTTGATGAGGGCGATGCTGCCTTCCTTGGCACCCAGGCCAAAGCGCCAAAGCGCCAAAGCCGCATCCAGATCCTTTGGGTTTGCCATGACCGATCCGAACTCCTTTTCGTTATCGGTCTTTGAACGGGAGCAACAGCAATAATCCGTCGCTTCCCAATCAAGGTCATTTCGTGGCAGGTGTTTTCGGAGCCTCCCGCCCGATCAGCGCATCGGCAAGTCGCCGCCGTTGTTCCACGGAAAGGCCGCTTGCAAAACGGGCAGCGCTTTCTTCCGCGGCCGCCCGCACAGCAAGTTCCGCCTCGCGCGCACGCCTCAGGGCATCGGAGAGGGCTGCTGCATCAAGCTCCGGCTTTCCAAGAAGTGCTGCCGCCTCGACGCGCGCCTGCCGCGCTTCTAGCTGTACAGGCCGCACCTCGCGCCGAGCATCGGCCAGTGCTGTCTGAAACGCTTTGCGTTCCTGTGCCGGTAATTGCTCTCCCGCCAGCGGCAGCCGCGATGGCACCTGATTTCTGCCTCCATAAAGATAGAAACCGGCGCCTCCGAGCACCGCCGCCAGCAGGAAGGTGTTCAGCGCCAGAAGCCCGATGACGAGCCTGCGAAAACCTGTGTCGTTCATTGTTCCTCCTGCAGCCGGCTGGCTTCGCTTTCGCCCTGTACCAGACCGAAGGCTGTTTCCTGATCTGCGCGCACATAAGGCTCAATAGGTGTGATGATGGCGACGGTTACCGCCCCGCTCAGACCACCCGCAAGGCCGAGGCTGACCAGTCCTGCACCGATCATCCAGTGGCGTCTACGAGTGCGCCTGGCTGCCTGCTGCGCGCCGAGATTAAGGATCCTGCCCATGAGTACGGCATCCGGTTCCGCCACTCTGTAGGACGTCAGAAGCCGTTCGAACGTTCTGTCGGTATCGTGTGTTTCAGGCATCGTCTCGTTCTCCTAACAGAATCTTTCGGAGGGCGCGCCTTCCCCGGGAAAGCAGGCTTTCCAGAGCATCCACGCTGATGTTCATGACTTCCGCCGCCTCGCGGTTCGACATATCTTGATAATAGACCAGGATGATTGCTTCCCGCTGCCGGGGAGGCAGTTCCTGAAGCGCGCGCTCCACCCGTGGCCCCTGCTGATCGTCACTTAGTAATCCGGCGTCCGGCAATGGACCAGGGTCGATCTGTTCCGGCACGTCATCCGTCGGTATGTCTCGACGCTTGCGCAATCGATCATAACAGAGGTTCAACGCAACGCGGTGCGCCCAGGTGTCGAACTTGGCGCTACCCTGTTTCCATGTGCCAGCGTGCTTCCAGATCCGCAGGAAAACGTCCTGTGCCACATCTTCGGCTTCGGAGCGGTCTCCGAGCATGCGTTGGGCAAGCGCCAGGAGCCGAGGCAATTTCGCAGACACCATAAGGCGCATGGCCTGTGGGTCGCCCCGCGCCACGCGCTGCACCAGTTCTGCGTCCGGATCACTGCTCATTTGTTCTCGCCGCGACAGCCGCGACGATGATGGAGTGAAAGGGGCCTGACTTCAACAGATCGACCTGTCCCGTTTTCGTGTGTCGAAAGCATGAGCCTTCCAACACCTCTCTAACGGATCCTGCGAGCAGTTCCGTCGCGGCTATTCCCCTTTTTTTCTCAGCGGTCACTCACCTGCCAGTTGGGATTGATCCAGGGTTCCTGATTGCTGCGCGGCAGAGGATCGCGGCCCAGAATGTGATCGGATGCCTTTTCGCCCGTCATGATGGAAGGACTGTTCAGATTGCCATAGGTGACGTGCGGAAAGATGGAGGAATCAGCAACTCGCAGCCCCTCTACTCCAATTACCTTTGTGGTTGGATCGACAACCGCCATCGGGTCGCTCTCCCGGCCCATCTTGCAGGTGCCGCACGGATGGTAGGCCCCCTCAAGATGCTCGCGCAGGAAAGCATCGATTTCTTCGTCGCTTTGTACGGCGGCGCCGGGCTGAATCTCATCCGCGACATAAGGTGCGAAGGCTGGCTGGGCGAAAATCTCTCGCGTCACGCGCACGGCATGGCGGAACTTCACCCAATCTTCCGGATCACTCATATAGTTGAAGCGCAGCACAGGGGCATCTTTCGCATCCGGCGACCGCAATGTGACGGAACCGCGCGCTTTCGACATATTGTAGCCGACATGAGCCTGAAAACCATGGCCTTCCGCTGCCGATTTTCCATCGTAGGATACGGCGATCGGTAGGAAGTGATATTGAATATCCGGCCATTTGACGCCAGCGGCGGAGCGAATGAAGGCCGCCGCTTCAAACTGGTTGGATGTGCCGAGACCTTTCTTGAGGAACAGCCACTGTGCTCCCACAACACCCTTCCAGAACCAGTTGTTGCGAGAGTGCAGCGTGACTGGTAGCCTGGACCGGAACTGATGGTAATATTCCAGGTGGTCCTGAAGGTTTTGCCCCACGCCCGGTCGATCGGCCACCACGTCAATACCCATCTCTTTGAGATGGCCTGCGGGGCCGATACCGGACAGAAGGAGGATCTTGGGCGAGTTGAATGCCGACGCAGCGAGAATGACTTCGCGATTGGCCCGCACAATCTCGACCCGACCGTTGAGCTCGATTTCAACGCCGACGGCCCGCATGCCTTCAAAGACAATGCGGCGGGCATAGCACCGAATGAGCCGGCAGTTTGGCCGCTTTAATGCAGGCTTCAGATAGGCATTGGCGGCAGACCATCGCCTTCCCTCCCAGGTGGTCTGCTCCATAAGGCCGAAGCCTTCCTGTTTTGAGCCGTTGTAATCCTCTGTGACGGGGAAACCTGCCTGCCTGCCCGCCTCAATGAAGGCGCGATAAAGCGGGTTGCGCACTTCCCCGCGCCGCACATGCAAAGGTCCGTTCGTGCCGCGCCAACCCTCCTCGCCGCCATGCGCATGTTCCATCCGCTTGAAGTAGGGCAGAACATCCGCATAGGACCAGCCGGTTGCGCCCATGTCGGCCCAGCGGTTGAAATCCTCGGCGTGACCGCGCACGTACACCATGCCATTGATGGAGGATGAGCCGCCGATGACTTTGCCGCGCGGCGCGATCATGCGCCGGTTGTTGAGATGCGGCTCGGGTTCCGACAGATAGCCCCAGTTATAGCGGTCCATGTTCATGGGATAGGCCAGCGCCGCCGGCATTTGCACGAACGGCCCGATGTCCGATCCGCCGAATTCCAGCACGATGACCGAGTGCCTGCCATCTTCCGACAGGCGATATGCCATGGCAGAGCCTGCCGAGCCGGAACCGATGATAACGAAATCTGCCTGGTTCATGGAAATCGCCCTTCCTACACCTCAATACGGCGCTTCGCACTTGCCCATGCCGACATAAACCGTCTTCAACTCTGTGTAATGCTCAATGGCGGCGGCTGAATTTTCGCGTCCGAAACCCGATTGCTTCGAGCCCCCAAAAGGTATTTCCACGGGGCATAGATTGTAGGTGTTGATCCAGAGCGTCCCGGCTTCCAACTGATCCACCACCCGGTGTGCTCGTGTCAGATCCGCAGTGAAGACGCCTGCAGCTAGACCGAATTCCGTTCCATTGGCGCGCGCCACCACCTCATTCTCGTCCTTGAAATCCAGCACGCACATCACTGGCCCGAAGATTTCCTCGCGCGCAATGGTCATGTCGTCTTTCACATCGGCAAAAACAGTTGGCTGTACGAAATAGCCTTCCGCGGCAACAGCGTTTGGGATGCCGCCGCCAGTAATCAGCCGCGCGCCCTCCGCTCTGCCCTTATCGATATAGGAGAGAACCTTTTCCCGTTGTGCCTTGGAGACGAGAGGCCCCATCTGCGTGGCCTCGTCCTGTGGGTCGCCGATGATGATGCGCTCCGTACGCTCCTTTAGCCTCTCAAGAAAACGTTCCTTGATCGAGGCGTGCACGAATACACGCGTACCATTGGAGCAGACTTGGCCGCTGGAATAAAAGTTGCCGAGCATGGCGCCGGAAATCGCACTTTCGAGATCAGCATCCTCAAAAACGATGATGGGTGACTTGCCGCCCAGTTCCATGGTTACATGCTTCAACTGCCCTGCGGCAGCCGCCGCCACCTTGCGGCCTGTCGGCACAGATCCGGTCAAAGATACTTTCGCAACATCCGGGTGGGAAACCAGCATCGGCCCCGTGTCCCGATCGCCTTGGATGACGTTGAAAACCCCCTTCGGAAGCCCGGCCTCAATCAGGATCTCAGCAATCTTCAGCGCGCCGAGCGGTGTGACCTCTGATGGCTTGAACACCATGGCATTGCCTGCAGCAAGAGCGGGAGCCGCTTTCCAGCAGGCGATCTGCTGCGGATAATTCCACGCACCGATACCGACAACCACGCCCAGAGGAACACGCTTGGTATAGGCAAAATCTCCGCCGAGCGGGATCTGTGAACCGTTAAGGGCAGTGGCTGCGATGCCGCCGAAAAACTCCAGGCTGTCTGCCCCCGAAGTTGGGTCAGCGACAATTGTTTCCTGGATCGGCTTGCCTGTATCCAGCGTTTCCAACTCAGACAGTTCACGATTGCGCTCTCGCATGATGTCCGCTGCGCGGCGCAGGATGCGTCCGCGCGCCATCGGACTGAACGCTGCCCATTCTTTCTGGGCGCGCTTGGCCGCTGCGACTGCCTTTTCAACAATGGCAGGTGTTGCTGCATGAAGACGGGCAATCACCTCTCCAGTTGCAGGATAGATGCTCTCGATCACCGAGCCGGCGGCATCTTCCACATATTCCCCGTCGATGAAATGAGATGCAGGGGGCTGTGCTTTCATGGTTCGTCTCCGGGGGCGTGGGTGGCGAGAAGGTGAGCGTTCACGAAATCCTCCACCAGAGCGATGGAGGCTTCGATCGAAAGGGGAGCCGCGCGCAGCGACTGGCGAATGTATAGTCCGTCGATCAGGGCGGCGGTGCCTTCGGCAATTCCGGCCGCGCTTGCGGCTGGAGCGATCTGCTTCAATGCGTGCAGCAGATTGGAATGCAGGCGTCTGGCGTAGATGACCAGAAGACGCCTTGTTTCCTCCGACCGTTGAGCCTCGACATAGAATGCAAGCCACGCCGCCACGGTTTCCGGCGCAAATTGATCGGCATGGAAGGAAACGCGAATAATCGCGGAAACACGTTCACGCGCGGTCGTTGTCTGTTTCAAGGCAGTTGCGGCATCGGTGCGCAAAGCCCGCAGCAGGCTGCGAATGGTCTCGATAAGCAGTTGCTGCTTGCTGCCAAAATAATGATGGGCAAGTGCGGGAGAGACACCAGCTTCGCGGGCAATATCCGACATTGTGACATCCAGCGAACCCTGGCTGCCAATCGTCTTCAGCGCGGCCTCAACCAAGGCCTTGCGGCGCAAGGGTTCCATTCCAAGCTTGGGCATCTCGATCTCCTGAATGGCTGACATTATATTTTTGATTGACTGATCAATCAATAAAAAACTCACGAGCGCCGTGCCGGCAGGCGAGGCTGCGGCGTCACAAAAAATTCATGCTGGAGAAAGACTCTTTTCAGACTTTCGATGTGATCTTCCGCAACAATAAACAAGAAGTCAGGGAGAATGACGCCATGTCCGGGCTTGCACCGTTGGAGACGACGGCCTTTCGGCGGTTTGCCGACGGGCAGTTGCTCAACCTGGCCAAACTTGTCATTGAAAATGCATTCCAGCCTATCGTGGAGCTCTCCACTGGCAAGGTCTTCGGCTACGAAACGCTGATGCGAGGGTATGACCGACTGGGCTTTGAAAGCCCTCTCGATCTCTTGGACACGGCTGTCGAGAGTGGCCAACTTCTGGCGCTGGAGCAAATGCTTGCGGGACGAGCGCTGGCGAAATTCGCTACCGTGCCGGATTTCTCCCATTCGACCCTCTTTATCAATCTCGATGGCCGCCTCATCCAGGATGGGGAGCAGATTGTTGAGCGACTTCTGCAGCAATTGCGTCAGGCAGACATTCCGCCATCCTCTGTCTGTTTCGAACTGACAGAGCGGTTCGACAATACCAGCGCCCCGGAATTTGCAGCGCTGATGCAAACCATGCGCAAGGCGGGCTTCAAGCTTGCCATTGACGACTTTGGCGTCGGCCATGCGGAGATCAAATTGCTCTGCGATTTTCCGGTCGACTATCTCAAGATCGACCGGCACTTTATTTCGGGGATCGATGAAAGCCCGCGCAAGCGCCATCTCGTCCGCAACCTGGTGAACATCGCCCATGTGCTGGGTATCCGCGTCATTGCGGAGGGGGTTGAAACCGAGGCTGAGTGCCTTGCTTGCCGCGAGTTCGGGGTCGACATGGTGCAGGGCTGGTTCATTGCCCGGCCCACCACTTTTATCAGCGAGTTGCAGCCTGCCTTTCCGCATCTGGCGGATCTGGGCCGCGCTCGCCGTAGTAGTCAGTCGCTGGATGAGATCCTCATCCGCAAGCAGATCGAAATGCTGCCGACCGTGTATGAGCACGAGAGTATAGACAGCGTGTTCGAACTCTTTCGTGCCAATCCCAGGCAGGCGTTTTTCCCGGTCCTGAATGCCAATGGCGAGCCGCGTGGCATCATCAGCGAGCATCATCTCAAAGAGTATATCTACCGGCCGTTCGGCCGGGATCTACTGAAGAACAAGATCTACGAGCGCTCCATCGCCCATTTCGTGGAAGGTGCACCCATCGTCGGCCTCGATGCCAATGCGGAAAGGCTGATGAACATTTTCGCCAATATGGACGGCAGCGATTGTGTGATCCTGACGGAAAACATGCGCTATGCGGGCGTCGTTTCAGCGGCTTCGCTGATCCGGGTGATCAATGAAAAGCAGTTGAAGATTGCACAGGACCAAAATCCGCTGACCGGCCTGCCCGGCAACCGTGCCATCCACGATTTCATGCTCGAAGCAGGTCGTGACGATGACCAGACACGTTTCTTCTGCTACTGCGATTTCGATCACTTCAAACCCTTCAACGATCACTATGGTTTCCACATGGGTGACCATGCGATCACCCTGTTCGCCGCTCTGATGAAACGCTATTTCTTCTCGGATGGTGCCTTCCTCGGCCACGTGGGCGGCGATGATTTCTTCATCGGGCTTCGGGATTGGACACTGGAGGAAACGCAGGAAATCCTCAGCCGCCTGCTTTCCGACTTCCACGACGATGTGGTCCAGCTTTATTCGGTGGAGGATCGGGCAGCGGGGCGCATCCGTGGTCACGACAGAAGCGGCACCGAGCGGGACTTTCCGCTGCTGCGTTGCTCCATCGGTGTGCTGGAACTGCCAAAGGGCCTGCTTCTGGATGATGTGGGAAGGCTGTCCGCCGAAATCGCCAATATCAAGAAAAGCGCCAAGGGCAGCGAAAGCGGTCTGCACGTCGCTGCGATCTAAGGGACGGCGCGCAAAAACGCGTTAGCGGTTTTTCGATATGCCCCAAACATGATTTGAAGTGTGAAACGCGGATCTGAAGATCGCGTTCTGCCTGTGCATGAGGTTGGCGTTTTGCCGCCGCCGCAGGCCGTGGCGATGCGCCACCTTCCATCCTGCCCTTCGACACCCTATGTTCGGCTCCTGCTCGAAAGGGAGAATTTGCTTCATGTCTTTGCCATCCACCATGCGCCACGTCGATTTGCCGACCTTCGGTGAACCAGAGGTCATGACGTTCGCAACAGGACCCGTGCCTTTGCCCAAGCAGGGTGAAATACTGGTTGAAGTGGAAGCGGCGGGGGTCAACAGGCCCGATGTCGCGCAGCGTCAGGGGAATTATCCGGCACCCAAGGATGCCAGTCCCATACTGGGTCTTGAAGTTGCAGGCCGGGTCGTCGCCGTGGGTGAGGGCGTGACAGACTTTGCAATTGGCGACGAGGTGTGTGGTCTCGCCAATGGCGGCGGTTATGCGCAATACTGCATTTTGCCAGCCGGTCAGGCTCTGAGTTTCCCGAAGGGATACGATGCCGTCAAGGCGGCCGCGGTTCCGGAAACCTTCTTCACGGTGTGGGCAAATCTGTTTCAAATGGCAGTGCTGACCGAAGGGGAGAGTGTGCTGATTCATGGCGGCACGTCCGGTATCGGAACGACGGCCATCCAGTTGGCAAAGGCATTTGGCGCCACCGTCTATGCCACTGCAGGCTCGGCGGAAAAATGCGCCGCCTGCGAGAGCTTGGGTGCGACGCGCGCCATCAATTACAAGACGGAAGACTTCGCTGCCGTCATCAAGGAGCTGACCGGCGGCAAGGGTGTCGACGTGGTTCTCGATATGATCGGCGCGGCTTACTTCGAGAAAAACCTCTCGGCGCTGGCAAAGGATGGTTGTCTTTCGATCATCGCTTTTCTGGGCGGTAACATTGCGGAGAAAGTCGACCTTCGGCCAATCATGGTCAAAAGGCTGACAGTCACCGGATCAACCATGCGCCCACGCACGGCAGATGAAAAACGGGCCATTCGCGACGAGCTCATGTCGCATGTCTGGCCCCTGCTAGCAGATGGTACGGTCAGCCCCGTCATCCATTCGGTTCTGCCCTTCGATCAGGTTGTCGATGCCCACAGACTGATGGAAACCAGCAGCCACATCGGTAAGATTGTGCTGAAGGTGAAGTAGCGGCACGGCGGGCTGAACAATTCGGAGCACACAGCCCGTGCAGCCCTGATTAGTGGCCGTGAACCCCACTGGCATGCGTTGATCCAGCGGGGTCACGGCAGATTTGTCGGCAACTCTTTTTGCCGGCAAATCTTGCGGAAATCAGGCTTCCTTCGGCGGGCAATGCAAAACGGGAGCGGCGGTGTTGACATCGCTGACACCCACGATGAAGCCAGAGATAACGCCCCCGCTGAATGTCATCGCTGAGCCGTTGATATTTGGATCGATAGCAACGCAGCTCCATTCCTTGGCGCCTGCTGCCCTTGTCATGATCGAAAGATTGTAGCAACTGCCACCGGCCAGCGGGAGTTTCTCAGTCATGCCGGATTTCCAGAAAGCGCCGAGATCGCCTTTTCCATGCCGATTATTGGCGCTGACGACGACATTGCCTTTCACATTCGTTGCAGAGGCGCCAACCTTTGTAATGACGACGCCGACTTCGTTTTTGCCCAGTGGCGTAAGGTCGATCTTGCTATCCGTCTTAAGGCAGAAGGCGACATTATGCGTTTCGACCCCGTTGGCGGCATGAGCGGCGCTGAGCGGCGAAGCCATCGAAATGGCTGCAACTGAGATTGCTAATAACCAATGTCTCATAAATAGTCTCCAGAACGGCAATGGCTTTCATCTAAAGTGTGTCACAAGTTTTCAGCTTCGTTTTCACGGTCTGAATCTTTGCTCTCACACGGGTCTTTTCGGCAAAACCGCTGCGCACTTTTGCGAGATATGGCTTAACCCTGCCGTCAGCCCGGTGTCTTGGATGCAAATGCTTTCAGCCCCTCAATTGTTTTGAGTTCATCTTCAAGCGAACTTGACCGCGCGCTTACAGCACGGCTTTAAGATCCTGCGTGCTCACAATGCCCCTGTGCTTGTTGCAAATCGTGCCTTGCAAAGCGCCATGGCCAAACCTACCTTGTGAGCATGTTCAACGAAACGAAAGGAGGTGATCCGATGTCTAGTGAGAATGCGGTTTGCAGGACGGACATGGGAAAGGTTGCGGTTTTGACGGGGCAGTCCCCGACCTGACACTACCTCCGAGGGATTTGTTGGCTATGCCGCAATCCCGGTTCGTCACAGAACCAAAGCTCATGGAAGGGTCGCGCAAGCGGCCCTTTTCCTGTTTTGGGAGCGCTCAAATCCCGACTCTGCCAACTGCCGGGATCTTGACTGCGGGACGGGCAAGATCGAGGCCCGCCACGAGGCCGAGGAAATGAACTTCCAATCCACTTCTCACCCCCGCAGACACGCCAATCAGACCGTGGAAGGTCAGGTGAATGTCACGCCAGTCTTCGTCAATATGCAGGAAATCACCGTCCGGCAGATAATCACGCCCAACCGCATGGTGGCAATACCGCGCCCAGCTCAGGCACGCTTCTCAACACATGGGCAACGAAGCTGTTGGAATTGGGTCCAGGCCAAATGCGATAGGTACCGGCTTCGGCATAGGGATAGGCTGCAATACTTGCCTCGATCTTCGGGATAAGGCGTTCTGCCTCGGTGCCCCGGATCTCAGCGACCACCTGAGGCTGGTTTGAATACCAGAATCCATCTGGCGCCCAGCCGTTGCGGCGAATGGGGCGGCCCCAACCCACTTTGTCATAGCGGTTATAGGCTTGTGCACCTTCTGCCTTGGTCACGATCCAGGCATGGCTGGCAACAGCGCCCTTCATCCCCCCTGTCGTTGCTGAAAAGACGTAGATTGCGGCTTCTGGGCTTTTGCCTGCCGCAGGAAGAAGTCCTGACGAGCCCCAATTCGCCTCGCTCCACCGCTCTGGCCTTTTCTGAAGTGCCCAGTAGCCGGCAGAGGCAAGGGTCGGCAACAGATAGATGGCAAAGATGGCCAATGCCAGCCGCTTGAGGAAGAGAAGTGAGATCATGAAACCATCATCGGGCTGAAATGAAACTGGTTGCAAGCGCTTGATCAGGCTATCAAGTTACAAATGGCAGCGAAACTGGGGCATCTGAATGCAAAATCCTGTGACAGTCGAAGTGACCAGGGGCGATTATGTTGAAAGCAGGCATCGCGGCATGGCCGTTGTTGTCGATGGTGCGGGCAAAACGGTCTTTTCCGTGGGAGACGTGGCGGCACCTGTCTTTCCTCGCTCGGCCTGCAAGGCGATGCAGGCCTTGCCGCTTGTTGAATCCGGTGCTGCCGATGCTTTCGGTTTGACACAGCGGGAGCTGGCACTCGCCTGCTCTTCCCATTCTGGCGAAGAGGACCATGTGGCGACTGCGGCGGGAATGCTCGCCAAAGCGGGACGCGATTTGGGGGCGCTGGAGTGCGGCGCGCATTGGTCGGGTCACGAGAAAATCTTGATACGACAGGCGCGCACGCTGGATGCCCCGACCGCCCTGCACAATAATTGCTCGGGCAAGCACTGCGGTTTCATTTGTACCTGCGTTCATGCCGGTAAGAATCATGCAGGCTATGTTCATTATGACCATCCCTTGCAGGCAGAAATCCGTGCCGTGATGGAGGGACTGACGGAAGCCAAACTTGGTCCCGATCTCTGCGGGACAGATGGTTGCTCCATTCCCACATATGCTCTGCCCCTCCAGGCATTGGCGCATGGATTTGCAAAAATGGCGACAGGCATGAGCCTTTCGACGACCCGTGCCAAAGCCTCAAAACGCCTGATGGAAGCCTGCATGGCCGAGCCATTTTTCGTTGCCGGCACGGATCGAGCCTGCACCAAGGCAATGCAAATTGCCCCCGGCAAGATATTTGCAAAGACCGGCGCAGAAGGTGTGTTTGTCGCGGCTTTGCCAGAGCAGGGGCTGGCGATGGCGGTAAAGTGCGAGGATGGCGCAACCCGTGCTGCGGAATGCATGATCTTTTCGCTGTTGGCCCGTTTCTTCGAGCCGGAAAGTGAGGCAAGCGCCAGACTGAGCGCCTTGGCGAACCGCACCATGAAAAACTGGAACGGTGTGCCGGTGGGTGTTACCCGTGCGACGGAAGCGTTTGTGCGCGGGGCGGGCGCGCCTCTAAACTAAATGTTTTCGCCAATCCGGGCGGTGCCCTTCTGGCCGTTGTCCCGGATCCAGCGAAGCGTGTTGGAGCCCGTCTTGTACAGTTCGAAGCACATGGGCGCACCCTTGTACCATGTCTTGAACTGTTGGCAGAGGCGATCGCCGTTGATCCACCATTTGCCGCTATCGTTGGGCTTGGCAAAACGCCCCAGTCCGATGGCTTCGCCAGATCCATCCACAACGCCCGATTTCCGGTAGTTGAGGGGAAATTCTCCGCCTAGGGGAGTGGCGAGATAGACGCGTTTGCCGATAATCATCTTCTGGATCTCGGAAGCGCTGTAGGCCTCCTCCGCTGCCTGGGCGGAAGGGGCCAAACCCGCAGCCGATGAAACCAGTAACGCTGCGATCAGTTTAAGGGTCAGTTTGGGTTTGCCTGTGGTCATGGTCACGTCGGGTCCCTTGTGTTTCCGGTTTATTGACGTGAAACAGGCGGGATCGGATCACCATTGAAGTGAGATCGTGCTAAGCCAAACCAGAGACTTGAAGCGTGAGAGCCTGAAAGCTCGCGACACGCTTTGGGAAATCTGGTTGCGTTTTCTACGTGGAGGGATTTGCGAATGTACCAGTTGTTCTTTTCGCCAGGGGCATGTTCGCTTGCCAGCCATATCGCTTTGATCGAAGCAGGGCTCCCGTTTGAATTGATGCGCCTGAAGTTCGGAGATGGGCAACAGCGTTCGGATGCCTATCTCAAGATCAATCCGAAAGGCCGTGTGCCAGCACTTGTCACGCCGCACGGAATCTTGACCGAGACGCCAGCAATTTTGTTGTTTATTGCGCAGATGGCACCGGAACGGCACCTCGCACCCCTGGATGATCCCTTCGAACTGGCACGGTTACAGGCCTTCAACAGTTTTATCGCCTCTTCAGTCCATGTCGCACATGCTCATGGGCCGCGTGGATCGCGCTGGGCCAGTGAGCCGACCTCCCTGGAAGACATGCGTCGCAAGGTGCCGGAAACGATGCGCGCACATTTTTCCCTTATTGAGGCCGATCTGGATGGGCCCTTCGTGATGGGTGAACGCTACACGATCGCCGATCCCTATCTTTACGTCATGTCCAGCTGGCTGGAGGCCGATGGCGTTGACATTGCCGAGTTTCCCAAAGTGGAGGCGCATTTCCAAAGGCTTCGTGCGCGCCCGGCAGTGATCGCCGCGCTGGAAGGAGAAGCACGTGGCGTCTCCTGATTTTTGTCAGGAGACGTGCAGTCTTTCGCAACCTTCGGGCTGACGCGATCCCTCAGCTTTGCTTTGTGCCCAGGCCTCTGTTTTGCCGTGCGTGGTTTCGAGAAACCACTGAATCAAACGGGGCCGGACGCGGGCTCCGCCAAACGTGTCTCCCACATCTTCCTGAATGCGGGGCGTGCCTGGGCGCGCTCCAGCCAGGACTTCAAGCCGGGCCGGGTCACGAAAAGAGGAGCATGCGGTTGGGCGTAACGAACGATTTCAGCAAGATTGATATCGGCCGTGGTAAACCGGTTGCCGACGGTCCACTCCCGGCCGGCAAAATGCTGTTCCAGCATGTCGAAGGGGCGTGCCAGGGCAAGTGCTGCCGCCTCGACAGTCGCCTTGACGTCTTCGGTTTGCTCACCAAGCAAAGCCATTGAGATCTTCAGCGCAGTCGCCTCGATTTCTGTTGCGGCGAACAGGGTCCATTGCAGCATCTGTGCATCTTCGGCGAGATCTTTCGGCCCCAGGTCGCCGCCGTACTTTTTCGCCAGATACAAGGTGATCGCGAGAGACTCGTGGATGACGAGACCATCATCTTCGAGGGAAGGAATGGTGCCCATGGGGTTGATGGACAGGAAAGCTGGGGACTTGGTATTGATCGGTGCATCGCCGTCAAGCGGATTATCCAGCCGCTTGGCCTGAAGCACGGGTACGTACTCGAAACTCATGCCAATCTCTTCTAGCAGCCACAAAGGGCGGGTCGCGCGGGAGCGATAGGCACCGTACAGTTTTACCATTGCGATCATCCTGACATTGTTTTGCTGCGATACGATATCGAAGCCCGTCGAAAAGCAAGAGGCGTCAGACTTTGCGGTTACCGCTAATGCTCACATTGGTGGGGGAATTTGTGCCATCGACCAGATCTGTGGTTGCCGCATCATGCCAGCGGTAGCCTATAATTGCTCCCTTCGGCACGGCCTCGAACAGGTTGTTGGTAATGATGGCCTTTCCGGCTTCCTCCACCACGGAGACTGCAAGTCCTGTCTGCGCGCGCCTGACCACGTTGGCATTGACCAGCACATTGCGCAGATAAGGCCCCCAGCCCGCGAGCATTCCAAACCTTGCGACATTTTCGATGACATTGGAGGCGATAACGGCATCGGCTTCCGCGACGATGCCGAAGCCGAAGCCGACATTATCGTGCACATAAGGCCCCTGATCGCGAATGTTTCGCACCAGGTTGCCGTTAATTAACGCCAATCGGCCGCCCTCATTGAAATTGACGGCAGATATGCCATTGGCAGCACCGTCGATGAGGTTGTTGGCAATCAACGTGCCCTCAAAGCCAAATTCCGAATAGATGGCTGTTTCGCCGCTATTGACGCAATGATTGTCAACGATCTGGACATTCGAGGCCGCGTTGGCCCGCACGGCAGTGAAGGCGCTATCCGATATGTGGTTGTTGCTTACCGACACATTATCGGCCTGATAGACATTGATGGCATTGCCGAAGGGCCCGGTGCCGCCATTATCTGCCCGGATGCGCGAAATGCGGTTGTCGCGTACCGCGGTCCCGTCTTCGCCTTTTTGCCAGCGGTGGACCAGAATACCGCCATTGCCGCAATCGGCCACGTCGTTATCGGATATTGTGGATGCCGAGCCTTCAACGGCATAGACAGCATAATCGGCAGCAAGCCCGATCCGGTTTTGCCGGATCTTCGCCTGGCATTGCTCCAGATGAAGGCCCGTTTTCGATGAGCCAACGATCAGGCAGTTTTCGACCTTCAGATCGGCAATGTTTTGCGCTTCGAACAGGCCTTTTGCATCAGGCCCGAGGGATCTGTTTTGACCGTCCAGAACGAGGTTGGATATCCATAGCCGCTTGAGATTGGCCCCGCGCATGAGGTAGGTCTCGCCGGAGAAGACGATGCGGCTCATACCGGGAACTCCGGTAATGTGCAGGCCATCCGGCAGGTCCAGCCGCGAGAGCGAATATTGCCCCGGTGGTAGAAAAAGCGGCTGACCTTCCGACACGGCCTTTCTCATCAGTTCCATGAACTGACCACGATCGCTCAAGCCGGTGTCGACAGTGACACCGAAGCCATCCGGTCCTGCTGTCCCGCGCAGGGGCGTTGCGCCCGCCTTGCCACTGCCGCCTGCACCATAGGCGGTACCGGCTTTCGCCAGCGCGACTGCGCCAGCCGCGATTTGCAGAAAATGACGCCGCTTCAGCGTGTTACGTGTGTTTATCATTTATTTCGACTATAGGTAGCCCCGCCCGATTTGTCTCGTAATGAAACCACTTTCTTTCAGAAATGGCCGTTTTCCGGTTCGCTATGAATTTTCTAGCCTGCCGATTAAGCAACAGGAAGTGTTTCCCTCCCATAATTCCCCAATTGGTCAGGATGCGTGCATAGTCTAGTTGCTTGGCCGCCCTATCATGAAGGTAGGACACCCATAAGCGACAAAATGGGCGCAAGGAGAGGGTACGCATGACGAATGGCATTGCTGGTATGACGACCGCTTTGCGGTCAGATAGTTTGCCCACCGAATTGCACCAGCGCTTGATCCGTATCTCCACACCCTTTTCGGAGGCAGACGGCGGCGCACTCGTGATGCAGACCCTGGATGCGCGCAGCCTGCTCGATCAGTTCATCGAAGAAGTCTATATGACGGATCGGGCCGGTCGTCTCGTTTTTGCAAATTCTGCCGCCATGCAACGCCTTCGCGGGAACTGTCCTGACGCTTTGGGCATAAACCCGGGGCTGGATGACGAAACCCTGGCGCGGCTGGAGTTGGAGCGTCAGCTGATCAGCCTTGGCCAATCGGATGAACGGGAGGAACGGTTTATCGACGTGGAAGGCAGGACCCGTTGGTACGCGACATCCCGCACCCCGCTTCGCAACGATGATGGCCTCGTGGTTGGCCTGATGGTCATGTCGCGTGACGTGACCGAGCGCAAGCAAAATGAAGAACTTCAGACCGCCCACGCGCACACTCTCGACATGATTGCCCGAGGTCGTCCCTTGACGGATACTCTCGAAAATATCTGCCAGGTGGTGCAGCATGGTCTGGATGGCATTTATGCTTCCATCCTGCTGGTGGATGAAGACGGTGAGACGCTGCGTCAAGGCGCCGCTCCTAATCTTCCCGCTGCCTATAATCGGCTGGTTGACGGTATTCGGATCGGCCCCCGCGTCGGTTCCTGTGGAACAGCGGCCTGGCGACGTGCAGGGGTTATCGTCAAGGATATCCAGACAGACCCGCTTTGGGAGGATTTCCGGGAGTTTGCTGGCAAATTCGGATTGCGTTCCTGTTGGTCCACTCCGCTTCTTGCATCGGATGGGGTGGTGCTTGGCACTTTCGCGCTCTATTCGGAGACTGTGCGTGAACCGACGAAGCGGGAAACCCTGTTTACCAATATGGCGGCGGATCTCGCGGGCATCGCGGTCGAACGTGCACATACCGAACGCAAAATGCGCCATCTTGCGCATCACGATCCGCTGACCGGCTTGCCGAACCGGGCTCTGTTCTGGCCTCAGTTCAGTCGTGCCCTGCATGAGGCGCGGCGTGAAGGCCGAACGATTACCGTTGCCTATCTCGATCTCGACAATTTCAAGCAGATCAATGACGGCTATGGCCATGCGAGTGGCGACGAAGTTCTAAAGACTGTTGCGCAGCGTATCGCTCAATCCATTCGGGCCAGCGATCTTGTCGTTCGCTTGGGCGGCGATGAGTTTGCTATTGTATTCAGCAATGCTGTTCAGGAAGAGGCTGGCGTTCTGCGCCGCCTGGGCGAAATCCGTGAGCTGATATCCTCGCCCATCGAGTTCGACGGTCAGCGGTTCACGCCGACATGCAGCATGGGTGTCGCCTTTTTTCCCAAAGACGGGACAACGCCTGAGGAGTTGATCGCGAAGGCTGATGCGGCCATGTATGGTGCGAAAAGTGCCGGACGAGACATGCTGGAAGTCTCGGGCACACAGTTTCCTTTCAAGGGCTCCGGCACCCATAGCTGAGGGTTGCGGGGAGGGTGCCAGAAAACCGCTGTCATGCGAGCTGTCTAAGCGCCTGCCAAGCCTCTTTCAATGGAAAGTTCACAGCCTATCTATCTCTGTATGAAACCAGAGGCGCTGCTGCATCCCACTCCTGCCGGTCTATATTGCCCGATCGGTCGTTTCCATGTCGATCCTGTGCGCCCTGTTGAGCGGGCGCTTATCACGCACGGTCATTCGGATCATGCGCGCGCCGGTCATGGCAGTGTGCTGGCAACCCGACAGACGCTGGACATCATGGCCCTGCGGTATGGAGACGATTACACGCTTCAGGAGCAGACCGCCTCATTCGGGGAACGGATCGATGTGAATGGCGTGACGGTTCACTTTCATCCCGCCGGTCATGTGCTTGGCTCCGCCCAGATCGCCATCGAGAAAAATGGCCTGCGCATTGTCGTATCTGGCGATTATAAACGCGGCATTGATCCCACCTGCGCGCCTTTTGAGCCAATTCCCTGTGATGTCTTCATTACGGAGGCGACGTTTGGCCTGCCGGTTTTCCACCATCCCGATCCCAAGGCGGAAACCCGCAAGCTGCTGGCCTCCCTAAAGCAGTTTCCCGAGCGAACGCATCTTGTCGGGGCCTATTCGCTTGGAAAGGCGCAGCGGGTAATCAGGCTCATTCGCGATTGCGGTTATGACAAGCCCATCTTCATTCACGGCGCGCTGGCAAAGCTGTGTGATTACTATGTATCGCAGGGGGTGGAACTGGGAGACCTGCGCCCGGCCACCCTGGAAAAAAAGGATCCTTCCGCCTTTCACGGCGCTATTGTCGTTGGGCCTCCATCGGCCTTTCAGGAACGCTGGGCACGCCGCTTCAACGAGCCGCTGATCTCTTTCGCGTCCGGGTGGATGATGGTGCGGCAGCGCGCCAAGCAGGGAGGCGTGGAACTGCCGCTGGTGATATCCGACCATTGCGACTGGCCCGAACTGCTCGATACGATCCAGGAGATAAAACCGCAGGAAGTGTGGGTCACACATGGGCGGGAAGAGGCTTTGGTGCGGTGGTGCGAACTGCAGGGCATTCCGGCGCGGCCGCTGCATCTGGTTGGTTACGAAGACGAGGGGGACTGATTGCATGAAACCCTTCGCAACTTTGCTGGACAGGCTCCTTCTCACACCATCTCGCAATGGCAAGCTCACTTTGCTAAGCGATTATTTTCGCGATACGCCGGATCCGGACCGAGGCTATGGGCTGGCGGCTCTCGCGGGCACGCTTGACCTGAGAGGTATCAAGCCAGCTCTTCTCAAGGAACTGGCGCTGGAAAAGCTCGATCCGGTGCTCTTTCAGTATTCTTATGATTATGTCGGCGATCTCGCGGAGACCATTTCGCTGATCTGGGATGGCGGACGCAAAGAGCGTGTGGCAGATACGGATCAGCCGCGGCTTGGAGCGGTCATCCATGCGATGAACAGTCTGGGACGTACACAGACGCTCGGTGCCGTGCGCGATCTTCTTGATCATCTGGACCATTCCAGCCGGTTTGCATTCCTGAAACTCGCCACCGGCTCGCTGCGCATCGGTGTCTCTGCCCGTTTGGCCAAGCAGGCCCTTGCGGAGATGAGCGGCAGGGACGTAACGGAAATAGAGACCCTCTGGCACGGATTGCAGCCGCCCTATGAAGATCTTTTCGCCTGGCTTGAGGGTCGCAGCGAAAAACCGGTTTTGGCAACACCCGCCATCTTTCATTCGGTCATGCTGGCCAATCCGGTGGAGGAGGGCGATCTCGATAAGCTCGATCCGGCCGATTATGCCGCCGAATGGAAATGGGACGGCATCCGCGTGCAGATGTCGAGCTTTGGAGGCACACGAAAGCTCTACTCCCGTTCTGGCGACGATATTTCCGGCGCCTTTCCCGATGTCATCGATGCGATCAATTTTGAGGGGGTCGTGGACGGTGAGCTTCTGGTGGGCGGCACGTCCCGCTCCAACAGCGCAACGCGCACTTTCTCCGATCTCCAGCAGCGCTTGAATCGCAAGAGCGTCAACAGCCGCATGATCAGCGACTATCCGGCCTTCGTTCGGGCCTATGATCTCCTGTTTGTCGGCGATGTCGATGTGCGCGGCGAGACCTATCTCAATCGCCGCGAGCGTCTGGCACACTTGATTGAAAGCTCTTCCCATGAGCGTTTCGATCTGTCCCCCCTTGTAGCTTTCGACAGCTGGCTGCAGCTGGATCATCTGCGGCTCGATCCTCCCGAACCGGTAATTGAAGGGGTGATGATCAAGAGAAAGGATAGCGTCTATCAGGCAGGCCGCTTGAAGGGGCCATGGTTCAAGTGGAAGCGGGATCCATTCAACATAGACGCCGTGATGATGTATGCGCAGCGCGGTCACGGCAAACGCTCAAGCTACTATTCCGACTTCACCTTCGGCGTCTGGACGCAAGGCGAGGAGGGAGAGGAGCTGGTGCCAGTGGGCAAGGCCTATTTCGGCTTTACCGATGCGGAGCTGGAGGTGCTGGATAAGTTCGTGCGCGAAAACACGGTGGAGCGCTTCGGTCCTGTCCGCGCTGTCCGAGCGGAACCCGGCTTCGGTTTCGTGCTGGAAGTGGCTTTTGAAGGGATCAACCGCTCGAGCCGCCACAAATCCGGTGTCGCGATGCGCTTCCCGCGAATTTCGCGCCTGCGAATGGACAAGCTTCCTCGTGACGCGGACCGTCTCTCCACGCTGACTGCCATGATCGGAGGAAAGGATTGAGCCTCACGTTCTTCTCTTCACTGAAAATCCATGGCCGGTTCCGCTCCCATCTGGTGTGACGGTGCTATGTCCGGAGCTGGACGCTAGCGGAAGTTCCAGCGAGCCGTTGTTTAGAACGGCGGCAGCGCCAGCCTGCAACCAGCATAGTAACGGAGTGTTGCTATGGTCAGAGGAAGTTCAGGTTTTCCGTCCGTGATATACCTGCTAGTTCAATGTACAAATGATCAGAGGGCTTAGTCCATGCAGATGAATCGCCGTCTCCTTCTTTGTGCTTCTGGGGCAGTCTTGGTTACGCCGTTCAAGCTGCTGGCCGAGGAGAAGATCGGTGCAAGGGCCACAATGCCGGCAGTCTCTCCGTCCCCAGATAAGACGCTCCCTTTTTCCGTGCCCGATGTGCCACCCGCCCAGGCAATGGATTATGCGCAAGCGCGTGCCCGTTTCATGACGAGGCTGATGATCGAAGGACCGGCGCCTGAAATTGCGCCTCCTTTGGGCAGGCCCGCCGGTGCTCAGCGTGTGACCTATCCCGGCGGTCCTGATGGCACGATACCCCTTGTGGCTTGGGTGAGCGACAACACGTCTTCGACGGATCTCAAGCCTGCGGTTCTCTTCCTTCACGGGGGCAATGCCACGGGTGATGGGCATTGGCAGCTGATGAAGCCCTATGTGGATGCCGGTTTCGTGGTGATGCTGCCTTCCTTCCGCGGGGAGAACGGGCAGGCCGGATTTTATTCCGGTTTTTATAACGAGACCTCGGATGCGCTGGCCGCGGCCCGCTATCTGGAAACCCTTCCAGGGGTGGATAGGAATCGGCTGTTTCTGGCCGGACATAGCAATGGCGGAACGCTCTCGATTCTGGCCTCCATGTCTGTGAGAAGCTTCAAGGCGGCAGTTCCTATTTCCGCTGGTGTCGATGCCTGGAGGTATTTTGGGCATTACCAGAAGGAGATCCGGTTCGATCCTCGAAATCAGGAAGAGTTCATCATGCGCTCGTCGGTTTGTTTCGCCGCAAGCATCAAATGTCCGACACTGCTTTTACGCGGCACTGAGGAGCGACCTTTTGACCGCGCTCATGAACTGACCGTGGAGCGCGCCCGCGCCGCGGGTGTGACGATCAACCACCGTTTGCTTCCGGGCACGCATAATGGGGTCGTTCCGGGAGCGATTGCTGAAAGTATCCGGTTTTTCAAGCAATACGGCGCTTGAACGAGCAGGAGTCCAGCTTCGCGCCAGTTGCACCTGACAGGATCGTATTCGACGTCATTCTGCCGGAAGCCATCTCATGCTGTTTCATTCTATCCGCTCGCTGCCTGTTGCCAGACTTGCTGTCGTTCTGATGACGTCGAGCAGCTTGTCGGGGTGCCTTCTTGTGCAGGACACCAGCCTGATGAACCCGGATGTGTTTGTGCAGCAGACGGCACCGGTGTTTTACAATCCCTCGTCTCCGCCGGAGGCACAGCCGCAGCCGACACAGAAGGCGCAGCCGATTCCGCAGAAGCGTCAGCTCTATCAAACACAGTTCCAGCAGACCTATGGCTTGCCTGTATCCAACCCTGTTAACCGCACTTACTATGCTTCCATTCGCGACGAAGGGCATACGCTTCCGGCTATTCCCTATTCGCGCATCGATGCGCGCTATCTTCGGCAGGAAGTGGACTATCAGACTACAGAGGCACCGGGTACCCTGGTGGTCGATACCAGGCAGCGTTTCCTTTATCTCGTTCAGCCCAATGGCAAGGCCATCCGTTATGGAGTCGGTATCGGCAAGGAAGGCTACGGCTGGTCTGGCCGCGGTGTCATTCAATGGAAGACGAAGTGGCCACGTTGGACACCGCCAGCAGAAATGGTGCAGCGCCAACCGGAATTGCGTCAGTTTGCCGCCGCTGAGGGCGGCGTGACGCCGGGGCTCAACAACCCGCTTGGCGCCCGCGCACTCTATATCTTCAAGGACGGCAAGGATACACTCTATCGGGTCCACGGAACGCCGGATTGGCAGTCGATCGGCAAGGGCACTTCATCGGGCTGCGTGAGGATGCTCAATCAGGACGTGATCGATCTCTATGATCGCGTTCCCGCCTCCAGCCCTATCGTGGTGCTTTGACCGCATTCTGTGGTCTCTCGATCACATTGATGTCACAAAGAGATGTGCAGTGAGACCTTATCCTCTTAATGAAGGCGCTCTATACTTCTTCCTGCCACATTCGGGGAACCAATCTCGTCTTCGTCCGTTGGTTGGCGTTTTCCAAGGGGTACCGTCCGGTGCCCTCCCGCCGTTCAAGTGAAGAAGTATAATCGGCCTCATGACATCTGATCTTCTCAGCCGCCGCCGTATCCTCAGCCTTCTGGCTGTCGGCAGTGTCTCCACGCTCGCAAGTTGCGCCTCTTCAGGCCCTCAGCGTTTCACCCCGATTGCCGCCACATCCCCGGCATTTGCCCCTTCGCTTCCACCGGGTCGCACGCCAGAGCTCGATGCCACCTATGGCCAGATGGTCGATGGCGGCTTCGTCATACCCGCTGTTCCCTACTGGAAAATTCCGCCGCGGTTCTATCGCCAGCGTGTACCAAACACCACGGGAGAACCTGCTGGCACGGTGATTGTTGATACTCAGTCGCGCTTCCTTTATCTGGTCGAGCCAGGCGGTGAGACGGCAATGCGCTATGGCGTCGGTATCGGTCGCGAGGGCTTCGCCTGGTCAGGCGAGGGCGTGATCCAGTGGCGTCAGAAGTGGCCCCGCTGGACGCCGCCCATGGAGATGGTTGCCCGTCAACCGGAACTGGCGAAGTATGCGCCGGGCACTGGCGGTATGGAGCCTGGCACGACGAACCCACTCGGCGCACGTGCGCTTTACATCTTCCAGAACGGCAAGGATACGCTCTATCGCCTGCACGGAAATCCGGAATGGAATTCCATAGGTAAGGCCGTATCGTCCGGCTGCGTCCGGCTGCTGAACCAGGACATCATCGATCTATACGAGCGCGTTCCCACCAAGGCGCGCATTATCGTCTGGCAATAGCGGAAGGCAGGGAAGCCTGCATGGGGCGCCTTGGTGCCCCGCTCTGCTTCCTCCCGGCTTCTATCGGTCTTGCGTGCTTGGCCCGGTGCCGGGCTTTTGTAGAATGACAGCTTCGCCGGGAGAGCCGTCGCCTCCGGGCGACTGCGGCCAGAACAGGAATGCGCCGACCGCCAGCACCAGAAATGCAGCGGCCATAACCACGGCGGCAAGAGAGCCGCTCGGCTTTCCGCGTCCGCTGCCTCTTCTCGTTCCCTTGTATTCAGTCGTTTCTTCCGTGGAACCGTAAGGATCGCTGCCGTTTGCCATGTATGTCTCCTTCCTCTACCGAACAGAAGCCACGGCTTCCGGTTCCGGTAGAGTTCGCGCAACGGCTTGAAAGGAGAGGTCTTCAGGCGGCATTTGCCCGAAGTGGGGCATGGTGGCGTCTGTCTTGGCTGCCAAGGTCCGTGGTTTGGCGTGGTGTCGTGGAACGTTCTGAGCCGATCTCGAAGCGCTGGATGAGCTGGAATAGGGCTTCCGCCTCCTTTGCGAGGGAGTGGCTTGCCGCGGTCGATTCTTCAACCATGGCTGCATTTTGCTGGGTGCCCTGATCCATGGTGTTGACTGCGCTGTTGATCTCCTTCAGTCCGGTCGACTGCTCACGGGCGCCCTCCACGATAGCGCTAACATTGGTGCTGACGGCCTGAACCTGCGAGACGATATGCTGAAGGGCATTTCCGGTTTCCATAACAAGGTGGACGCCCTGCTTCACGTGGTCGCCGGACTTGCCAATAAGCGACTTGATCTCTTTTGCAGCGCCTGCCGAACGCTGGGCGAGTTCGCGCACTTCCTGGGCAACCACGGCAAAGCCCTTGCCGGCCTCTCCGGCGCGCGCCGCCTCGACACCGGCGTTGAGTGCCAGCAAATTGGTCTGGAAGGCAATTTCATCAATCACGCCAATGATGCTGGAGATTTCGGAGGAACTGGATTCGATGGCCTGCATGGCCTCGACGGCGCGGCTGACGATTGTTCCGGAATGCTCCGCAGATGCACGGGTCTCTGCCACAAGGCGACCAGCCTCATCGGCGCGGCGGCTGGAATCGATCACGGTCGTCGTGATCTGTTCGAGCGCGGCGGCGGTTTCCTCGACGGATGCCGCCTGCTGTTCCGTGCGCTTTGAGAGACTGTTGGCGGCAACCAGGATTTGTCTGGAGCCGGCAGCTATACCCTGAGCATTCTGTCCTACCCTGATGATGGCCTCTTCGAGCTTGGCCACCGCGTCATTGTAATCGAGGCGGACCGGGTCCAGCCGTTCCGCAAAGGCCTGCGAAATTCTGTAGTTAAGCTTCCCGTTCGAAAGATGTACCAATGCCTCTCCAAGGCTCTCGACCGCAAAACGTACCTCGGATGCCTCCTGTGCCTGTTTCTGCTCCCGTTCTAGTCGTTCGCGCTCTGAAAGACTGCGATTGGCTTCAACTTCTGCCTCAAGCCTCAGACGTTCGCGGGCGTTATCCCGGAAAATGGCGACCGTTGACGCCATAGCGCCAATTTCATCACGTCTTCCTTCGCCGTAAATAGCGACATCCACATTGCCCTTTGCGAGAGCATTCATCGCTGCTGTGACTGAGTTGACCGGACGAATGACGCCAGCTGTGACCGTCCAGATGGAGAAGCCGGCGACAATGGCTGCTGCTGCGGACAGTGCGATCATGACGAGTATGATGCTGTCCTTGATTGCATTGCCCGTCGCCAGGTTTTCCTTTGCAACGCGGATCTGTAGATCGATCAGCTGTCCGATATCTGCCCCGATCGGATCGATGGCTGGATAGAGTTTGGTCTTCGTGAAATCGTCAAGGGCGGCGGCATCCTTGGCATGGAGGATGCGCAGCAGGTCTGCAACGCTGGCATTGGCCACGTCCTTCAGCGACCGGACATGCTCGGCAATCTGCTTTTCCTCGGCGGTCAGTTCTGTTGCCAGATAGGCTTTCCATTGCTCGTCCACATCACGCAGAGCGAGTTGAATGTTTGCTATGCCTTGCTCCTTCGTCACCGTTCCGGCCCGTACCTTGTGGGCAGTATCGACAATGTTGACCGCATATCGGTCTGCAATGATCTTCAACTGTTCCATTGGAATGACGCGGTCGGTGACAATCGAATTCGCCAGCCGCGATTGTGCATTCATGGCAAAGAAGGAGAATATCGAGATGGCGAGGATCGATGCTGTCAGGAGAGAGACGCAAGTAAGCAGCTTCAAACGGATAGTCATTCGTACCTCAGACCCTAGTAATTGATCGGCGCCGACCCACGAGGTTATTCAACACATGCTTAGTGTCCGCACGTAAGACACTACGCACGATCCCCTCCTTGATGTTCCAAGGTAGCAGCCCCATTCCCCATAAAATCGGTGGTGTAAATTCTGGCCGCGATATCTTTACATCTAACTAAGATTTTAGCGGCTAAGCAAATAAAACAGGCATATGCACATAAACTAAACTTACAATTGTCATTAATTGATGATATTTGCTCATATAATGGGCATGCCCGGAATGCGCTTTGGGCATGAATTGAGCCGTCCACATCCTGATCCATGGCAGAAATGGCCAAGACAAAGTTCGCCCATGACAACCGCGTCCACACCGGTTCCCAAATACTTAAGCGTTTGTACAGGCGCGCTGCAAACCGGCTGCACATGAATTCAACGGTCAATGCCATTTTCTGGCGTGGGTACCGGGAAAGACAACCGCAGCAATGGTCACGCTCACTGCGAATGCAGGTGCAGAAAAAACTGAGAGGATGCGTGCTCTCAACTGCCTGCCGCGACGACCTGGCAAGCAAATTTGGCGGAGGCCAGAACCTTGCAGGCGGATTGAGCCGCAGCCTGGCTGCTGAAGCCGGAGAAGCGCGCACGATGGAGTACGGAAGAACCGCTGTGAACCGTCTCCGTGTAGGGCGTCACGTTCTGGAACTTCCCGTCGAGTTTCGGCATGGCACGAGCCAGCAGTGCAATCGCATCATTCTCATTCCCAGAAGCGGCCAATTGAATGCGCCAACCAGGAGCACTTGCCTGGCGGAAGGGAATGTTGCCGGTTGCCATGGGTTCGGCATAGCCGAGCGCTGATGGGCTCGGTTCAGCCGGGGCAAGAGAATGGCCGCTTTTCTTGTAGCGGTCTGCCACGACGGGCGGTGCTGGCTGGGCAACCGCCACTTCACTGGCGGGTTCGACAACGGGCTCTGGAGCCGCAGCCTGGACTGGAATCGGCGCTGGAACGGCTGTGCGCGGCAGGCTCACCTTGCTCTCGGTTTCACGCTGAGGCATCTCCGCTGAAACAGCTGCGACGATTGTGCCACCGCGTTGGGCTGCACGTGGCATGGCTTTGTCCAGCAAGGCGGCCATTTGTGCATCGCGGCTGCGGGCGGATTTCCCACCAAGAACCACGCCGATCACGCGGCGGCCATTGTCGTTGACAGCACTCACCAGGTTGAAGCCGGAGGCATTGGTATAGCCGGTCTTGATGCCATCCATGCCTCGATACCGATACATGAGATTATTGTGGCCGCGAATGGTCTTGCCGCGAAAGCTGAAGGACGGCATTGAGAAGAGCCTGTATTCCTGCGGGAAATCGCGCATTAACGCCAGACCGAGCCGCGCCATGTCGCGTGCCGTTGTCACCTGCTGCATATCTGGCAATCCGGAGCCGTTGCGGAAAACTGTGCGGCTCATCCCCAACTGACGGGCTTTTCTGGTCATTGCGGCGGCAAAGCGATCTTCCGACCCATAGAGGTGGTCACCGATACCTTCCGCCACATCGTTGGCGGATTTGACGATCATGCCATAGACCGCCTCGCGTACCGTGTAGGTTTGTCCTGCCCGAATCCCGAGCTTGGTAGGCGTCGTGCGAGCGCCATTGACGGACATGGAGATCTTCTGATCCCAGCGCAAACGCCCATCATGCAATGCCTCGAACACCATGTAGAGTGTCATCATCTTGGTCAGGGATGCGGGATGATTGAGGGTATCGGCGTTCTGTGCATCCAGAACCTTGCCGGTATTGGCATCCATGATGAAATGGGCATAGCCGGCCTGGGCGGGGAATGCCAAGATACAGGTGCAAAAGCCCAGCAACATTGCCATCAGCAATGGACGTACACCTTGCACTCGATCGGTCATTCCGGCCCCCTTGAGAATGTGCACCACACATAAAGGCTAAGTGGGGCGGAAAATTAGATAGAATTTTATAATTTCAAATTCTGGTTAACAGTCAGTTGTTGCTCGTTTATGCCTTGTCATAAACGAAAGCGGCCGCCCTTGGGGCGGCCGCAGCATGCAAAAAGGGGATGTCGCTTTAGACGAACTGGCTGAGGCCTGGAACGGAATTGACCACTTCATCCACGGTATCTGAGCCTGCATGCTCGCGCGCAACGGCAATGGTTTCACGTGCAAGCGAGGTGATTTCACCCATGCCGAGACCAAGGCCCATGAGCTGCTGACCCAGTGCCATTACACCGCCGCCCATGCTGGAAAGCAGGCCGCTCAGCATTCCGCCGCTTTTGCCTTCGCCATTGAACCTGGCCACAAGTTCCGGCGCGCCGGGGATTGCCTCGATCATGCGTGCCACAGCAGCATCATCGGCTTCGCGCTGCAGGAAACCGAGCATCATGCCAACGGCCTTTTCGGCGACGTCCGGCGCAATGCCCACATTGTCCGCAACGCGGCTCACCAACTCGTTCATCAACCTCTCCTCACTTTGTTTGACGTTAACGTCAAAGTAAAGAAAACCGTAGACGGGTGCAAGGGAGGACAAGCGGGAATGCATCTTTGTATTCAGGAAACGGTGTCACCCAGGGTGTCTGCCACCGCTGCACCGCGTGAACCCATCGGCTTGGGGTCACCGGTTGTCGAATCGATGGCGGTCTGGTGTTCCAGTTCGGCATTCAGTTCCGCGCCCATGATGACAATGATGGCTGAAATCCAGGTCCAGAAGAGAAAGCCGACAAGAGCACCCAGCGTGCCGTAGGTCGCATTGTAATTGGCAACATGGGAAAGATAAAAGGTGACGCCCAGCGAGCCCAGAAGCCATGTCAGCGCGGCCAGGGCGGCGCCCCAGGTGAGCCAGCGCATTTTGGCCGCCTCACGGCTGGGGCCATAGCGATAGAGCAGGCAGATACCGAATGTAGCCAGGACCAGCAGGAGAGGCCAACGCAAGAATCGAAACAGGGTGTCGGCCTCTTTGCCGAGGCTCAGGAAGGCAATCATGGCAGGAATGACGCCCAGCGCGACAATTAGAATAACTGCCGCAACCAGTGCCCCGAGTGTAAATGTGAGGGAAACCAGATTCAGGCGGATGAAGCTTCGCTTTTCATCCTCGCCATAGGCGATGTTCATGGCCTCGAACATGGCTTTCACGCCATTATTGGCGCTCCAGACGGCCACCAGTAGACCAAAGACAAGGCCAAAGCTCAAGGCGCTACGCTGTTCTGTGGCGAGCGCTTTCAACTGATCCAGGAAGATATTCAGCCCATCGGATGGCATGACCTGTGCGAGAAAGGCGATGCGTGAGGCAATCGTAGCCGGGTCTGCGACGAACCCGTAGACGGATACCAGTGCCGCCATGGCAGGGAAAATGGCGAGAAGAAGATAGAAAGTAACCCCCGCCGCAACGAGCATGACCCTGTCGGCGTTCAGTGACAGGTACACACGGTAGAGGACGTCCTTTACGCCCTTGAGCGGGATGTGTCCTGGCTGGTGAGCGTTTCGCCCGTGTGCTCTATCCTTCGCCGTCATCACATCTGCCATCCCTGTCGTCCTCGGTTCGGGGCGTTGCGGTTCCGAAAACGGCACCCTATACCTTTAGCAGGATTGAACGTTTGTAGGCGGGAGCCAGTTGCATGGATGAAGCAGGAAAACTCTTCTTGGGCGGCAGCCGCAATTCAGACGATACGCTTAAGAAGGCCGAATATCTCACGTTGAAGTTCGGCAATCGCCATGGCTTGGTGACAGGCGCGACCGGGACGGGAAAGACCGTCACGCTGCAGGTATTGGCCGAAGGCTTCTCCGCTGCGGGCGTTCCTGTCTTCTGTTCGGATATCAAGGGCGATCTTTCCGGTATTGCCGCCATGGGCGAACCGAAGGATTTCCTGCTGAAGCGCGCCGAGCAGATTCAGTTCGCCGAGTATGACAATGCTGCCTTCCCGACAATCTTCTGGGATCTCTACGGAGAGAAGGGACATCGCGTTCGCTCCACCGTGGCGGAGATGGGGCCTCTTCTTCTGGCTCGCTTGATGGATGCCAGCGACGCGCAGGAAGGGGTGCTTAACATTGCCTTCAAGATTGCCGACGAAGGAGGACTTCCGCTTCTCGACCTCAAGGATCTGCAGGCGCTCCTCACCTATATGGGAGAGCATGCAGGCGAGATTTCACAACGCTACGGCTTTGCCTCAAAGGCTTCCGTCGGATCGCTGCAGCGCGGGCTTCTGGTTCTCGAGCAGCAGGGTGCCGAGCATTTCTTCGGTGAGCCGGCGCTGCGCATCAGCGATATCATGCGCACAGCGCCGGACGGTCGCGGTGTCGTTTCCGTGCTCGCCGCAGACCGGTTGATGATGAACCCAAGGCTCTACGCCACCTTTCTGCTATGGTTGCTTTCTGAGCTTTTCGAAGAACTTCCGGAAGTGGGCGACCCTGAGAAGCCGCGGCTTGTCTTCTTTTTCGACGAGGCACATCTCCTGTTTTCCGAAGCACCGAAGGTGTTGTTGGAACGTGTGGAACAGGTGGTTCGCCTGATCCGTTCCAAGGGGGTTGGCGTCTATTTCATCACGCAAAATCCGCTGGATGTGCCGGAAACGGTTCTGGCGCAGTTGGGCAACCGTGTTCAGCACGCATTGCGCGCCTATACACCCCGAGAGCAGAAGGCTGTGAAGACGGCGGCGGAGACATTTCGTGCCAATCCGGATTTCAGGACGGACGAAGCGATCACGCAGCTTGGAACCGGCGAGGCTCTGGTTTCCACCCTTGAAGGCAAGGGTGCGCCTTCGATCGTGGAGCGTACTCTGATTCGTCCGCCAGCCGCGCGGATCGGACCGCTGTCCGACGATGAGCGCCGCAAGATCATCCATGCAAGCCCCGTGGCTGGCCAGTATGACGAGGATATTGATCGCGAATCTGCCTTTGAAATCCTCATGGCGCGTGCCGAAAAGGCGGGTCAAAAGGAAGTACCCCGTCGTGCTGAAATTGAGGTGAGAGAAGATGGGGAGGACGCGGGTGCTGCTGGCCGCTGGACATTGCCCGGCTTTGGCGATGACCTCGAGGACGAGCCTTCACCGAGGAAGAAAGCCGGAAGCGCTCGTAGCGGCTATCAGAGAGAGACGGTGATCGAAGCGGCCATGAAGAGTGCTGCGCGTTCTGTTGCAAGCCAGGTTGCCAATCAGATCGGCCGCGCTCTGGTGCGGGGTATTCTGGGCAGCCTCAAACGCTAGAACACGTCCCGGCGGGAGTGCGCCAGCGATTTTGTAGCACGTGCTCTGGCCGCGCCTCATCGCCTATCTGAGAAAGTGATAGGCGATATAGACGGCAATCAGCGCTATGGCGGCAATTCCAGTGACGAGACTGAGGCGCTTCTCTATGAAGTGCCGCATCTCTTCACCGTATCGGTTCAACAGCCATGCGAGCGCGAAGAAGCGCGCGCCGCGTGCCGCGATGGCGGACAGGATAAACCAGCCAAGCGAGAAGTTCGCGACGCCCGACAGGATGGTGACCACCTTGATGGGGGGCAGGTGAGCAGCACCTGACGTGACCAGAAGAAGCAGAATTGTCTCCCAGTTCACGGATCCGGCCAAAGTCTCGAACGTGTCGAGCTTGCCGTAGAAGGTCAGGACAGGCTTTGCGATGGCTGCGAAGGCATAGTGACCAATCATCCAGCCGAGAATGCCGCCGAAAACCGACGCTGCGGTGGCGATTCCAGCGTAAAGATAGGCTCGTCGCGGTCTTGCCAGTACCATTGGAACGAACAGAACATCCGCCGGAACCAGAAAAAACGAGCTTTCGACGAATGCGATGATGGCAAGCCACCATGCCGCTGCCTTCTTCGCGGCGAGCGCCATGGTCCAGGCATAGAGTTTTCGAAGCATAGAAAAGCCTTTCGATGAGCCTCCGATATGTGCGCAGACGGGGTAGCGTGGAAAACGTGGCGAGTCCAAGGCCGCCTTGGATATTTTAGCCCCTGCCGGGGAAGGCAAGCGCATAGCGAACCACGTCCCCATGCGCTTGCCCAGTTGCATTCGTCTCAAGCTTTCAGGAGAAGCCTTGCATTTTCAAAGGGCAGCCCCTGATCGTCTGCCGATCGACGGGATACTTCCTGAAAGCCGAGCTTGAGATAGAAGCCGAAAGCCTGCCGATTTTGCGTGTACACATCAAGCGACAAATCACCCTTGCGGGCGAGGGCGTGCTGAACCAGAGCCCTGCCAATGCCTTCGCCTTGCCGGCAAGGCTCGATGAACAGGCCTCCGATAAACTGATCCAGCAGGCTGATAAAGCCCACGGCTTCACCCGTCATACTGGCAACCCATGTTTCTGCCGTTGGCAGATAGAGGGTTTCAACGAGAACCTGTTGCTCCTGCAGTTGCTGCTCGCCAATGAAGGGGTGGGCGATACGCGATGCCGAAAGCCAGATAGCGGACAGCCGGGTGAGATCTGCGGCCGCATCATAGGGCCGGATTACCAGATCGGTGCTTTTCATGAGAATAAGCTCCAGAAATTGAATGTGCAAAGAAAGCCAGCCCTGCGCACAAGGCCGGTTCGAACCGGGTCAGATCGGGTCTCTGCGCATCAATCTCCTTCTAAAAGCCTATTGCGGTCTCTCAGATCCGCTCCTCACGCTTTACGCCTTTGTTTCAACCTATGTTGTTGTCGCAAACTGCTGCACAGTCTGCGCTGCATGCCGTAAAGCTAATTTGTGTTTTACGGCGTAAAGTCACGGCGTCAAGCCCGAAGACGCCACGGAAGGCGCGGCAAAACCTCAGGAACTGCGCAACCTGACAGTCACGCCGCGTGCTGCCAGAAATGCCAGCAGCGAGATGAAGGCCGAAGTGCCCCATAGATAGAATATCACGGGTGTCGGCGATGTGCCTGCCAAATGGCTTTGCGCGCCGAGCATGGACGCCAAGCCGCCGATAACGCTTGAACCAACAACAAAGCCGCTGGTTTCGAGGGATGGCAGCAAGGCGCTGGTGGTCATCCGATGTTCCGGCTCGGCATCTTCAATGATGGCCTGGCTTGCGCTCGCAAATGCCATGGAAAAGCCGAGGCCGTTGAGGACCTGCCCGAGCAGCACGAGCCACAGATGACTGCTGTAGAGACCCGTTGAGACCAATCCCGCGCCGCAGATTTGGAGAAGCGGACCGATGCGCATGATCCGCTGGCGCGTTGGCAGATGATCGATGTTTGCGATCGGAATGGCACCTAGGCTCCAGCTCAGCGCCAATGTGACCAGCACAAGGCCAACCTTGACCGGTTCAAGCCCAAGCCGGTGGTGCAGGGTGTAGGCCAGAAAGACGGTCGAAACGCTTTGCGCGCACATCATCAAAAACAGCAGCCAGCTGCCGCGGCCAACCGTTGAATTGAGTGTGAACAGCCGAGGCGGAATCAGCAGGTGCCTGGTGCCGGCCATTTGCGGTTTGTCGTGCTTTGGCAGTGCGAAGGGCAAGATGGCAAAAAACAGAATGACCACCGGCACACTCACAACCAAGGCGATGCGCCAGCCGAGATATTGGACCGTCAGCCCACCCGCGAATGGCCCAAGAACGGCCGCCGCCGCCCAGAGAATTGCTTCTACGGCAAAGATTCGCGCTACCAGCAGAGGCGGAAAAAGGTCGGCTATCAATGTATAGGAAAGGGCAACTATCCAGCCATCTGCAAGCCCTTGCGCAACTCTTCCCAAAAGCAGAGCAGGTGCGCTTACAGCGCTAAACTGTATCGCCATGCCCAAAAGATAGATGACGCCTGCCGCTGATAGCGCCAGTCGCGTGCCAAAACGTCTCCGCAGGGGGGAGGCAGACAGGCCGCCCACAATAACCATTGCAAAGAAAGCAGCATAGACAAAGGGCAACAGCGCGATGCCGCCCAGCGAATCCAGCGCTATCGGAAGAACGGGAGCTATGGCCACCTCATTGAAGGCGTGCAGGCCGATCCCTGCCGAGATCGCCATCAGTCTGAGACCATAGGGTGCGCGAAGCAGTTCGCGCCAGCCGTGGTCCAGTTGATCGCCTTGCGCGGGGCCGTGATGATCCATGCATGTCTCCATCCTGCACAAGGGCAGGCGCTCAACTTGTAGAGCCCTTCCTTGTGCAGAGGTCAAGCCTTGCTCCCATTGCTTCTGGCCGCTCTGGCAACCATATTTCCGATGGATGGAAAGGTTTGAAATGGCTCGGAAGCATCGCGAGAAAATTGCCCCCTGGTATCAACCGCCGCAGGATGTCATCTGCCCTCTTTGCGGGCGTGACATTCCGGAAGATCAGCGTGATGAGCATCATCTGGTTCCAAAGAGCCGCGGCGGGCGCGAGACGCAGACGCTTCATCGAATTTGCCATCGTCAGATCCATGCCCTGTTTTCAGAAGGTGAGCTTGAAACCACCTATTCCACGGTCGATGCCCTGCTTGGGCATCCCGAAATGGCAAAATTTGTCGCCTGGGTCGCCAAAAAGCCTCCCGGCTTTTTCGATGGAACGAGACGCAGCAACCGTCGCAAGGAGAAAAACGGGAGCGCCTCTCGTTGGTGAGATAGTTCAAATAATTGACGAATCGCAAGCCTCGGCGCTTTTCACGCTGGTGTGCCGTGACCGGCTTTGACACCGCATGGTTTGACCCTGTAAGCGGCAAGTTTGCTTGAAAAAGGAAAATCCTATGGCCGCCGATGACGATGAGTATATCTATGACGAAGCAACGGGAGAATGGCGGCCCGCATCGGAAGTGAAGGCGCAGGCTGCCAAGGCGGCAGAGGCGCGGGACGCTTCCGGAAACCTGCTTGCCGATGGCGACAGCGTGGTTCTGATCAAGGATCTTAAGGTCAAGGGTGCGGGCCAAACGCTGAAGCAGGGAACCGTCATCCGGTCGATCCGTCTGACCGACAATCCCGAAGAAATCGATTGCCGTCACGATGCCATCAAGGGGCTGGTCTTGCGTACTGAGTTCGTGCGCAAGCGCTGATAGTGTCTATCCCTCCGCAGACCTGCGGAGGGACTTTTGATCTGGGCAGGCTTAATCCCAATGCGGCGGCCGCAGATGCGCGGGGTTGACGATACGGCCGTCAGGCTTTGCCAATTTTGCAATCTCGGCCATTTCCGCGCCCGTCAGCTCAAAGTCGAACACATCGAAGTTTTCCTGCAGGCGATCAACATTTGCCGTCTTCGAGAGCGCAATGACATCGGGCTGCTGAACCGCCCAGCGCAACACCACTTGTGCAGCGGTCTTCTTATGCCGTGCGCCGATATCCTTGAGCACCTCATCTTTCGGCACCTTGCCATCTGCCATCAGATAGTAGGCGGTGAGGGAAACGCCATGCTGCCGGGCGGCCGCAAGAAGCTTGCTCTGATCCAGATAGGGGTGAAGCTCCACCTGATTGGTGGCCACAGGCGCATCCGACAGCTTGACCGCCTCGTTCATCATTTCAATGTTGAAATTGGAAATGCCAATATTCTTCACTTTGCCCGCGCGCTTGACTTCGTTCAGGCTGTTCATGCGCTCTGCCAGCGGCACATCGCTCTGCGGCCAGTGCAAAAGCAGAAGATCGACATAATCGGTCTTGAGCTTTTTCAGGCTCTCGTCCACCGATGCGATAAAATCCTTGTGCGCGAACTTGTCCACCCAAACCTTGGTGGTCAGGAAGATATCACCGCGTGCAACACCGGATTGCTGGATTGCCGCGCCGACTTCAGCTTCGTTGCCATAGATTTGCGCCGTGTCCACATGGCGAAAGCCAAGCTGGATAGCTTTCGGTATGACGCGCATCACCTCTTCTCCCGACATGCGGAAGGTGCCGAAACCGAGGGCAGGTATCTGGGCGCCATTGGCTTTCACTTTATGCATTGTAACTCCCTTCGGAAGTGCTTGGGGGTGTAACCGCAACTGCGGTTGGTGCGAACTGGACTATTCGAGATGGGCCTGTTGTAGACATGGTTCAAGGCTTGCGAAGATCAAGCTGCCGGTTTGGCGACGCGGTTCCGGGGTTTACAAGACGGAGAGCGTAAGGAACGCTGCGAACCGTTTTGCGGAAGTGCGCCAAATAGGATAGTGAAAGCGAGGATCTGGCGCATCTTCCTGCATCTCCTCCCCGGTCGCATTTCAAACTACTGGAGGTCAAATGACCCCTCATTCTCTCATTCCCATTTTCGACGGCCACAATGATGTTCTGCTGCGCATGATGCAGCCGGGACAAGCCGATCCGGTCGCAGCATTTCTGGAGGGGGAGGCGCGTGGCCATATCGATCTCCCCAGAGCCCGGGCGGGCGGTTTGGCAGGGGGATTTTTCGCTATCTTCGTTCCATCGCCCAGTCATGCGCCTGATGCCGATGGCAATTTCGCCGCTCCGTCACAGGAAGAGGCATTGCAACAGACGCTTGCCATGGCGCGACGTTTGTTCGAACTCGAGTCCCGTTCAGGCGGCAGTATCAAGGTTTGCCGCACATCGGCGGAAATCTCTTCCTGCATAGGCAAAGGAGTTTTTGCTCCGGTTCTGCATATTGAGGGGGTAGAGGCAATCGGGTCTGACCTGGACGCGCTTTACGTGCTGCATCAGGCAGGCTTGCGCAGTCTTGGTCCCGTCTGGAGCAGGCCCAACATCTTTGCCCATGGTGTGCCCTTCCGCTTTCCGCATAGTCCTGACATCGGGCCGGGTTTGACGGATGCCGGCAGGGCGCTGATACGGGCGTGCAACAAGCTTCGGATTCTGATCGATCTCTCCCACATGAATGAGAAAGGCTTCTGGGATATCGCCCGGCTATCCGATGCACCGCTGGTCGCGACGCACTCCAATGCCCACGCCCTCAGCCCGCATAGTCGTAACCTTACAGATGCCCAACTGGACGCGATTGCAGAGAGTGGTGGCCTGGTCGGCATCAACTATGGCGTCCTCTTTCTCAGGGATGATGGTGTTCGCAATCTGGATACGCCCTTGTCCCTGATCGCAGACCACCTTGCATATATCGCCGAACGCATTGGCGTCGAGCACGTCGCCCTCGGTTCCGACTTTGATGGGACAACGGTTCCCAACGAATTGCGGGATGCCACCGGGTTGCCGCGTCTCATCGAGCTTCTCAAGACCAGAGGCTTCGATGAGGGCGCTCTCGCAAAGATTGCCTATCAAAATTGGCTCAGGGTTCTCGAAAATACCTGGGGCGAATAGCGCTTCGAGTCGCCTTGTGTTTTCTGCATAGGTGCATTGTTGTGCCGTGCCTTATCGCAGTGGACTGCAATACCCATCTCCTGTCTGAACGAGATGGCCGACCCTTGTTTTGATCGGTCATTCCACTTGAGAAAAGGGCAAGGCAATGAACCTCACACGCACATTCAACAACTGGCGCAAATATCGGCAAACTGTCGATGAGCTGAATCGGATGTCGAGCCGTGAACTGGCCGATCTGGGCATCAGCCGCGGAGAAATCCGGGCGGTGGCGCGCCGGGCATATGGTCGATGATATGCGCGCAGCGCATGTCTGCGCTGCGGCATTTGCGCTGTAACCCCGCAAAAATCCGCCTACATAGACGCACATCGAAGCGCTGCTCCTCCTCCTCCCGCAGCCTTCGTGTTCAGACAGGTCATCTCCTCCTCCCAGACCTGTGTGATGGAATGACAGTACCTCCTCCCAAACTGTCATTCGGCTATCCATAAAAGCCTGCCGCTCCTCCCGCGGCGGGCTTTTTTTATGTTTCTGGCTTCCCGCCTCACGTAACGTCAGTTCTTAACAATTAGTGATCGCCTCGTGCGGCCAATTTTGCCGCGCGCCGCCCTTGCCGCAAGCCTGACGAAAGCTTTGCGGGCGACAGAAAGGGGCGAGGTTTCAACCGGATAGTGGATTCGCACTGGTTTCGTTCGCCCGGCAGGCATTAGCTGCCGAGGTGCGGCTGTTAACCATTTGTTAACCAAATTCCGGGTACCAGCATAAACGAATTCTTAACGTAGATGAACAAAGTGCAAACAGACGCTCGCTCGATCCGCATCAAGGGCCGCTCATTTCTGGCTGTCGTGCTCTCTCCGGACCTTCCGCTGGATCACTGGCTGGAGCGGCTGGATGATCTTGCCAAGCGTTCGGCGGGTTTCTTCCTGGGGCGACCGGTCGTTCTGGATGTTACCGATCTGGCGATCGACCGTGCACAGCTGACGGAATTACTCGCCCAGCTGGCGGAGCGCAATGTCAGTATCATGGGCATTGAGGGCGCACGTCATTCCATGATGGCGCCGGGAATGCCGCCCTTGCTGAAGGGTGGTCGTCCGGCCGGTGATGTCGAAGTTGCACAGGTGCAGCCCGCCTTCCAGGCGACAGACGAAAACACCGACAAGGCAGAGGTTGTGGAGGCGCAGGCGACTGTTCTGACCCAGCCGCGGCCGACCCTGCAATCGCTCGTGATCAACGAGCCCGTAAGGTCCGGGCAATCCATCATCTTTACAGAGGGTGATGTGACAATCGTTGGATCGGTAGCCTCTGGCGCGGAAGTCATCGCAGGCGGCTCGGTCCATATCTACGGCGCACTTCGGGGCAGGGCCATGGCTGGCTCCGTTGGCAATTCGCAGGCGCGGATTTTCTGCCGCAAGCTTGAGGCAGAGCTGATCGCGATCGATGGGATTTACAAAATGGCGGAAGATCTTCCGACCGATCTCCTGGGGCAACCCGTGCAGGTCTGGCTCGAAGGGGATGCAATTCTGACCGAGAAACTTAATTGAGCGTCTCGCTCGCAGACAGGAGAGAATGATGGGGAAGGTAATCGTTGTTACGTCGGGCAAGGGCGGGGTCGGCAAGACGACCTCTACGGCAGCCTTGGGCGCAGCCTTGGCCCAGCGCAATGAAAAAGTCGTCGTTGTGGATTTCGATGTCGGCCTGCGCAATCTCGATCTCGTCATGGGTGCCGAGCGCCGCGTGGTCTATGATCTGGTCAACGTCATCCAAGGCGACGCGAAGCTGACGCAGGCGCTGATCCGTGATAAGCGGTTGGAGAATCTCTTCCTCCTGCCCGCCTCGCAGACACGCGACAAGGACAATCTGACGCCGGAAGGCGTCGAGTGGGTCATCAACGAGTTGAAGCGTTATTTCGACTGGGTTATCTGCGACAGCCCGGCCGGTATTGAACGCGGTGCCACGCTGGCCATGCGTCATGCGGATGTTGCTGTCGTGGTCACCAATCCGGAAGTCTCCTCCGTCCGTGACTCCGATCGCATCATCGGTCTGCTCGATTCCAAGACCATCAAGGCTGAGCGTGGCGAGCGCATGGAGAAGCACCTGCTCCTCACCCGCTACGATCAGAACCGTGCGCAGCGCGGTGACATGCTGAAGGTTGAGGATGTGCTGGAAATCCTGTCCATTCCGCTGCTCGGCATTATTCCGGAAAGCATGGACGTGCTGAAGGCATCCAACATTGGTGCTCCGGTTACGATCGCCGATACGAAGTCTGCGCCGGCTCAGGCCTATTTCGAAGCGGCGCGTCGCCTGGCTGGTGAAGATGTTCCGGTGACTATGCCTGAGGAAAAGCGAGGCCTGTTTGGCAAAATCTTCGCACGGAGGGCCGCATGAACATTTTCCGGCTTTTCAACAAGCAGCGGTCCGCGCCATTGGCGCGGGAACGGCTGCAGGTTCTGCTGGCGCATGAAAGAGTGGCAACGAGCAATGATCTCGTAGCGCTGCTTCGCGAAGAGATTCTCGCGGTCATTGCCAAGCATGTCGAACTGGATAGCGATCGCGTACACGTGAAGATGGATCGCGACGATCGCTTCTCCATTTTGGAGATCGACGTCGAAATCCCGCTCGATACACAAATGCAGGCGGCTTGAGCCTTTATATTCTTAATCATGGGCTGGCGCGTTCTCGCGCTGGCCCTTGCCGTTTTTAATCGGGCTTTTCCCAAGCTCTCGGAAGTGGCTGCCAAGCGGCTGGGTTCCACGTCCGGACTGCGCAAAAGCGCAGACAGTGCATGTCAGGCGGCTCCGCTCTCGCGGACGATACTCTAGCGCCGGTCTTGACTATCCCCGCGGCGATCTCGATCGCGTGAGCAGACATCCTTTTTCAGCTCGCTTGGCGCTCAGTCTGCGCCTGCGAACGACGCTTTCAACTCCTCGCTCATGGGCAGATTCAGTACGTGCCTCTTCTCGCCGATGGGCTTCATGAACCATCGATCATAGATGACCTGCATTTCTGGGCTTCTGTAAACACGCAATGCCGTGCGCTTTACCAGATCGGAAAATTCAGCGTCATGGAGGCGGCTCATGAAGCCATAGGGCGCAGCTGTGGTCAGATTTGCATCGCTTACGACGTAATCTTGCGGTCGCCCACTTTCCTCGACAAGATTGTAGAGCAGAACGTCGTCCATCGCGAAGGCCGAGACCTTTCCTGCCGTTACAAGATCGAAAGCGTCCTGTACCTCACCGACCGGAACGGAAATCAGGCCGAGCTTGCGATCGCGGGATATCTGCAGGATCTGCCCGATATTGATCGTGCCCAGAACCACGCTGATGCTCTTGCCTCGAAGATCTTCGATGCTGCGAATATTGCTGCGGGCCAGGGAAACGAAGCGCGTTTGCATGATGAAATGCGGCGGAGAAAAATTGGCGACCTTCCGCCGCTCCGGCGTATTCGTGCTAGATGAGCATTCGAGATCCATCGTGCCGTCATTCAGCAATTGCAGCCGGTTTGCCGGGGTGCGGGATACATATTCGATCCGCAGTTTGGCAAGCCTCAATTCTTTCCTCATTTCCTCGACCATTGCCTTGCACAGGTCGATTGAATAGCCGACCACCTCTCCATTCGCATTCTGAAATGAAAAAGGCGGGGCTGTTCCGTAGCCGATGATGATCTTGCTTGTGCTGCGCATTCGCTCGACAGTTGATGGAACAGTCGGAGTGGAGGCGAAGTGCTGAGCCTCTGCGAAAGATTTTGATATGCAGATCGCCATTAGCGACAAAAAGAGAATTTTGAATGCATAGATCTTCATTGAATAATCAGTCCAAATATTCCCTGGGATTATCGAAAATGGCGCGAAGTTCCGGTGAAATCTGCATTCTCATATTTTGGTTGTTTGGTGGGATGGGACGCTCGAACCACTTGCTGTACAAGTCGTAAATCTCGCCGCTGCGATAGATATGACGCAGGCTCGTGTTGACAGCTTCCTTGAACGCTTCATCGCCAAGCGGCAGGAGTATGCCGTAGGGCTCGGGATGACTGAATGCTTCGGGGGAGATGACATAGGCTTCCGGATTAGGCGATGCGGCAACAAGACCCGCTAAAAGTATGTCATCCATGACGAATGCAGAGGCCTTGCCGGATGACACCAAGGCGAATGAATCGGAGTTTTCCTTGCTTAGCAGGACCGAGATGTTAAGCCCCCGTGCGCGGTTGACGGTATAAAGCTGCTCAACGTTGACTGTTCCGGTTGTGGCGGCGACGGTACGACCCGCCAGATCCGCTACTCGTTTAAAATGGTTTTTCCTTAAGGAGACGAAACGTGTGGCGGTGACAAAGTTCGGATAGCTGAACGCCACGAGTTTTCGGCGCTCGGCAGTGTTGGTCGTCGCAGCGCACTCCATGTCTATCTTGCCTGTGCGCACCATGACAAAGCGCGTGGCCGTCGTCACAGGGACATAGCGAATTTCCAGCTCCGGCAGTTTCAGTCTGACTTGCATTTCCTTGACGACACGATTGCAAAGCTCGGTTGCATAGCCGGTGGTTTTTCCGTCGATGACGTAGGAAAAGGGTGGCTCCTCCAGGCGCGAGCCGATCACGATCACGCGGTTCTCCCGGATCTTGGCAATCGTATCGACCTTGTCATGGCTCCAGGCCGAGGAGGTGGCCGTGGAAAAGAAGAATGCGGCAATGAACAGACAGGCCGCGCTTCGGGGACTCCTGCTCGACGGCAGGCACAATCGTTTGCGAAAGAGCAATTTCGGGCGGAGCATCATGTATGCCTTTCTACATAATGGCGCGATTGAAGCCGTGGCTTTGATGGTGGGGAACCATTGCATCCAGACGCTGTGGCTTGCCAAAGAAATAGCCCTGCACCGATTTGCAGCCGGCGGCCTTCAGCAGTTCGAACTGTTGGAGGTTTTCAATGCCCTCTGCGGTGACATCGATGTCCAGGCAACGCGCCAGAGCAAGTGCGGACGACACGATGTTAAGACATCGGGGGCTGTCCACTATGCCGGATATGAAGCGCCGGTCCAGTTTGATCCGGGTAACAGGTAAGTCTATGAGGTATGAAAGCGAGGCAAAGCCTGTTCCGAAATCATCAATTGCGATCCCGACGCCCATGTTTCGAATCTGCGACAGCGTGGCGAGGCAGGCTGCTTCTGAAACGCGGCTGGTTTCGGTAATTTCGAGCTCGAGGCGGCCCGGTGTCAGTCCCGTATCCGCGAGGGTGGTACGGACGAATTCCGGAAGGTCCTGCCGCAGTAGACCCAGGGCTGAGATATTGACCGAGATGGACAGCTCATCGTCCCGGTTGGCCATTTCTGCGCAGGCCTGCTTCAGAACCCAACGATCAAGCTCAACGATGAACCCTGCTTCTTCCGCAGCAGGTATGAATTGATCGGGCGACAACAGGCCGCGTCTGGGATGGTTCCAGCGTATCAACGCTTCGTAGCCGGAAATCCTCTCCTCCTGAGTGCGGATGATGGGTTGGTAGTGCAGGACGAACTCGTCCTGAGCGATGGCCTGCATCAGCTCCAGTTCGATAGTCGAACGGTGGGATGCCTCCATCGTCATGCCGTGCTCGAAGATGTGGAAGCAGCCACGGCCCGCACCTTTTGACATGTACAACGCAACGTCGGCATTGCTCAGGATCTGATTGGAGGTCGATCCGTGGTGCGGCGCGCTGGCTATTCCGATGCTGGCACCAATGCGAAGTGAGAGGTCATTGATCTGGAAGGGGCGAGAAATTGCTTCAATGATGCGTGTGGCCAATCGCTCGGCCTCTTTGCGTGCATTGAACGCCACGACCTGTATGAGGGCAAATTCATCACCGCCCAGCCGGGCGAAGACATCGTCCGGCCCCAGCAGCATTGTTACCCGCTTGCATGCGTGGATGAGGATCTGATCGCCGACAGCGTGCCCATAGGTGTCGTTGACGGGTTTGAACTTATCGAGATCCAGCAACATGACATTGATGGTTTTGCCGCTGGTTGGCTGCAGTTTGAGCATCTCGCTCAGGGTTTTCTGCAGATAGGCACGATTCGGCAGACTGGTGAGAGCGTCATGGTGCGCCAGATGCTCAAGCTCGCGGGCTGCTTCGCGCATCTGGCGCAGATGTTCCCGTTCCACCACGGCTTCTCTCAGTGTCTCCACCGCATTGGCTAGCTGACCGATTTCATCCCGCCGGCGCAGGTAGGGGGTCTGTATGCCGGTCTCGTCGCGCGCAATTCTCTTCAAGGCTTCGATCAGGGTCGGAACCGGATGGAGCAACCTTCGCATGAGGAAGACGATAGCGCCGCCGGTGGCCAGCATGATGACCGCAAACATGAGCATCGAGCTTCGATAAAATGCGCTCTGCATTTTCAGCAGGCGCTCGGCCTCGCCAGCGCTGGATGCCACGGCTCCGAGCAACTGCCCGTCCGGCGTCGTGATCGGCAAAAGGGAGATGTAGTATCTTTGGTCGCCGATCAGGGCGAAGCCGGTCATGAAATTGTTGAAGTCGCTCTGAGACGTCTTGAACTGCAGGTCGTCCACCAGAACAGGCAGATCTGCGGAGCCACCGTCACTGTCGGTCATGGAAACAAGGCGGTGGTTTGCATCGTCCCACGTCAGCAGCCACACGCGCTCTTTTGTCTGCATGGCAGCGAGGGCAAGAACATCAACCGGGACGAAACCAGTATCGAGGACGGATTCGTCATCGCCAATCATCCGCTCCGTGATGATACGGACGATCTGTCCTGACGAGGTCATATCCACTGATACAAAGGTGTAAATACCGCGAATTGAGCTGCTGGCGATTTGTGCGTTTGTGCTTGCCTGCCGTCTCCAGTCTTCACGCTGGCTTTGCTCGATCATGAACCAGCCCGTTGCCGCGCCGGAGAGATAGGCAAAGGCAACAGCCAGCAAGAGGAAAAACGTAATTTTTCCCATAATGGATCTCCGCCATGTCAGGCGGCTTCCCATGCGGCTGGTCTTGTGTTCCGAAACAATCATTCAAGCGTCCAAGGATGCAATCAAGGGTAGGCAACACTAACGAATTGATTGTAATAGTGCGCAAGCGCATATTTCCAAATGATTGACGCGCATCAATACGGTAAAAATCGATGTATTTTGGTTAAGACGAAATGAATATCCAATTGAGAGACTGCTTAAATGTCTTTTTTGTACAAATCTGTATTTCAGATGTTTGAAAACGTCGCTCAAAATATTAGAGTGCGCAGGGCGTGAATTCGGTGTCAGCTGCGTAAAACGAAAAAATTATAAAGTATAAATCAGAGATAGCACTGTGTTTAACCCAGAGCGCGTTTGAAAATATCCGATAAACACTCTGCTTCATTTGATTTCGTGCAAGGAATCGCAGCGTTCCATTCAATGCTAATCCGTGTTCGAATTTCAGGTCGCACATCTTGTAGCAAGAAGCAGTTTCACTGCGTTTCTCTTAAAGAGAAGAATACAATCTTAAGTGTTTAACGAGGGGAGGGCGGGATCCGGCGAATCATCCATCCGTTTGAGGCGATGGGAGTTCCGATGCCGTCTTCGGACGAGACAGTATCTCAACCATAAGGTTGCGGAACCGATCCATCGGAATCGAGCCTTCCCTGTTGGACACAAGGCCAGGCTCGAAGCCGGATTGTTGAAACCCGGCAATGACATTGGCCTTCTGAGATAGGATGAAGAGCGGTACATCCCGCGAGGCATTCGGGCCAGTAATGATGGCTGCGGGCTGATGGTCTCCAACAACGATGAAGAGGCTGTTTTTGCCGTACTTCTGGATGTAAGCGCCGACCGCCTCAAGGCTGTAGTCGATGGTGCGAATGTAGTGATCGCGCACTTTCTCGGGATCTTTCCACAGCTCGGCAGGCGGTTCGCCTGCTGCGGCCTGATCGTCAAAGATCGTGCCGTCGCCGATCTGGCTCCAGTCGACCATGCGGGCTACGGGCGTCCATGGCGCATGGCTGGAGATTAGGGCTGTCTCAATCATGGCCGGTGGGCGAGGAGCAGGGGCGCGGATCAACCGTTCAATGGCGGAAAGGGTGAACTGGTCCGGCATGGTCACCCAGTTAAAAGGCTTGCCTTGGTAGCCAAGATCCTTTGCGGCGAAAATAGCATCATAGCCGAAATATCGGCTTTCCGGCCAATCCATGGTGATGGCGGGCATGGCTGCGAATGTCATCCAGCCGGCGTCCCGGAAAAGACGGTTGAGACTTGCTCTGTCGCTGCGGATCAGCCGGTCGTAGCGAGCCTGACTGTCGACCCAGAGACCGGAAAGCAGAGTGCCATGTGCAAGCCAGCTAAGGCCGCCCACGGTTGGCGAACGAAGCCATGTACTGGCTGCGTGAAAACCGGCGGATTGAAGCTCCTCCTGCAATCGGCTGAAGCGCGGCTGTATCAGCGGAGCATATCGCGGGTCCTGCACGGCACTTCGTCCCAGCGATTCGATGAAGATGATGAAAACATCCTGGCCCTGGATCGCCTTGAACAGGTCTTTCCTGCTGCTTGCCGGATCGTCTGATGCGAGTTCAGCCTCGAAACGTCGCATATCCTTCATCGAATGGACGACCAGGCGGCCGCGCTCCACAAGAGAGGGTATGGCCGTTGCTTCGACACGCCAGGGGTGCTCCCAACCGAAGTGGTTCTGGGCAAACAAGGACAGCGCGGTACAGACAGCGGTGGCCACATTCGCAGCGACAAGCCTGTTGCGCAGTTGCTGCTGCATTTTTGTCGCGAAACCGGCCGAATAGAAGAAAAGCCACATGATGGCGCAAAGGATGATCATCACGCCGGCGATCAGCAGTGATGCGCTGACCGTTCCGATGCTGCCAGACAGCACATTCCATCCATCCGGGATCATTTTTCCATCGAGATATGGATTGAAAGGGCGCTGAAAAGCCGCTTGTGTTCCGATATCGGCCAACTTCAAAAGCAGAATCAGCCCTGCGCTGGCGGTCAGGAGCAGGGTGAAGCCCCTGCGGATCGCTCCCGTGGTAAGCGTTAGCAACAGCACGATGATCGGAAGCTCAAGAGGCAGGCGCAAAAACGCCTCTGGGGTGATAGCGTCTGGATGAGCTGGCAGATCAAGGAGAAGCCAGAGCAATATCACAAACAGGGTGATGCGCGCCTGTGGGCGAAAAGAACGATTGTAATCGAAGGATTTTACCATTGACGCAGTCCGGTCTAAAAATTTCTTCGTAGTCTTTGCGGAAGATCAGTGGCAAAGCTCGCGTTGCGAGGGAAGGTCTGTTTTGAGCATAGCACGCTTCGCAGGAACCGTTGTGGCGCTGGTCGCGCTGTTTTTCCTTGTTCGCCATCTGGATCTATCTGCTCTTTGGCACTCCCTTTCCAGGATCTCATGGGCGGATATCCTGTTGGGGCTACTCATCGTGCAGTGTCAAATCATTCTGTCGGCGCTGCGCTGGCGCTTCACGGCGGCGCGCCTTGGGCTGCCATTGGGCTGGCTGCAGGCCGTGCGGGAATATTATGTCGCCACCGCTTTCAACCAATTGTTGCCCGGCGGCGTGGCAGGAGATGCCATGCGGGCCTACCGCGTCAGTGATGCCAAGGAAGGAGGCTTTCGGCGCTCCGGGCTTGCTGTCATCATGGAACGGGCGTCCGGTCAGGTCAGCCTCCTGATGTTTGCCATTCTCGGCTTTGTTCTCTGGCCGGAATGGTGGCTTGGCTTCGACCGTGCACTGCTGACGGTTCTCATTGTTATGGGCGTCGCCACAGTTCTCATTGTTCTTTCGCCTGTTCTTTTGAAGCGATTGGAGGCCTGGCGAAATCCACTTATGGCGGTTTTCTGGAATCATGGCGGTTTCTTCATTCAGATGGGCTTCAGCCTGGCCATTACGGCGTCCTATGTGGCTCTCTTCATGGTGTGCGCGGAAGCTGTCGGAGCCCCCCTCAATCTCATCAAGGCCTTGATGATCGTGCCGCTGACCCTGCTTTCCATGGTCATACCGAGCGGCTTTGGCGGATGGGGCACCAGAGAGGCAACGGCGGCTGCTCTGTGGCCACTTGCGGGCCTTGCCAGCGCTCAGGGGGTAGCTACAAGCATCGTCTATGGCGCTCTCGCACTCGCAGGTGCCGCACCGGGCCTCATCTTCGTGTTCATGAACCGCAAGAGAAGCAAGGTCTCCGGCTGATGTGTCATGCCTTGAGCTGAAAGCGTATGTCGACGGCAAAAGAATAGGTCAGCGATACCAGCGCCAGAAGACAGATCCAGCCGGAAAGGGGCTCCTGAACGACCGGGGTGACCACAAGGCAAAGAGAGACCACCTGGATAACACAGACAAGCTTGCGTCGGTGCGAGGGGGGGAGGTCTCGCCGAAGCGCTACTACATAGTGCTGGGCAACGAAATAGAGGTATCTCATCCCTCCGATTGCCAGAACCCATATTCCGGCCTTGCCCAAAGCGAGAGCCGCCATGGCCAGCACCATGATGAGCAGAGCATCCACTTCCATGTCGAAGCGCGCGCCTAGCTCCGATTGCTGGCGGAATTTTCGGGCGAGGTATCCGTCAACCCCATCCAGCGCCAGCGCGAACAGGACTGCGCCGCAAATGGCCCAGACCAATCCGTCGGACTGGGCATTGCCAAACCCTTCCGAAAGAAGGACCGTTGCCCCCACCAGGCTGACAAAGCCAGCCCTGAGAGATGTCACGAGGTTGGCATAGCCGAAACTTGCGTGATGGTGACGAGGCAGACCATAGATCACCAACCCATAAATCACGGCAAGCAAACCGCCCGCGGCAAAGGGAACGTGGTTTTCGAGCGGGAGCTTGACAGCTGCGATCGACCAGATGCCGATAGAAAGGACATAGACCAGCCCCATGACCTTCAGCGCATTGCGCAGAAGAACGGCCGGAATCTGGTCGCCATTCGAGGGGAAGGGGGGTGCCGCATCGCTTTCGGCCAAAGACATGGTCTGATTCCTTATTCCGCCGCCACAAGGCTATCGAGTTCGAGCATGTGGCCTGCCCGGATGGTCTTTGTCCGAAGATAATTCTCGTTCTCTACCGTCACACGGCCAAGAACAGGCGTTCGCGACTGGACACCGATACCACCTTTGCGAAGCGCTGCAATCTTGGTCGGATTGTTGGTAAAGACGACCACATTGTTTATGCCCAGCAGACCCAGCATGGCAACAGCGGCTTCATAACGGCGATGATCTGCGGAAAGGCCAAGCTCGGCGTCCGCGTCAATGGTGTCGAGACCGCGGTGCTGAAAGCCATAAGCCCGCATCTTCGCCCCGATCCCCGTGCCGCGGCCTTCCTGATCCAGATAGAGCAGGATGCCGCCACCGGCCTGAGCCAGAAGATCCAGACCATTGCGCAACTGGTCACCGCAATCGCATTTCAGAGAACCGTATAGATCGCCGGTAATACAGGAGGAATGGATGCGGATCGGCATGGGCTTGGAAAAATCGGGCTGCCCAACAATGATGGCCACCTGATCCTTCTGCGCCAGACCGCCGCGGAACACCACGAACTCTGCCATCCCGTGATCCTTCAGGGGCACCGGGGTTCGCGCCACCTGCTGAAACGTTTGCCGCGCTGTGCCGCCTCCGTTCAGGACGGAGGCATCCAGCGAAATGCAGCCGGAAAAGCGCTCGTCTTTTGCATCGATAGGAGTACACACCATAGCGGGCAGGAGGAGGGCTGTGATGGCCAATTCCGCAGAGCGCTCCATCAAAAGGCTCGCTTTGGCAAAGCGGGAGGGGCGATCCGCATCAAGGGCATAAGCCAGGCGCGAGGCTTGTTCGAAGCCCGTTCCCGTCAGGGGCACGCAAACCGGACCATTGGTCTTCAGTCCCAACCGCGCGGCCCTTTCCTGCGTCAGGTACAGCACATGCTGTTGCGCGCTTACAGCGGCGAACTGGTCGAACGTGTCCGGAGCAAGAGCATCGAGCGCGCTCACTGCAATTGCGCTTTCACCCTCTGTCAGCACCACAGGTCTGCCATAGCGAAGCTCGGACACGGCACGCTCGATTTCAATCGCTGGGTTCACGGCAAGACGTGCAAAGGGACTGTCGATGGACATGCTCTGGTCTCCTGTCAAATTCCGGATCGTCCGGTTCAGCGAAATGTCATTAAACGTTCTTACGACGTGGGTTGTTCAATGGATTTGCGGAAGGAGCTTCAATAAAAAATGAAACGGTGCGGCCTTTAAAATATTGAAAATGCCCTAATTTGTCAGCGCTCACCCAATAAGGACATTTCTTTGAAAGCAGATGATCTTTCCCGACCCGCAGATCCAGTCTCTCATGACCATGCGCGCAGTCTGTGGTGCGAAGCCCCTGATACCGTGACGTTTCGGCATGAGGTCCTCAAGGGGCCCGGGCCGCAGGACGCGCTTGTTCGAATGCTCTTTTCCGGGATCAGCCGTGGCACCGAAGCGACCGTGTTGCAGGGATTGGTGCCAGAGAGCGAGCATCAGCGCATGCGCTGTCCACACATGGGTGGCGATTTTCCCTTTCCGGTCAAATATGGCTATTGCGCAGTTGGAGTGGTGGAGCACGGCCCAGCCGATCTTGTGAACCAAACGGTCTTCTGCCTGCACCCTCATCAGGATCGTTTCATCGTCCCCTCCAGTGACCTCATTCCATTGCCTGTCGATTTGCCACCAGAGCGAGCAATCCTGACTGCGAACATGGAAACGGCGCTGAACATTGTGTGGGATGCTGCGATCCTGCCGGGCGAACGCGTGGCCATTTTTGGCGCCGGCGTTGTCGGAACTCTGGTCGCCTATCTCCTGTCCCGGATCGTAGGTGTCGAAGCGCTGCTGGTTGATCCGGATCTGGAACGGGCAAGCCTCGCCTCCGGCCTCGGCATCACATTTGCCTCACCCACTGGCCTCAAAGGCGAATTCGATTGCATCATCAACGCGTCAGGCGCGTCGGCAGCTCTTTCGCAAGCCATTGATCTGGCGGGGTTTGAAGCCAGAATTGTTGAGGCAAGCTGGTATGGGCAGCGGCAAGTAACCTTAAGTCTTGGCGGGGCCTTTCATTCACGGCGTCTATCACTCGTCAGCTCGCAGGTCGGCCATGTCGCTGGAAAACAGCGCCCGCGATGGAGCTATCGGCGCCGATTGGAAAAAGCCATGCAGCTCCTATGTGATCCCAAACTGGAGACACTCATTTCCGGTGAGACTTTATTCGCCTATCTCGACAATGATTATGCGCGTATTCTGAATACAACCTCCACGCTATGTCATCGCGTGCGCTACGAGAAAGAGAAGCTTGATGTTTGCTGTTGAAGTCCGGGATCATATCATGATTGCCCATAGCCTGCCTCGCCCTGTTTTCGGCCCTGCCCAAGGCATGCATGGAGCAACCTTCGTGGTCGATGCGGCTTTCTTCACCCGCGAGCTGGATGAGGATGGACTGGCAATCGACATCGGCCTCGCGACAACAGCGCTTTCGGAGGCGCTGAAGCCGCTGAACTACCAGAACCTGGATGAGCTTGAGCAGTTCAAGGGCAAAGTGACGACGACGGAGTTTCTGGCCAAGCACATCTTCGACGTGCTTGCAGAGGGTGTCGCCAAGGGAGAGCTGGGTTCAGGCGGGAAGCGCATCTGTCGCCTGCGCGTTCTCCTTCATGAGAGCCACGCGGCCCGCGGATGGTACGAGGCGGATCTATGACAAACACTATGATCTTTGCCTTCCCTGGCGATCTAGCCACCAATTCTGGCGGCTATGCCTATGACAGGCACGTCCTTTTCGAGATGGGCAAGCTTGGGTGGTCGGTAAGCCCATTGCCGTTGGGGGCCGGTTTTCCCTTTCCCACGGCCACAACGCAGCTGGACGCCGAGCGCCTTTTGTCCTCTTTGCCGGATGATACTCTGGTCCTGATCGATGGGCTGGCTTTCGGCGTTCTGCACGAATGGGCAGAGCGCGAAGAGAAAAGGCTGAAGATTATTGCGCTCGTGCATCATCCGCTGGCCCTTGAAACGGGCCTTGAACCGGCGGACAGGCTGCGCCTTGAAGTGAGCGAGAGGCTCGCCCTGAAGGCTGCCCGCCATGTGATCGTCACCTCGCCTGCCACCGCGCGGACACTGGAAGGCAGCTACGAAGTGCCGAGCGAAAGGATCACGGTTGCGGTACCTGGCACGGAACCTGCGACCCGCGTGCCCTCACGCGACGAGGTGCCGCATATCGTGTCTGTCGGCAGCCTGATCCGCCGCAAGGGGCACGATGTTCTGCTGCATGCCCTCGATCGGTTGAGAGATCTTTCCTGGCGGGCGACGATTGCCGGGAGTGAAACGCTCGACCCCGCGACAGCGACACAAATCAGAGCGCTTGTGAAGGATCTGGCGCTTCAGGATCGCGTGGCTATGACCGGCGAATTGGCCGATGTCCGGGAATTGATGGCCACCGCCGACATCTTCGCCCTTGCAAGCCGTTACGAGGGTTACGGCATGGTCTTTGCGGAAGCACTCGCGCATGGGCTGCCCATTGTGGCGTGCAGGGCGGGAGCGGTTCCTGAAGTCGTGGCGCATGATGCCGGGATACTGGTGGAGGTGGATGATGTGGAGGCCTTTGCCGACGCACTCCGGCGCCTTATCTTAGATCACGATCTTCGTCAGCAGTTCGGTCATGCAGCCGCGGAGGCTGGCGCAAGACTTCCAGGCTGGGGTGACACGGCTCGAATTATTTCACAGAAATTGAGGGATGTTGCATGAGTGGCTTTGACCTGTCCTGGCTTGCGCTGAGAGAGCCAGCGGATGCAGCTGCCCGCGACAGGCAGATTGTCCGCCAGGTTGCCGAGCTTCTCGATGCGGACGTTTCCCCGCCCGTCATCGTCGACATAGGCTGTGGAACCGGCTCCACCTACCGCGCCCTCTCGCCGGTGCTGTCTCGTTCGGCGAAATGGAGGCTCGTGGACCACGACGAAAACCTGCTTGCCACCGCACGGCAACTGGTTAATCAAAGTGAGGTTGAATTCCTGTCGCTGGATCTGCGTGATCTTTCGGCACTGCCACTCAAGGATGCCTCTCTTGTGACGGCGTCCGCCTTTTTCGACCTCGCTTCCGCCAGTTTCTGCGAGCGTCTAGCCCAGGACGTTGCGAGCAATGGTGCCGTGTTTTACGCCGCTCTCAACTACAACGGTCTTTTTGAATTCGCCACAGCCCATTCGCTGGATGAGGCCGTCATCCGGGACTTCAACGCCCATCAGTGTGGGGACAAGGGGTTTGGCCCGGCCCTTGGACCGCAGGCAAGCGGTCATCTCGAGGGGGCGTTCAGGTCTTTGGGATATGACACTCTGTCCGCGCAAAGTCCCTGGGTGCTGGGTACGGGTGAGGCGGAGCTTCAGGCCGCCCTTTTGAAGGGCATGGTGGACCCGGTGCGAGAGATCGGCCGGATAGAGGCGGCGGAATTGCAGCAGTGGCTGGACTTCCGCCTAGCCCATCTCAGCGGTAGCGAGAGCTGTGTTGTCGGACACACTGATCTTCTTGCCTGGCCGTCCTGAGGGCGCTTCTTTTTCGCCCAGGCGACAATCGAACAGGATATCGCTCCCAAGGCTGAACACTTCGGTCAGGGGGCGATGCGCCTCGGACAGCATGCGGATAGGCGGGAGAGAAATGCCCGATGGCCCCGATCCGATAATGAGTGGCGCGATACAGACATGGAGATGGTCGACAAGACCCTGATCCAGAAAACGGGCAATCGTACGCGCTCCACCCTCGACCAGGATCTTGTGCAGGCCCCTATCGGTTAGAGCCTCCAGAATTTCGTGCGGGCACAGTCCATGATCGTGACGATGCAACTGTATCACGTCAGCGGGAAGCGGTTTTCGTGGGGCCTTGTCCGATCTGACCACGATCACCGGCGCGCCGCCATCGTGGAAAAGCCCTTCGTCACCAGCCAATTCGCCATGGCAGTCGATCACCACCCGCACCGGGCTGCGGCCTTCGACTTCCCGCACGGAAAGGCGTGGATTGTCTGCCTTCACGGTGCCAACGCCGACAATGACCGCATCCATCAAAGCCCTGCATCGATGAAGATGCGCAAGTCCGTCCGGCCCGGATATGTCCCTTGCATCGCCAAAGGGGGTTGCCACTCGACCATCCAGCGATTGACCAACTTGCGCCAGCACCATCGGCCCATCTGTCGATGCCAGAGCGCCATAAAGGGCATAGGCGGGATCGCTCGCGGCACGCCTCGGATCAAAATTCTGACCGCGCATCCCCAGCAATTGAGACCACGTTGTGTCTTTCATTTGGACACGGCGCATAAGGGACCCTTCTCCTCTCACAGCATTCGATAGAGAATATTGTCGCGTTTGATCAGGTGGTGAAACAATACGCCAGCCATATGCAACGCAAACAGGCCCAAAAGGATCCATGCCACCCATTCATGGACTGCCGAAAAGACGGGAGCAACCTCCGGATCTTTGCCGACCGGGCTCCAGATCGGCACCAAGCCAAACAGTTGCAGGGGAAAGCCGTGGGCATTCGTTGCCAGAAATCCTGAAACTGGCATGAGGATCAAAGCGCCATAGAGAAGCAAGTGAACCGTTCGAGCAATCGCACCTTCCAAGCCGGTCTCTGGCGCTGGTTGCTTTGAAAAGGAGCGTACCAATGCTCTCATCAGCATGAACCAGAAGACCATAAAGCCGAAGGACTCATGCAGAAGGTAGAAATCAAGCTTGACGCTTTGATCGACGAACTTGATCAGATAGCCGAGCGGCCAGACAAGGAGAACCAGTAGGCCAACAATCCAATGCAGCGCCCGCAAAGGGGCGGAGTATTTTGCCTGCTCCATTTTCACTCTCCCAACCTCTTGAGGGCATCTTTGGCGCTTACGCATATTGCCTGCAAGTGGATTGAGGCCGAAAGCCGGATCACGCGAACGCGATGACGTGTTATACGCAATTGGGTGACTGGAACAGATGGTGGAAGAGCAAACGATAGAGAGCCCAGCCCCGGCGCGGCAGGTGGTTACCGCAGGAACCGCCTGAAACGTAGAAGCGCAAGATAGAAGAGCACGATAGCAATAACAAAAAGGGCTAAAAGCTGGGGCCATACAGCGCTGAGGGGAGCCCCCCGGAACAGGACAGCCTGTGCAAGGATGACGAAATGCGTGTTCGGCGCCAGTAGCATGATGTTCTGGATGATATCCGGCATGCTCTCGCGCGGGGTCATGGCACCGGACAAAACCTGTAGCGGGAGCAGCACGAGGATCAGCAGAATTCCGAATTGCGGCATTGAGCCCGCCACCGTTGCGAGGAAAATGCCCATGGAGGTTGTGGCGAACAGGAAGAGCGCGGTTCCACCTAGAAAAATCACGGTCGACCCCTGGATTGGAACCTGTAACAGCCCCTCGACCACGACAAACAGTGCAAAGCTGGCCGCGACGAGAACGACAAGGCCCATCGACCAGATCTTGGCCAGCATGATCTCCGTCGGCGTTACCGGCATGACGAGAAGATGTTCGACCGTGCCATGTTCTCGCTCGCGAATGAGCGCCGCGCCGGTGAGGATGATGGAGAGCATGGTAACCGAGGTAATGATGTTGGTGATCGAGCCGAACCAGGATTTGTTGAGCGAGGGATTGAAGCGTGACCTTAGAACAAGATCGACCGGTAGCTGACTGACCTCACGATTGCGCGTGAGATATTCGCTGACCTCACTGTTCAGGATCAACTGGATATAGCTGTTGCCGCTGAAGGCCTGGCTCATCCTCGTTGCGTCGATGTTAAGCTGGATGGTCGGATTCTTGTTGGCTAGAAGGTCTCGCTGAAAATTCGGAGGAATATCGAGCGCGAAGGTATCGAGCCCTGCATCCATCCGCTCGTCCATTTCAGTGATCGTGATCAGGTTCGGTGTTACGAAATAGGGTGGCCGGAAGGCGGAATCGATGCGCTGGGACAGGGGAGACTGATCTTCGTCCACAATGGCGATCGGTGCATTGTTCAGTGTTTCGGGCAGAGCATGCGTGCCCGTGTAGATTTGCAGGCTGAACGCATAGACAATCAGGAGCACCAGCATGGGATCGCGCAACAGGCCGCGTAGCTCCTTGATGCCGAGATTGAAGATGTTGCGCATCATCAGCGGTCCTGCTTTCTGAGAAGAACCACGCCCAGGCCCGCAAGGATCGGCACCGCGGCAATGAGGGGAAGGAAGGATAATCCGATGCCGGAAAAATCAAGCGCCTTGGAGAAAGTGCCGCGCGATATCGCCATGAAGTAGGTGGTTGGGTAAATGTTGCCGATAAAGGCGCCGAAGCCCCTGAGCGACGAAACCGGATCCGTCAGACCGGAATATTGCGTTGCCGGGATCAGCGTCAGCAGTGCGGTTCCAAACACCGCCGCAATCTGGCTGGACATGAAGGTGGACATCAAAATGCCGAGAGATGTGGCAATGATCACATAAAGAAACGCGGCGGTGGTGTAGGTCACAAGGCTTCCGGTGAAGGGCACCTTGAAGACGAATATGGCGAAGGCGACCATGCCGATGAAATTCAGCAGCCCTAGGAGAATGTAGGGAATCTGCTTGCCGAACAGGAATTCCGACCGCGTGACCGGCGTGACATAGAGGTTGACGATGGAACCCAGTTCCTTTTCCCGAACGACGCTCAATGCGGCGAGCATGGCTGGGATCACCATCAGGAGCAGCGGGATGACGGCGGGCACCATGGCGACAAGGCTTTTGACATCGGGATTGTAGCGGAAACGGGTTTCGATGGTGAACGATCCCTGCGCGGCTACAGCCCCGTAGATCTCACGTGCCTTCCGTTTCAGCCAGCTGCTGTGCATGCCCTGCACATAACCTTGCACCGTTTCGGCCCGCTGGGGCATCGCACCGTCAATCCACGCGCCGATCTCGACATGATCGCCCCGGGCGACATCGCGGCCGAAGCCCGGCGGTATTTCGATTGCAAGGCTCAGTTCGCCGCTGCGCATGCGCCGGTCCAGATCGGCATAGTCGCGGATCGGCTCTTTCTCGATGAAATAGCGGGAACCGGCGATATCAAGCACATAGTCGCGGCTTGTAGCGCTCTGGTCCCGGTCCAGAACGGCAAAGGTCAGATCCTCTACATCCATGTTGATGCCATAGCCGATGACAAACATCAAAATGACGCTGCCAAGCACGGCCAAAGTGGCGCGAACGGGATCCCGTTTCAGTTCAAGCGTTTCTCGGCGCGTATAGCTGAACATCCGGCGCGGATCGAAGAAGCGCCGCCTGTTGGGTGCGTCAGATGGAACCGGTGAGGAAGCACTGCTCACGATCAGCGGTGCTGGTTTGGTCTTTGTGCTGTCCGGCTCTATTCCGGATGCCGTTTCCAGATAGGCAATGAATGCCTCCTCCAGGGTCTGCGCATTCCGGCTTTTGGTGATGCCAGCGGGCGTATCGCTTACCAGCACTTTCCCGGCATGCATGAGGGAGATCCTGTCGCAGCGCTCTGCCTCGTTCATGAAATGGGTAGAGATAAAAATAGTGACATTCTGATGCCGAGAAAGGCCGATCAGAATTTCCCAGAAGGCATCTCGCGCCACGGGATCCACGCCGGACGTCGGCTCGTCCAGGATCAACACATCCGGCGCATGGATCATTGCCACTGCAAGAGACAGCCTTTGTCTTATGCCGAGCGGCAGGCCCTCCGGTAAGTAATCCATCACATCCGTCAGGCCAAATTGCGTCGCCATCTCCTCACAGCGCGCTGGAATGCGATCTGGCGGCAATCTGAACAGGCGGGCATGCAGCTCCAGGTTTTGCCGAACGGTGAGTTCCGAATACAGCGAAAAAGCCTGGCTCATATAGCCCACTCGCTGCCGGATCTCGATATCGTTGGCATCGACCTTCCGACCGAATAGCTTCGCCTCGCCCTCGCTTGCGGGCAAAAGCCCGGTCAGCATTTTCATCGTTGTGGATTTTCCGCAGCCGTTGGAGCCGAGAAAGCCGAAGATTTCGCCCCGTGAAATACGAAAGCTCACATTGTCCACGGCCGTGAAATCGCCGAAGCGCATGCTGAGATGGCTGGCTTCGATGGCAAGGTCTTCATCGCGGCCCTGGCGAGGCGGGATCACAATCTCGTGGTGCTCCTTGCGGTCCTCTTCCGGCAGGAGTGCGATGAAGGCCGCGTCGAGATCGGCTGTGCCGGTGCGTTGAAGCAGTTCTGCGGGCGTGCCGGTCGCCAGCACGCGTCCGGCATTCATGGCCACCAGCCAGTCGAAGCTTGCGGCTTCTTCCATATAGGCGGTGGCAACAAGGACGCTCATGCCGGGGCGGCCTGAGCGAATGGTATCGATCAGCTGCCAGAACTGCCGCCGCGACAGCGGATCGACGCCGGTGGTCGGCTCGTCGAGGATCAGCAAATCCGGATCATGGATCAATGCGCAGCAGAGGCCGAGCTTCTGCTTCATGCCGCCGGACAGTTTATTGGCCGGACGATCTGCAAAGGGTGCCAGACCCGTACCCTGCATGAGAGCTTCAATCCGTTGCTCGCGCTCCTGGCGGTCCTGTCCGAACAGGCGTGCGAAAAAGTCGATATTCTCGAAGACGGACAGTGTGGGGTAAAGGTTCTTGCCCAGCCCCTGCGGCATATAGGCGATTCTTGGGCAGATGGTTTCGCGATGCACCCTGTCCGACATGCGGCCGCCGAACACGCTTACCTCTCCGCTCTGGAGGGATCTTGCGCCTGCAATGAGCGAAAGCAGACTGGATTTGCCAACGCCATCGGGGCCAATGAGTCCGATCATCCGCCCCGAAGGAATATCGAGGGACAGCTCCTGCAAAGCGGTTGTCCTGCCGAACCGAAGAGAAACCTCCTTGATCAGCACCACCGCATCCGCTTGCTCGGTCGATTTCCTTTCGGAGCTTTCCATGTGAGGCATCACTTCACGAGATTGCGTTCCAGAGCTTCAGGCCATTGAGCCTGTGGGTCCAGCTTGACATAGGCCATGCCTGGCACGCCGGTTTTGACGTAGTCGACATATTTGCGAAGAAGGTCCTGCGGGATCTGAGCCCGGATTCGGAAGGTGAGCTTTTGCCTTTCCTCCTCGGTCTCGACCGTTTTAGGGGTAAACTGGGCGACATCCGCAACGAAGGAAACCTTGGCGGGAATGGTAAGCTGCGGTGCCGCGTCGAGCACAATGCGAACATCCGTCCCGATCCGGGTTCTGCCAGCTTCTGAGGTTGGCAGGAAGAAAGTCATGTAAACATTGCTGAGGTCCACCAGGTTGAGGACCCGGCCGCCCGCTGAGAGTACCTCGCCCGGCTCGGCCACCAGATATTGTATGCGTCCTTCCCGTGGCGCGACCAATGTGCTGTCGTCGATCTCTGTTTCGACGCTTTGCACCCTGGCCCGCGCCGCATCGACGGCCGCCTCGGCGTCCACGACCTGTGCCTGCGCGGCAGTGATTCCGGCATCGGCTGCGGCGAGCGACGCTTCGGCTGAGGCAAGTGTTGCGCGCGCAGCCTGCTCCGCAGCCTCGGTATCATCCGCAACCTGCTGCGAAACCGTACTGTTTTTCAAAAGCTGCTGTGAGCGGGCATTGGTTTTGACCGCCGAATCCAGCTGAACTCGCCGCTGTTCGATGACAGCAGCGGCCGATTTGCGCTCCGCCTCCCGTTGAGAGACAATGCTACGCGCCGTCTGCACTGAAATCTCTGCCCGTCGCAACTCCGCTTCCGCAAGGCGCTTGTTGGCTTCGAGCTGGGATATATCCATGCGGGCGAGCACTTGCCCTGGCCGCACGAGGTCTCCCTCACGTACGACAACCTCCGCCAATCGACCGGCGGATTTCGTCGCAATATCAATTTCGGTCGCCTCAAGCCGGCCATTGGTGGCGCTTAGCCCGGCGGGCAAGGGGTCTTTGTGAAAACTTGTCCAACCATACCAAGCGGCACCTGCCGCGATCAGAACAACCGCGCCGACCACTATGCCACTCGCAAGCCTTGCCATAGTCTCTTCCCGATCCATTTCGTCTCAGGCAATGGTAGACTTTGCCGCCATTGCTGTTGTGATCGAGATCAAGTGTCGGAGGTTTTCGGTGCCAGGCTTATAGGCGTCACAGGCCAGTATCGGACCATAGGGAACTGGTGAAACGGGCTTTGTCTCAAGCCGCGATCTCAACAGAACCATCATAACGAGGACATTGTGTGAGACCTAACCACTTCTGGCTTTCTTGCCTCCTCGGCCTGTTAATTGCGCTGCCGTTGAGGGTGAATGCTTCATCGTCCGAGGGCATTGAGCAAGCGCATCGGGTGTGCCACCCCCTCGTCGTTATGGAAAGTCGCTTCACACATTGCAGGATCTCGCTTGCGGACGAGAACCTCACCATGGCCTGGCAGGACCGGGAGGGACATAGTTTTAAAAGCTTTGCCCGATTGCGGGACGATCTGGCCAGTCGTGGCCAGCAACTCATCTTCGCGCTGAATGCGGGTATGTATGATGACAGCTATACGCCGGTCGGGCTCTATGTCGAGAAGGGCAAGTTGCTCCAGCCGTTGAATACCCGGCGGATCGAAGGAAGCGGCGGGGCGGTTCCCAATTTCTACAAGCAGCCAAACGGCGTCTTCTATTTGAGTAGCGGAGGCGGTGGAATTCTTCCCACGGATCAGTTCGCCGCCCAAAAGCCTGACGTGCTATTCGCCACCCAGTCCGGGCCCATGCTCGTTACGAAGGGGGCGGTCAATCCCCTGTTTATTCCCGGCTCATCAGATAGGCGTCGGCGCAGTAGGGTCGGGATCTGCGAGCATGGCAAGATCAGCTTTCTGGTCAGTGATGACGCAGTCAATTTCTTCGATTTCGCCACGGTTTTCCGTGACACACTCCGCTGCGATAATGCGCTGTTCCTCGATGGCGGCCGTGGCGCAGGGGTGTTTGATTTGCATGCGGGAAGAGAGGATATATCCGGCCATGGCGGTTATGGCCCGATGATTGTGTACCGTGAGGGGATAGACGAGGGCAGCGGCAAGCGCTGACCCCGTCCCTCTGGGTGGAACGATTTGCGGATCAGATCTTGGCCGGTTGGCCGCTTTCTCGGCGTGATGCGTATTCAAGCGTAACGCTGGCGAGGTTGTCCTCGATCCACTGTGCCATGGCCAGTTCTTCATCCAGATTGGCTTTCAGAGGAGAGATCAGGCCGGAAAATCCGCCATGCTCCGCCAGTGTAATCAGAGAGGTGTAGGCGGCGATTTCAAAGTTCTCGAATGCGAAATTGGCAAAGCTGTCTTTCAGGATCTCGTCACCGGCCATGGTGTGTCCCAAGGCTGCCATGGAGCCTGAGAGGGACAGGCCTATGTCCTTCAAGGTCGAATGATCTTCAGCGAGGCTGGTGAGAATTTCCTCGATCCGACCTATTTGCCCCTCGGTTTCCTGTATGTGCTGTTCCAGCCGCGTCGCCACCGCTGGATAGTTTTCGATGCGTGACAGTTGTGGACGCATGATTGAAAGAGCCTGCTTTTCCATGGCATGGGCATTTTTGAGCCCCGTGACGACCAGTTGGCGAGCGTCGATTGTCTGCGACATTCCAATCTCCTTGATGTGGCAACGGCTCGGCTAACTTCGTAGATGTTGAATAGTTGCCCCTCACATCGAAGGGGTTTGGGAACCTTGTTCTCTTCCGTGTGTTTGATAGGAAACAGGAAAGAAAACCGATGTCAGATGCGAAGAACAAGGTTGAAGCCGATGCCAAGGGGCAGTTCGCGCCCTCGCAGGCGGATCCACATGCCTCCGGTGTAGCAAGCGCAAAGCCAACGGCTGTTACGGGATCGGAAGACGGGACGGCCCACAAGATCCCGCCCGGCCAGAAGGCGCCCGAAAAGGAGATCCCGGTTCATTATGATCCAGCCGAAATGAACGAGGGTTCTTTCCGCGGCTCCCGCTGAGGTCAGGAAACGGATCCGCGAACGATGAGGTCTGGCAGGATAAGCACCTCTTGCGGCGGTGTCTGGCTGTCTTCAAGGCTGGTGAGCAGTAGCGAAATAGCCTTTTTGCCGATGGTGCTGCGCGGCTGGCGAATCGTGGTCAATGCGGGTTTGACATAGGTTGCTTGGGGGATATCGTCGAAACCGATCACCGAGAACTCTCGCGGAATGTCATAGCCGCGCGCCGTCAAGCCGTTCAGCACGCCAATGGCTGTTGCGTCGTTCACGCACATGAATGCAGTTGGCAAGGTATCCCTCATGAAGAGCTGCTCGACGCAGAGACGGCCGCTTTCAATGCTTCCGTCGCCCGCAAGGACGGTGCGCTGCTGAGGCGGAATGCGGGCGGCGTCCATGGCTGCCTCATAGCCTTGACGGCGCCTTTGATAGGCGAGGCGTGTTTTGCTGTCTCCGATGAAGGCGATATGGCGATGACCTGCAGCCAAAAGATGCTCTGCTGCCTTTCGGCCTCCGGCCTGATCATCCACACCGACAAAGGATATGCTGCTGTTGAAGACAGGTTCGAATACCGCGACGGCGGGAGGGAGCCGCTCGACTGATGCCTCATGCCCAAAGGGCTGATGACCTGTAAAAAGCACGAGACCTGCCGCCTGGCCTGAACTCACGAACTTCAGATATTCTAGTGCTCGCTCCGCGTCGTTTTGCGTATGGCCAATGAGGACGCCGTAGCCGTTGGCACGTGCCTCATTTTCGAGGCCAATCAAGATCGATGAAAAGTTGGGATCGCTAATGTCCGGTGCAAGCACGAGGATCATGTTTGACCGGCCCATGCGCAACGATCGCGCCATGGCGTTGGTTGTATATCCTGTGATGGCAATCGCCTGGTTCACCCGCTGTCGCGTCGATTTCGCAACCTTTTCGGGATAATGGATTGCGCGACTCACGGTTGCGATGGAGACTTCAGCCAGACGCGCCACATCTTCGATTGTCGCCGGATTTGTCATCGCTCGGTGTTTTCCATCGTTTCGACCCTCACCCCGGCACTTATAGCGCAAGTTTCGATTGGCGGAACCAGGATGATGGAAAACTGTATAGAGGCGATGTAAACCTTTACATAACGAATGTAAAGGTTTACACATGGCTCATATAAGGCGGTTGAGGAGCCGCCGGGAGGGTAATATGAGCGGGGTTCCGGAAGGTGCGAAAGCGCCTGTTCTTGCGGCTGAGCGCGTTTCCAAGTCATTCGGGGAAGTTCAGGTTCTCTTCAGTGTGGACTTTGACGTCCGTCGAGGGGAAGTGCATGCCCTGATGGGTGAGAACGGAGCGGGAAAGTCCACGCTCGTCAAAATCCTCTCAGGGTTTGAGCAGCCTACGTCTGGACGAATTTTGCTCGACGGTGACCCCGTCACAATGCCAGCCAATGGTGCGGCGGAAGCCTTGGGGGTCGTGCTGATCCATCAGGAATTCAATCTTGCCGATCATTTGACTGTCAGCGAGAGCCTGTTTCTGGGCCGCGAGATTACGCGCTTCGGCGTTTTGGACAAGCGCTCGATGAAGCGGCAGACCCGGTTGATCCTTGATCAGCTTGGAACGTCGATTCACGAGGATGCGCTGATCAGCTCCTTGACCGTGGCAGAAAAGCAGATGGTGGAGATTGCCAAGGCGATATCCCGCGACGCGCGCGTGATTTTCATGGATGAGCCCACGGCTGTTCTTTCCCGGCAGGAAACCGACATTCTGTTTGGCCAGGTTCGGCGGTTGCGTGCGCAGGGCACGAGCTTCGTATTCGTTTCTCATAAGCTGGATGAAGTAATGGAGCTGACGGATCGGGTGACCGTGTTGCGGGACGGGCAATGGGTTAAGACCGCGCCGACCAGTGTTCTCGACGGGGAGGCCATTGCGCAGTTGATGGTGGGGCGTGAGCTTTCGACACTTTATCCTGCAAAGCATGAACCGAATGTCGATGAAGAGGTGGTTCTGTCCGTTGAACGGCTTACGACCGGCTATGTGCGGGACGCAAGCTTCGACCTGCGACGGGGTGAAGTTCTGGGCTTCTCGGGCCTGATCGGTTCGGGTCGGACGGAGCTTATGGAGGCGGTGGCGGGTTTGAGGCCACGGCTGGCAGGCGACGTCAGGATTCGGGGGCGGTCCATCGCCTCCTCTGACTTCCGCGGGGCAGCCCGGGAAGGCTTGGCCTACATGACCAAGGATCGAAAAGGCTGCGGTCTTCTGCTTGGCGAGGGTATGGCCGTGAACCTCACCCTGCAATCCATCGAGCGGCATGTGCGCAACGGCTATCTGGATACACGCAGCGAGGCCCAGGCGGTTGACCGCGCCAGGCGCCGTTTCGACATCCGCGTCCGCGATGAAAATGTTCGGGCAGGGCGAATGTCGGGTGGCAATCAGCAGAAGCTTTTGCTGGCGAAGATCATGGAGCTGGAGCCCGGCATCATCATTATCGATGAGCCGACGCGCGGCATCGACGTCGGGACGAAGCAGCAGATTTATCACTTCATCGCGGCACTGGCGCGTGAAGGTCGCTCGATCATCGTGGTCTCATCCGAGATGACGGAGATTATCGGCCTGTGTACGCGTGTCGCGGTCATGCGCGAGGGGCGGATCGCCGGCATGTTGGAAGGCGAGGATGTGAACGAGCAGGTCATCATGCGTTATGCCGCCGGATTGAGCAAAGCCGCAGACGAACCGCTTGCGGCTCGCGCATAGAGCAAAAAAGAAGCAGTCGGGAGCAGGGAAGAGGGGATCATGACGGTGGGAACCGAGTTCAGTCCACAGGCGAGACGGCAGAGGAGCTGGCGAGAAATAGACCTGCGCGCGGTGGCACCTTTCGCGGCGCTTGCCTTGTTGCTCATCATCGGTGCGTTGGTCAATCCGAACTTCATTAGCATAACCAACCTTTCGAATGTGGCGACGCGATCGGCCTTCATTGCAATCATTGCAGTGGGCGCAACATTTGTGATCTCGGCGGGAGACCTTGATCTGTCGGTTGGCTCCATGGTGGCCTTTGTTGCCAGCCTGATGATCCTGTTCATGAACTCTGGTGCAATTGCCGATCCGTCATTGATGTTGGCCGCTGCGGTGGCATTGACTCTGATCGTCGGTTCGTTGTGCGGTCTTGCCAATGGATTGATCACGACAATCGGCCGGATTGAGCCGTTTATCGCAACGCTCGGGACGATGGGGATCTATCGTGGACTGACAACCTGGCTATCGCAGGGCGGCGCTATCACGGTGAAGTCGGCGGAGCAGCAGGCGCTTTATCGACCAGTTTATTTCGGGTCCGTTCTGGGGGTGCCGGTTCCAATCCTGGTCATCCTGGCCGTGACATTGGTCGCTGCATTCATTCTTTATCGCACCCGATATGGGCGCCATGTAACGGCTGTCGGCTCAAATCGCGAGGTTGCCCGATATTCCGGCATTGGCGTCGATCGCGTGCGCATGATGGCTTTCGTTATCCAGGGCCTTTGCGTTGCAATCGCCGTTCTTCTGTATGTGCCGCGCCTCGGTTCCACCTCAGCCACAACAGGCATTCTGTGGGAGCTTCAGGCCATTACCGCTGTCGTGGTTGGTGGAACAGCACTGAAGGGCGGTGCGGGCAGGGTTTGGGGCACCATCTGCGGTGCTTTCATTCTCGAACTCGTCGGCAATATCATGCTGCTTTCCAACTTCATCTCCGAATATCTGATCGGCGCCATCCAAGGCACGATCATCATCGTTGCAATGCTCGTCCAGCGGTCACTGGCGCGCAGAAGCTGACCTGCCGGGCCTGAGGGTCGTCCGGCACAGGTGACATCAAGACCTTTCGCATCATTGGGAGGATGACATGAAAAAGGCAATTGGGCTCGCCATAGCCATGGCGGGACTGCTGGGGGCTGTGCAAGCTCTGGCACAAGAGACCAAGACAATCGGCGTATCCATTCCGGCGGCCGATCATGGCTGGACGGCAGGCGTCGTCTACCACGCCAACCGCGTGGCGGATCTGTTGATGAAGGAGCATCCCGGGCTGAAGGTTGTGGTGAAGACCTCACCTGATCCTGCAAGCCAGGCCAATGCTCTGCAGGATCTTGAAGTTCAGGGCATAGACGCGCTGGTGATCCTGCCGACCGATCCGGATCCACTGGTCAACGCGATCAAGGAAGTGAAGAGGAAGGGCACCTTCGTTTCCATCGTGGATCGTGCTCCCTCCAGCAATGATAATTCTGTTCGTGATCTCTACGTGGCGGGCAATAATCCGGCGCTGGGTGAAGTTGCGGGGCAATATATCAAGGCCAATACTCCGGATGCGCAGGTCGTGGTCATCCGCGGTCTTCCTATCCCGATCGACCAGCAGCGCCAGGACGGGTTCGACAAGGGTATTGCAGGATCGAACGTCAAGGTTCTGGACCGCCAGTTCGGCAACTGGAACCGTGACGATGCCTTCCGTGTCATGCAGGATTATCTGACGAAGTACCCGAAAATCGACGTGGTCTGGTGCCAGGATGACGATATGGCCGTGGGCGTTCTCGAAGCTATCGCGGAGGCCAAGCGAACAGATATCAAGTACATCATCGGCGGCGCCGGTTCCAAAGACATGATCAAGAAGGTCATGGATGGGGATAAAATGGTGCCGGTCAATGTTCTTTATCCGCCTTCAATGGTTGGAACAGCCATGGAACTGACGGCTGCTGCCATCTACGATCAGGTTCCTGTTCATGGAACCTACACGCTGGATGCGACGCTCATCACCAAGGACAATGCCAAGAACTACTACTTCCCAGAGTCTCCGTTCTGAGGTGACTCTCAGCGGAACAGGGTTTCCCGTCCCGCCATCCAGGCGGGGCGGTGGTTTCGATATGTGCTTGTCGATGTTTTCCTTTTATAAGCCGGGTTGAATGCGGCTGGCTGACCCTCTAGATTGTCACCATGCCGGATGGGGCGGGTTCAACGCGCATCAGCCCCTCTGCCTATTCAATAAAGTCATCGACAAGGAAACGACGGTGAGAAAAGGTATTTTCGGGCTTCTCCTCGTTCTCGTGGCGCTGTCCGTCATCTTCAGCATCGTTGGCGTTCTATCCGTCTGGAATCCCGGCGATCTGTTCGCCTATGGCAGCTAAAGCGCGCCGCGACCTTCGAGGTGGGCTGGAGGAGGAGGCCGCTTTGGCAGCCTCCCGCCCCGTTCTTGCAGGTAATCAGAACGTTGTGCCTACTCGAAGCATCACGGTTCTGGGCTCCCCATAGAAATTGAACACGGATGTGCCGCCGACCCGCTCGTAATAGGTCTTGTCCAGCACGTTGTTGACCGTCAGGCTTGCGGTGACGTGCTCATTGAACCGGTAGCCAGCCTGCAGGTCCACCACCGCATAACCGGGCGCCTCAATGCTTGTCGCGCCACCCGCAGCGGTGCGTGCCACATTCTTGAACGAACTGAAGACCTTTACGCCACCGCCTATGAAGAAGCCGTCGAGGGCGGGGAAGCGGTCATCGAACGTGTATTTCGTCCAGAGCTGCACCATGTGCTCTGGAGTATAGAACTCGGAACCTGCTGCACGGTTTGTGTTTCGGTAGGATGTATCGGTGTAGGTGTAGGCGGCGGTCGCCTCCCAGCGGTCCAGGATCGTACCCGACAGTTCCATCTCTACGCCCTGCAGATTGGCTTCGCCATTGGCGATAGAGAAGCCGGTATTGCTCGGGTCGGCAACGGCGCGGTTCTTGTCTTGCAGGTTGAAGTAGGCAAGCGTTGCGTTGGCATCGTCGAAAACTTCCGCCTTCAGACCCACCTCGTATTGGCGACCGGAGCGTGGATCGAGAATCTGTCCGTTCGCATCCGTCACGTTCTGTGGCTGGAAGATTTCTGTATAGCTGCCATAGGCGGAGAGCCAGTTAGTCAGGTCGTAGATGATACCGGCATAGGGCGTAAATTCGCCGTCCTCGCTGATTTTGCTGTTGCCGCTTCTGGCGTCGTACCAGCTGAATCGGCCACCCCCGATGAGGGTCAGTTGATCAACGGGCTTGATGCGCCACTGGCCGTAGAGGCCGAACTGGTCACTTTCGGTCTTGGTCGCAGGACCCCAGTTCACATTTGGCCGGCGCACGGCCGTGTTCCAGTTGTTGAGGTTCTGAGCGCCTGCGATCGTGCCTCGCGGAGAATAAAGCGTGCTATCGCTGCCGCGCAGATCCACGCCCGCGATAATGTTGTTTTCCAGTCCCATCAGTTCGAACGGGCGGCTGACATGTGCATCTATGGCATAGGAATCTTCGGTGTAGTTGCGACCGAGCCATGCGGTGCCGTTGGGCACTATGCCTGCAGCATTGGCCGGTCCTGCCGCATAGGCGTAAAGCGCATCCACATCCACTTTGGAGTAAAGTGCAGATATCTTGGCATGGCCACCATCCTCAAAACGGTGCTCAACTTCCGTCAGATAGTTTGTCACCGTATTGTCGAAACGGTTCCAGTCCGCGCCAGTAAAGGTGGATCGGTCCAGGTTCAGCAGTGTGCCGTTGGCCAGGGTTGGAAGCCCGTTGAACGGCTTGATATGGCGTGCTGTGTGGCTGATGGAGACTGTTGCCGTTGTATTGTCCGTGAGATCGGCCTGAATCGTGCCGTAAAACAGGCCCACCTTGTTCCAGGTGCCGTCTACAAAGCCATCTTTTGCGGAGAGCGCACCCACCAGTCGCCCGCGCACCTCGCCGCTTTCGGTCAAGGGGCCGGTTATGTCGCCCTCGATCCGCTTGTTGTCGAAGGAGCCATACAGCGTATCCACGCTTGCCCGGTATTCATCCGAGGCCTGCTTCAACCGCATGTTAATCGCACCTGCCGGCTCGCCGGTACCGCCAAACAGGCCGGAAGGGCCACGGAGAATTTCGACGTGGTCGACAATCGCCATATCAGGCTGTGTGCCATTAATGCTGGAAAGCGGCGTCGGAAGGCCATTGAGATAAAGGGAATCGAATTCGAAGCCACGCGAATACAGGCTTGAGCGACCGTCATCATTGGTGAGAACCACGACGCCGGGTGTTTTCTTCAGGGCAGTGTCGAGTGAGGTGAAGTTCCCGTCCTTCAAGCGCTCGCGAGTCAGAACTGTGGTTGATTGGGGTATTTCCCGCGGCGAACGCGTATCCTTGTCGCCAACGCTGATCAGGTCGGTCGTATAGCTGTCTGTGGTGTCGGTCTGATAGGTCGAACCCTGTACCAGAACCTGCGGCAGAACCGTGGTTCGCTCAGCTTCCTGAGCCTCAGTGGCCGTTGCCGTCTGAACCAGAAACGTGGACGCGACGAGCAGGATAAGCCTGTGCGATTTGTATGTCCGTCTCGGTGTGATCGCGCCCGTTTTCATCAGAACCTCCAGAAAATCCAGGAGCCGTTGCGGCTCATTCAGCAGATAACTGGAGTCTCTAGTTCATATATTATGGGCAAAACAAGTGTAAAATTGTCACATTTTCGCCTTCATCAGTCTTCGCTGCTGGACTGTGTCAGCACGGTCGAAGATGCGAGATTACTCGTCAGCTGATTGATGGTGGAGAGTGTGTGCTGGGCTGCGTCGCGATCCATGCCAAGAGCCTTGGCAACACATTGCATGGCGGGGGCTGACTTGGCCTCCAGCGCACGGCCTTGCTCGGTGAGCGATATATCGACTCGGCGCTCATCGTCGGCGCGCCTCGTCTTTTTCACAAGCCCCATCGCATTAAGTCGCTTGATGAGCGGCGTGATCGTGCCGGAATCAAGTCCTAGCCTGTCTGAAATCTCTCCAACGGAAAGGCTCCCTTCACGCCAGAGAAGGCGCATGGTGAGGAATTGGGGATAGGTCAGGCCCAAGGGTTCCAACGCAACCCGATACACCCGGTTGAATGCCTGTTCTGCCTTGTAAACGGCAAAACACAGCATCTCATCGAGACCTTCGGGAAGTTGAATATCATCGGCGTTTGTCATGTGCCAAAGATATATTGCGCACAAATCAATTGCAAGACATTGACAGCGGGGCTGTGGCCGCATAGATTGTGCACAATCAAATTGCGGAACATAAAAGTTTCCGCCTAACCTGAGGAGAAGACCTATGTCTGTCGATGCAAAGTACAAGACCAGTGCAACGGCGTCCGGCGGCGGACGCGACGGAAAAACCTCTCTGGCTGATGGCACTCTGGAGCTGCAGCTGGTCGTTCCCAAGGAATTGGGCGGTCCGGGTGGCGACGGTGCCAACCCGGAAAAGCTTTTCGCGCTCGGTTATTCCGCCTGCTATCTCGGTGCTCTTCGCGTCGGCGCACAGCAGTTGAAGACGAAGGTTCCGGACGGTTCCACCGTCAACGCCACCATTGGCATCGGCCCGCGCTCGGAAGGCGGCTTCGGCATTACGGCGGAACTGGAGGTTTATCTGCCCGGCATGGATGAAGCAGAAGCGCAGAAGCTGGTGGACATTACGCACGGCATTTGCCCGTACTCCAACGCCATCAAGGCAAGCGTCGATGTTCCGACGAAGGTTCGCACCTGAACCGTTCAGGCACGGAATAAATGAATGGAAGGCTGGCCGCACTGCGACCAGCCTTCTGTATTTGTAGCAGTCGGACCTAAACTGACGTGATTGCGCTCTGGCTTGCCGATATCTGGATATGGCTTCAACCGTTTGCCGAATAGCATTCGGTTCGTAGGGCAGGGGCAATCAATACGGAAAGCGCAGAAGGAAGCCAGGGGCTATTCCACTGTTTCTTCCACATATTCCTTTCACGCCCTCGACAAGCGGATGCATGCGCGCCAAAAGGCGGGTGAGCACCCGTAAGGTGTTTCACAGCTGACTTTACGTCTGAAGGAATTGCGAGATGAATTACGTCCTCACCGTAACCTGTCCTACTGCCCGCGGAATCGTTGCCGCACTTTCGGGTTACCTTGCGGAGCAGGGTTGCAATATCGTCGACTCATCGCAGTTCGACGATTTCGACACGGGCCGGTTCTTCATGCGCGTTTCCTTTATCTCGGAGCAGGGCGTAACGCGCGCAGAGCTGCTTGAAGGGTTGAAGCCCATTACGGCAAGCTTTTCCATGCAAGCGGATATCCATGATTCCGCCGAGCGGATGAAGGTGCTGCTGATGGTTTCCCGTTTCGGCCATTGCCTGAACGACTTGCTCTATCGGTGGAAAATCGGCGCGCTTCCGATCGATATTGTCGGTGTGGTTTCCAACCATTTCGACTATCAGAAGGTGGTGGTGAACCATGATATTCCCTTCCATCACATCAAGGTGACCAAGGAAAACAAGCCAAAGGCCGAGGCTCAGCTTTTGGATCTGGTGGAGCAGACGGGCACGGAGCTCGTGGTGCTCGCGCGTTACATGCAGGTTCTCTCCGACGACCTTTGCAAGAAAATGTCTGGGAAGATCATCAACATCCACCACTCGTTCTTGCCGAGCTTCAAGGGAGCGAACCCCTATAAGCAGGCCTATCAGCGCGGCGTGAAGCTGATTGGCGCGACAGCGCATTACGTGACCGCAGACCTGGATGAAGGTCCGATTATCGAGCAGGACACGGTACGCATCACGCATGCCCAGTCGCCGGATGATTACGTGTCGTTGGGACGCGATGTGGAAGCGCAGGTGCTGGCGCGCGCCATCCACGCGCATATCCACCACCGTACCTTTATCAACGGCAACCGTACCATCGTCTTCCCGCCAAGCCCCGGAAGCTATGCTTCCGAGCGAATGGGGTGACAGGGGTACACAAAAGGCTCAGTTTCACAAAAGAAAGCGGACCGGCGGCGTAAAATCCGCCGGTCGAGTTTCAGGCAGACTCATCCGCAAAGCGCGCAATTTCCGTCCCGCTTTGGAGATAAGCTCCGACTTCGGCCTTGAGTGTCACGCGGCCGGATCGCTTGGCGAGTATCTGCGTTTCCATTTTCATCGCTTCCATAACCGCGATCAGATCGCCCTCATGAACCTCGGCACCATCTTCGATCTTGAAGCTCTGGAGTGTCCCGGAAATGGGAGCGGTGATGGCTGCGGCATCCGTCCTGCTGACCGATGCATTGGCCGGTTCTGTTGTCAGGCCGTTCTGGAAACCGCTAAGCAAGAGTGCCGGGATACCCAGTATATGCCGCTTGCCGTCGATTTCGACAGCGGTTCGGATGAGACCGTCATCCTGCACAGGGGCAGGACGGCCCGCCTGCTCCAGCGTGCCGGCGAAATCCGTTTCGATCCAACGGGTGTGGACCTTGAAGCCCTCGGTTCCGAGAAAGTCTGCCTCTTCCAGAACGGCACGCTGGAAAGGTAGAACCGTTGCCACGCCTTCGATCACGAACTCCTTCAAGGCACGACGTGCCCGAGCGATGGCCTGCTCACGCGTGGCGCCGGTGACGATGAGTTTCGCGGTGAGGGAATCGAAGGTTCCCGGAACCGTCGAGCCGGTGGTGACACCAGTATCGAGCCGAATACCGGGGCCGGAGGGCGCATCGAAACGGGTAATTCTGCCAGGGGTTGGCAGGAAACCAAGCGCCGGATCTTCCGCATTAATGCGAAACTCGATGGAGTGGCCACGAGGTTCCGGCGTCTCCGTCATCGTCAACCTCTCACCATCTGCAATGCGCAATTGTTCGATGACGAGATCGATGCTCGTTGTTTCTTCCGTGACCGGGTGTTCCACCTGAAGCCTGGTGTTGACTTCCAGGAACGAGATGGTGCCATCGATGCCGAGCAGAAATTCGACCGTGCCAGCCCCGGAATAACCGGCGGCGGCGCATATTTTGCGCGCGGCCTCATGTATGGACTGCCGCTGCTCCTCTGTCAGAAAGGGGGCAGGAGCTTCTTCAACCAGTTTCTGATTGCGACGCTGAAGGGAGCAATCGCGAGTGCCCAGCACCAGAACATTGCCGTGCTGATCGGCGATCACCTGTGCTTCGATATGGCGCGGCCGATCCAGAAAGCGCTCCAGGAAGCACTCTCCGCGACCGAAGGCCGCCTCGGCTTCCCGAACCGCTGAGTCATAAAGTTCGGCCACTTCCTCCATCTTCCAGGCGACCTTCAGGCCGCGGCCGCCGCCGCCATGCGCCGCTTTGATTGCGACAGGCAAACCATGCGTCTTGGCAAATTCCAGCACCTCGCTCGCGTTGGACACGGGGCCGTCGCTGCCAGCAACCAAGGGTGCCCCAACCGATTGGGCGATGCGTCGTGCCTCGACCTTATCGCCAAGCGCCTCAATGACCTTCGGCTCCGGGCCGATCCAGATCAGGCCCGCATCCTGCACGGCCTTGGCGAATTCGGCGCGTTCCGACAGGAACCCGTAGCCGGGGTGAACCGCATCTGCGCCCGAGCGTCTGGCCACCTCGATCAGCTTTTCAATATGCAGATAGGTCTCGGCGGGGCGAGCACCGTTGAGAGAATAGGCTTCATCCGCCAGTGAAACGAAGAGTGCATCCGCGTCGGGGTCTGCATAGACCGCCACCGACTGAACGCCGTAATCGCGGCAGGCGCGGATAATGCGGACGGCGATTTCGCCACGATTGGCAATGAGCACTTTTTTCATGGGTTCCCTCTTTGGCATGCGCTCTGCGGCCTCAGCGTCCGGCGGGTTCAAGCTGCGCAAATTGTGTTATGGGGCGAAAACGGATCTTGGCATTGACCGGAAGCTGTCCGGCAAGATCGAGATGATATTCGGCAATGGTTGCGATGACCGGATAGCCGCCGGTCAACGGATGATCAGCCAGAAAGAGAACGGGTTGGCCGCTATGTGGCACCTGAATGGCACCTGTTGCAGTCCCTTCGCTTGGCAATTCACGGGCATCTATGCGCTCCAGTGGTACATCGCCGTGCAGGCGAAGGCCAACGCGGTTTGATTGCGGCGTTACCGTCCAACTCTGGCTTGTCAGAGTGGCGAGACCACGATCTGTGAACCAATCGCTGCGCGGTCCCATCACCACGTCCAGCACGACTTCTTCCTCCCTGTCGGGATGGACGAAGGCCGGGAGTTCATTCAACGAGACAGGTTTCAGCCTGGTTTCCGCAGCGCCAACCGATAGCCACGCACCCGCCACCAAAGGCTCCGGTCCAACGACTGCCAAGGTATCGGTGGCCGCACTCCCGAGCACAGGTTCGACCTTGAAGCCGCCGCGAACGGCAAGGTAACTGCGGGCCCCTCTTGCGGTGAAACCAATCCGGACCAGATCGCCAGATTCTACCCGAAGCGGCTGATAGGTTTCCGCCTTGATGAGGGCGCCGGATGAAGTCTCGATTTCTATAGGGCAGGGTGCGCCGGTCAGAGCGATAATGGCGCTCGAATGCGCTTTCAAGACGAGGCCACCCATGGCAATTTCGAGGGCCGGACATGAGACCGGATTGCCAAGAATGCGGTTTGCCGACTTGAAGGCACCCTGATCGAGTGCACCTGATGCAGATACGCCCTGACCGGTTTGGCCAAAGCGGCCAAGATCCTGGAACAGGGCCGGCACGGGCGCTTCGAGAACCTCGAAACCCGCCTCTATGCGCGGTGGGCGCGGCTGTTCCCCTTTGGCAGCGGACGCAAGGCCTTTTTGTGCGGATGTGGTTTGGGTTGCCATATCCACGAAGCGAACCCGATAACCCGGCTGGAAGAGAGCGGGGGGTGTTCTTGCCATATCCCACATCTTCAGCGGCGTGGTGCCGATGATCTGCCAGCCACCCGGACTGTTTTGCGGGTAGACGCCCGAAAACTCCCCGGCAAGCGCTACGGAACCGGCAGGAATGCGCGTTCGGGGGCTTTTGCGGCGGGGGACATGCAGCGCCGGATCTCCGCCCACAAGATAGCCAAAGCCCGGTGCGAAACCGCAGAAAGCGACGGTGAACGTGCTTTGTGTATGACGCCGGACGACTTCGTCGATTGCAAGCCCTGTCAGCTCGGCGACATCTGCCAGATCTTCGCCATCGTAGCGGACGGGAATTTCTACCAGTTTCGCATCGACCTCGGTCGGGCGTGAGATATCCCGCCGGGCAATCTGGTTCACCAGTTCCTGCGCTGTGACCGCCTCAGGCTGGAAGCGTATCATGATGGTGCGGGCTGCTGGCACCATATCCTGAATGCCTTCAATGGGCTCGGCCTCCAAAGAGGCGAAGAGGGACAGTGTTTCCTCGAGGTTGTTTAGCTCTACCAATATCGTGGTGAGGCTGACGGGCAAAAAGCGCATGGGTCCTCACACGTGATAGGCGGAATCGGGAATATCGGTGATGAACATGTGGCCCGGTGCATGCGTGATGGCGAAGGGCACGCCTGAGGCCATGACCGCCGCCTGCGGAGTAACGCCACAGGCCCAGAACACCGGAACTTCGCCCGGTTCGATGCGCACCGCATCGCCGAAATCCGGTTTGGAAAGGTCGGCTATGCCGATTGCTTCCGGTGCGCCGACATGGACTGGCGAGCCGTGCACGGACGGAAAGCGGCCCGATATTGTCGCCGCATCGGCAACGCGGTCGGCCGGGATGGGGCGCATGGAAACAACCATGTTGCCATGCAGCCTGCCAGCGGGTCGGCATGGTTTATTGGTCAGGTACATCGGAACATTCGAGCCATCCGTGATGTGGCGAATGTCGATGCCCGCCTCGGACATGGGCGTTTCGAACGTAAAGCTGCAACCGATGAGAAAACTCACGAGATCCGGATGCTCCGCCCAGGCGGATGAGGCATCCGGTGTTTCTTCCGCCAGCCTGCCGTCGCGCCATATGCGGTAGAGCGGCACGTCGCGGCGAAGATCGGCACCCTTTGCCAGCGCAGTGGTATGGGAGCCGGCGTCCGAAACATCAAGCACCGGACAGGCTTTCGGATTGCGCTGGGCGTAGAGCAGGAAATCGAAGGCCCAGTCGCGCGGCAACACGATCATGTTGGCCTGCGTGAAACCGCGCGCCACGCCTGCCGTGGGTTCAATGAGCCCTGCCCGGTAGCGCTCTCGTGCCTGGCTGGCTGGCGTTGTATCCACGTGGCTGAATTGCTCGTGCGAGATCATGGATTGCTCCTTCACGGACGAAGGAAAGCACGAACGTCTATGCCATCGGCTTCCAGCGTTTTCCGCACGGCTTGCGCAATGGCAACAGCGCCAGGGCTGTCGCCATGGACGCAGATCGATTGCGCATCGATCCGGATGACGGAGCCATCGATTGCCTCCAAGGTGCCCTCTCTTGCAAGGCGCAACATGCGTTGACCAATGAGGTTCGTGTCGTGCAGCACAGCACCGGCTTCGCGGCGTGAGACGAGATGGCCTGCAGGCGTATAGGCACGGTCCGCAAAGGCCTCCGCAACCACATTCAGCCCGGACGCCCTTGCCTGTTCCAGAATGGGCGCTCCCGCCAAACCCATAAGGATGAGGTTTGCATCCACCGCCTTTATGCCGTCGATGACGGCCTGGCCCTGCTTCGGATCGTTTGCAATGCGGTTGTAGAGTGCGCCATGGGGCTTCACGTAAGTTACTCTGGTGCCTGCCGCAGTTGCCAAACCTTGCAGCGCACCGATCTGGTAGATCACGTCGGCGGCAAGTTCGGCGGGCGTCAGATCCATATCGCGTCGGCCAAAGCCGACACGATCCGGATAGGAGACATGAGCGCCAATCGCAACGCCGCAATTGGCTGCAGCTTCCACCGTTTTGCGAATACCGAGCGGATCTCCCGCGTGGAAGCCACAGGCAATGTTGGCGCTGGAAACGATGGCCAGCATGGCTGCATCGTCTCCCATCTTCCAGGCGCCATAACTTTCGCCAAGATCGCTGTTCAGATCGATCGCACTCATGTCAGTTTTCCTTCTCAGCCGAGCAGCGCAAAGATTGGGCCGATAGATTTGTAGCCCATGTACCAGGTCAGCACGCAAGCTAGCGCACCCAGCACAAGCAGCCATCTGGGGTAGCGATAACCACCCATGAGATCGGAGCGCGCCCAGGCCGCATAGATGAAGATTGAAAGGCCGATGGGAAGGATCAGCCCGTTCAAGCCGCCGACGAAAACGAGCATCTGTGCGGGCGGCGTTGTGATGATGACATAGAAGAAGAGGGAAACCGCGATGAAGATGATGGTCGCGATATCGCGACTACGATCGCTGATGTCCTTCTTGAAGACGGTTATGAAGGAGACAGAGGTATAGGCCGCGCCGATGACCGATGTGATGGCAGCGAACCAGAGCACTGCACCGAAGATGCGCATGCCTACATCGCCAGCGGCGGCCTGAAATGCCTGCGCGGCGGGATTGGCACCCTTGCCCGAAACATCGATCGTCACGCCTGCAGCAACCACGCCGAGGATCGCGAGGAACAGCACGTAGCGCATGAGGCCCGTCACAGCGATGCCGGACAATGCCGCGCGATTGACTGCGCCGAGGTTTTCAATGCCTGTCTGCCCCTTGTCGAGCAGGCGGTGTGCGCCGGAATAGGTGATGTAACCGCCCACTGTGCCGCCAACAATGGTGGTGATCGTGGCAAAATCTATCGTGGAGGGAAGGAAGGTCTGGAAGATGGCTTCCCCGACCGGGGGCTTCGAGACAATCGCCACATAGAGCGTCAGCACGATCATCAATATCCCGGCGCCGATAATGGCACGGTCAATCGCTATGCCCGCGCGCTTGGAACTGAAAATGCCAATGGCAATCAGGGCGCTGAGGGCGCCGCCCCATTTGGCATCAAGGCCCAGCAGCGCGTTCAGGCCAAGCCCCGCCCCGCCAATATTCCCGATGTTAAAGAAAAGCCCGCCAACAATCACCAGAATGGCAAGCAGATAGCCTGTCCCCGGAATTGCAGCATTGGCAATATCGGAGGCGCGCATGCGCGTCAGCGTCACGATACGCCATATGTTCAACTGAACAACAAAGTCGATGAGGATCGAGGCTAGGATTGCGAAGGCAAAGGCCGATCCCAGCTTGGTAGTGAATGTGGCTGTCTGGGTAATGAAGCCAGGTCCAATGGCGGAGGTCGCCATCAGGAAGATTGCCGCAATCAGCGCGGCGCGACGTGAGCGTGAAGCGCCATCGCTTTGTTCAGCGGTTGCTTGCTGTTCCATTTTTGTTCCTCTCTCTGGAGCATACGGCCTATTGGTTGACCTTGGCCGTCTTGTTTCGGCGGGCATAGCGTTATACCGTTTTACAATTCCGTCAAGATTGTTGAACGATATTATTTAAAGACGCCCGTTGACGGCCAGAAACTTGCGCCGGCGGAAGGATGGGGCTCGAGCTGAAGAAGAAAAGAACTAGCGGTCTGGGATCGAAAGGGTAGGAAAGACGTGTACAGGACGCGCTTCAGAAGGTTGCAGGCGCGCGCTGGATGAAGACAAAGCGTCCATTGGCCACTTTGAAGATGTCGCAATTGCGTTGAACCGTATTGTCGCCGTTAAAGCGGAAAAGACCCATTGCGCCCACGAAACCGGATTCCTGGGTGAGATAGGGTTTGGCGAAACCAGCACCACCGTATCGATCGGCTATGCCGATCAGCGTTGACATGGCGTCGTATCCGTAAGCGGAGGCCTCAGAGGCTGGCATGCCATAGGTTGAAAGATGCTTTTGCCCAATTCGTTCGCCGATATTATGGTCGTATCGGCAAACATTGCTGCCGGACAGAACAGGATCTGCAAGCTCGCTCGCAGTTTGTGCCATGCTGACCACGTAGCGCCTGTGGGTGGTTGCCCCTGACGATGTATCCAATGCCTTGATGACGCTGGCCGGGTTTCTCACCTCAGGCATGATGACCGCGAGATCAGCCTCGCGCCAAGTCTTGACTGCCTTGGGGTTTCTAAGCCCAACGGTGAGATCTATTACCAGAGGTGCTGCAATGCCCATTGCCTTGATTTTGGCAGCGAGCCGTTCTGCCTCGGTCTTGTCGGATGCCGAGGTTGCCAGGATCACAGGTCGTCTTCCGCCTTCTGCAACAGCGTAACTGGTCGCTTCAAGCAGGCTATCCTTCGGCAACGAGAGGAATGGGTAGAACTCCTCGCCAAGTCCAGCCGTTTCATGGTTGCCGACAAAGGCAATGACAGGGATGGGTTGAGTCGCAAGTGCAGAGCGAATGGCCGCCAGTTCCGCGCCGCGTGCGCTGGTGAGGAGAACGCCAATGTTCTTTTGTTGCAGGCTACGAACAGCCTTGGCGACATCCTCCAGTCCGTTGGAGGCTTCCATCAGGTTCAGCGTGACAATGCCATTGCCGCGCAGATTGACCGCCATCAAGGCGCCGTTACGATAATCGGCATCGGCCTGACGTCCGGCCGTATCATTGCGGCGAATGCCAAGGTAGCCAACTGAGATGGGGCCGTTGCCAGCCGCCATGGAATAGAAGCTGGATTGAGCGGGCGCCGTGGCGGTATCCTGGGGCCGGGTTTTCGCTTGCTGAACCAGGGTCGGCTTTTGGTCTGTTTGCGCAGGGCTGCCAAGACCCTCGTCCGTCTGGCATGAGGCAAGCAAGAGGCTGGCTGCGAAGCAACCAAGCAAAATCGAGGGCATTGAGATATGCTGCATCGTTCTTGGCTTCCTCAAATATAATAGCGCGCCCGTCCGCCGCGTTTTAGCAAGGGCCACCGCACTCTTCCATCAAACTCTTCCGCTCATCCAGTGCTCTGGCAAGCTATTGCTGTGAGCGGTTGCAAGATGAGGTGCTCTTAAGACACGGCTTCTGAGTGATTCGCTTCAGCATGGCAGGCTACAGGCAGTGTTTTTCAACGCCCGTTGATAATTAACCTTCTGAAAACATGGAATTTCTCGACCGGAGGTCTTGATGGGCAGGATTGGCATCCGACCCATGCCTGCCCCTGTTAACCTAAATGCAGATTCTGCCCTCCGGTTGCATAACCGGCTATATCGTCAGGGTTAATGGAAGGTTGCAGACGGAACAGACTGTGCTTTAAGTCGCTCATCTTTGTTAGGGGATGAGTAACCATGTCGATTGAAGAGCCGCGCGTGTCCGTCATTGAAAACGATGCTTCCAACGTCGAATTCGAATCTGATATTGTGTCGAATAATCGGCAAGATACTGCAAACGTTACTTCCTATGAGGTGGCGCAAGCCCAAACCAATACATCGCAAAGCGATGCGCAGCCTCAACAGGCTGCAGCTCCACAAAAGGTTGCAATTCAACAGGTTGTTCCAGATCAAAACAACAGTGTAATCCTCCCTGCGGGTACATCGATCGACGATATCCGGGTTGAGGGAAACAATCTTGTCCTGGTGCAGGCGGACGGAACGGAAATCGTGATCGTTAACGGTGCCGTCAACATCCCGGCGGTCGTCATCGATCAGGTTCAGCTTCCTCAGCAGGTTCTGTTCGCAGCCTTGACCGATAACGGCATCAATGTTGCTGCCGGTCCGGATGGTACCTATTCCGCAAGCAACGGTTCAAACAGCAATGGCCACAACTTTGATGACGGCCAGCAGAATAATGGACCCGAAAACTTCCAACTCGCTTCCTTGCTTTCCGGTACAGACCAAGCCGATGGAGATGCGAGCATCAACAGCGCGCTGATTGACGATACGCCATCCATCCAAATCGGTTCCGGGCCCTTTTCGTTTGTTGAACCCACGCTGTCAGACGCAACGGCTGGCAATGAAACTATTGTGGGCCGGTTGAACTTCACACCTGGGGCGGATTTTGGCGTGGTCACTGCCATCGGGCTCACCGGTGCGAGTGATGTGAATGAACCGGCTGGCCTTGCAGGCAATGCTGTTGCCTTGACTTCGGGCGGTTTCCCGATCACCACGCAGGCTCTTGCTTCTGGCGTTGGTATCTCCGGTTTTGCCAATGGCGTTGAAGTTTTCCGCCTGACAGTCACAAACGTCGAAACCGGTGCTTTCACTTTCCAGGTGTTCCAGGCACTGGATAATCCAGACGTACTACGCGCCGGCCTCAACGATCTTCTGCGTCTCAACTTCACCTTCACAGTAACAGATAAGGACGGCGATTTTGTAACCGGTAATTTTGGTATCGATATCGCGGACGATGCGCCGATTGCCGCTCCAGGCGCAGAAGGCCTTGTGCGTGACGAGGCGCTTTCAATCGGCACCCAGCCAAACGCCGCGCAAACCGTAGCCAATGGCACGCTCAATATTTCCTGGGGTGCAGATTCCTTCAATTCAAATTCTGGCGCGGCTAATGGCGACCGCAGCGTGGCTTTTACCAATTCGGCTGTTGTCGTGACCGGAGCTCATGATGGCGTGAACGGCAGCGTTCTCACCTCAAACGGTGAGGTTGTATCTACCGTCGTCCTGCAGGACGGCACGCTTGTCGGCTATACCGGCAGCGCCGAGAATGCGCCGACGTCAATCCAGGGCTCAAACGTCGTCTTCTTCGTCACTCTGTCAGATGCGAGCCAGGGCGGGGACTACACGTTCACGCAGGTCAAGCCGCTTGATCACGCTGCTGGCGATGGCACGAATGGCAATGCAAGCCTTTCCTTGCAGTTCGGTTATACTGCCACCGATAGCGATGGTGATCAGGCGTCCAGCACCTTCACGGTGAACATCGGTGATGACCGGCCTTCGCTTCGCGTCAATCCAGATAACTCCGGTGTCGATGAAGATTTCATCAAAGGCGGAAATGGTGGCGAAGCAAGCGCAGAACTTTCTTCCGCTTCAGCCAATTCGCAAGGCAGCCTTCACATCAATTGGGGTGCCGACAAGGGTGATGGCATTCGGGAAGTTGCCGACGGCGGCCTGACTGGTGTTGCCGGAGACCGAGGAGTTGCCTTCACATCTGCTACCGTCACTCAGCTTGAGGGTATGAAGCTCACCTCAGGCGGCTTTCCACTTACCTTCGTGCTGGATGAAACCGGTACAAAGCTGGAAGCACGTCAGGTCATTTCTCCTGCGGGCGATGGCAGTGAAGCGAGACTGGGAGATGTTGTCTTTACGGTAGCGCTCAGTGATAAGGGGGCTGGTTCCTATGTTTTCAATCTTATCGGCGCACTGGATCATCCCGATACCGCGACAGAAGACGACCTCAAGCTTGAATTCAAGTTCACGGCCAGCGATGCAGATGGCGACAAGCTCGACAGCAGCTTCACGGTAACCGTCAACGATGATTCACCGATTGCCGTTCCAGGCGCAGAAGGCATCGTGCGTGACGAAGCGCTTTCAATCGGCACTCAGCCAAACGCCGCGCAAACCGTAGCCAACGGCACGCTCAACATTTCCTGGGGTGCGGATTCCTTCAATTCGAATTCTGGCGCTGCTATGGGCGACCGCAGCGTTGCTTTCACCAATTCGGCTGTGGTTGTGGCCGGAGCCCATGATGGTGTGAACGGCAGCGTTTTGACTTCAAACGGCGAAGTCGTTTCCACTATCGTTCTCCAGGATGGCACCCTTGTCGGCTATACCGGCAGCGCCGAGACTGCGCCTACGTCAATCCAGGGTGCGAACGTCGTCTTCTTCGTCACTTTGTCAGACGCTAGTCAGGGCGGTGGCTACACGTTCACACAGGTGAAGCCGCTGGATCACGCCGCTGGCGATGGCACGAATGGCAATGCAAGCCTTTCGTTGCAGTTCGGCTATACTGCCACCGATAGCGACGGCGACAAGGCCTCCAGCACCTTCACGGTGAATATCGGTGATGACCGGCCTTCGTTTACGGCTGCACCTGAAGACAGCCGTGTTGATGAGGATTTTATTGCTGGTGGAAATGGTGGCCGTGGCTCCGAAGGCGATGGTCCTATATTCGACGGTCCTATTTCTGAATTGCCAGGGCGTGATGGCGAATTCCCTGAGTTTATCGAGAGACCCGACATTGAAGCCGACCTCTGGAAGTCTGGCGGCAGCCTCAACATTAACTGGGGTGCCGACAAGGGCGACGGCATTCCTGAGGTGGTTGACGGCGGCCTGACGGGCCTCGCCGGTGATCGCGGCGTGGCCTTCACGGCTGCTACAATTTCTCAGCTTGAGGGAATGAAGCTCACATCTGCTGGTTATTCGCTGACCTATATTTTGGATGAGACAGGTACGAAGCTTGAAGCGCGCCAGCTTATTTCTGCCGGTAGCGATGGCAAGGATGCTGAACTAGGCGAAACGGTCTTCACAATTTCGCTGAGCGACCGGGGCGCTGGCTCTTACCAGTTTGAACTCATCGGTGCGCTGGATCATCCAGATAAAACTACCGAAGACGACTGGAAGCTTGAGTTCAAATTTACGGCCAATGATGCCGACGGCGACAAGCTGGACGGTAGCTTTACTGTCACCGTTAACGACGACAGCCCAATCTCTGGCGGTGGCGAAAATGTCAGCATTGACGAGCAGAAGCTCGTTTCGAACAAGGATGGCATCGTTATTGGCGGCGGTTCCCTCAATATTGACTGGGGTGCCGATAATGCCCGTATCGAGGACGGTGCCAAAATTGGCCGCTCTGTTGCTTTCACTGAAGATTCAGGCGTAGAGGTTGAGTTCGCGCATGAAGGCGAGGGTGGCTCTGTCCTGACTTCTGCGGGTGCGGAGGTTCACTTCGCTGTCATCAATGGCGTCATGGTCGGTTACACAGGCGAAAAGCCAGCAAGCTTCGATGCTAACGCCGAGGCACAGCCAAGCAATGTTGTTCTTTTCACCACGCTTTCGGATGCCGGCAATGGCTCTTACAGCATTCACTTGCTTAAGCCGCTCGACCACAATGAAGGCAATGGCAACGGCTCTATTCTTCTTCAATTCACCTACACAGCAACGGACAGCGATGGCGATACGGTAACCAGAAACTTCGTTGTTGGCATTCAAGATGATATGCCGACGGTCGGAAAAGCTGAAGGTGGAATTGTCGATGAAGAGAGCCTGACTGGTTTTAACGGCAATGTCGGCGACAGCTATGCCAAGGGTGAGACTGGATCTGCTGGTCAAGCTTCGACAGGTCCAAAATCGCTCGGCATCAACTGGGGTGCAGATTCCGATCTGAAGGCCGAAAGAGTGGATGCGGATGGGATGATCGGCAAAGTCGACGACCCCATCGGTCGTCAAGTTGCCTTTGTAAATGCGAAGACCGGCGAGATTTTGGGCCCTGGCCCGATTGCTGCTGAGGCTCTAGGCAAGAGTTTTGTGGACCTGACCACAGGCGAAGAGCCGCTTGCCTACAGCATCAGCCTTTCCGTCAAAGACGGCGTATGGAATGGTGGTTATGTGCTTGAGGCGAAGGCCGGTAGCGAAGGCCCGGTCGTCTTTACGGTTACGCTCGATCCAGCCGCGAGAAATGGTGCCTACACCTTCGATCTGAAAGGTGTGCTTGATCATTCTGTTCAGAACGCTGAAGACAACCGGGATCTGACATTCAGCTTCAAAGGCATCGATGCGGACGGTGACGCCACTAACGCGGGTACTTTCACAGTATCCGTAAACGACGATGCGCCAACAGCCTCAATTTCAATCACGACGGGTGCTGAACTCGTTCATGATGAGACCGCAGGTGTTGATCAAAATTCAGACGATCTGCAAAGCGTCACTGATAGCCGTATCCCTGAAAACCTGATGAAAGATGCCATTGGCTGGGCGCGTCAACTCGATATGGTCAAAGCGGTGACAAGCTATGGTGCGGATGGCAATGGTTCTACCAGTTTGTCGCTCGTCAACTCGGCGGGCAGCGCCTTCAATGGTGATGAGGACTCTGGAATCCGCACGCTTTCGGGCGAGGTCGTCAAGCTGACCTCGATCAACGGCCAAACCGTGCTGGGCATGGTTGGCAACGTCAGGATTTTCGCCCTGACGATTGGTAACGACGGCTCTGTTTCCATCGTTCAGTATCAGCCTGTGAAGCATGTGAATATTGACGGCGTAAACGATCATAACAGCATCAGCCTGATCAATGGCGTCTATGCGAAGGTGACGACCGTCGATGCCGATGGCGACATGAAGGATGCAGTCACTTCTACGCAGCTGGCGATTAAAATCGTGGATGATGGTCCGAGCATTATCGGTGCGCAAGGCGGGGTAACGGTCGATGAGGACGGACTGAGAGACGGTAACGGCGCGTTCAAAGCTTATGATGGTGATGCGGACGCCACATCAGCCAAGGCTGCTGGAAAACTCAACTACAATTTTGGCACAGACGGTCAGGCGGCTAATGGCGCTATCACCTTCGATACGAAGAATTTGCCAGCCCTGAAGTCTGACGGCGTCTCGCTTTCCTACAGCTGGAACGCTTCGACCAACACGTTGACGGCGATGGCAGGCAAAGAACCGGTCTTCACTCTGAAGGTCACCGATGTTGCAAGCGGTGCTTTCGAGTTCAATCTGCTCCGTTCCCTGGATCATCCGGTCAAGAACTCAGAAGACGATATCAAGATTGATTTTGGCTTCACGATCAAGGATGGCGATGGCGACACGGCCAATGGCTCCGTCTCTATTACAATCAATGACGATGCACCGTTTATTGGCTCGCCAGAGGCGGAATCCGTCAATGAGAGCGCGCTGCCGCTCACTCTGGGTGATGTAGTCTACGCCGATCATCCGGATTCCGCTGTGAAGCTGGGTTCGCTGGATATCAAGTGGGGTGCCGACAATCATGACGGATTGGGATCGGCAGATCGTAGCGTTGGGTTCCTTTCCGGCCTGAAGGCTCCTGCTGGGCTTACTTCGGATGGCGAACAGATTACCTACAAGGTTTTCGATAACGATAGTACCCTTGTTGCCCTAGCTGGCGAGCGTGTTGTCTTCACGGTATCCCTGACGGATAACGGTAAGGGCGCTTATGCTTTCTCTCTCAACGGCAACATCGATCATGCGCCAAACAGCGACTCCATGAAGCTGGACTTTGGCTTTTTCGCCAAAGACTCCGACGGCGATACTGCGACGAGCTCGTTCAGCGTTACCATCATGGACGATCAGCCGACGATTGGTTTTATCTCGGATAGAAGCGTCGATGAGGAGAACCTCAACAGCTTTGGCAATACCGAGCGCGAGCACCACTATAAGGGCGACATCCAGGGCAATGTTCAGACGGATAACAGCCTGAACATTAACTGGGGTGCAGACGACAACGACTCCGGTCGCACGAATAACCGTTCCGTCGCCTTCGATGGCTACAAAAATGGTGAAGTGTTTGCCGAAGGCCTGAGCTCAAACGGCCAGCCGGTGAAGGTGTGGGTCAGTGTCGATGGCACGATGCTCTACGGGTATGTCGGCAACGATCCGGCAGGCTCCGCAGCTCCGTCGAACAAGATCTTCAGCGTTTCTCTGAGTGATGATGACCATGGCCGCTATGACTTCAAGCTGCTCGGCAATCTCGATCACCCGGTCAAGAACGTTGAAGACAACATCAGCCTGAACTTCAAGTTCACGGCGACAGACAGCGATGGCGATACTGCCAGTGGTGCCTTCAAAGTTGTCGTGAATGACGATGCGCCTCGGTTGGGCACAAGCGAAACCTCGGTGGTGGATGAAGATGGTGCGCCGAAGATCGCGGGCAGCAACGACAACGCCGCAAAGGATGATGTCAATGCTCCAAGTGAAGTCAGCGGGAAATCGCTCGGAATTGAGTGGGGCGTGGACCGCGATGTCAAGGGCACGTCGGCAAACGATAGCTTTGGCCGCAGTGTTGCGTTTGCCGATAGCAGCAGCGCGACTGCCGGTAAGGCGCTTTCTGTTGGTGATGTCACCGCGGCACAGCTGGGTCTTGGCAAGCTGACCTCCGGCAACGAAGCGCTTGTCTACAAGATCGATCTGCTCAAGGGCGAGAACGGCGCATGGAACGGCGGCTACGTGCTGACCGCCAGCACGCAGGGTAGCCATATCGATGTCTTCAAGGTCACTCTTGATCCGACATTCCAGAATGGTTCCTACAGCTTCAAGCTTCTGGCTGGCATCGACCATTCAGAATCACTTGTGAAAGGCGTGCAGCAGAGCATTGAAAACAATCTTGATCTCAACTTCAAGTTCGTTGCCTTCGATGCCGATGGCGATGCGGCTGGTAACCGTGACGACAAGGTTCAGAACGGCAGCTTCAAGGTCACCATCAACGACGATACGCCGGTCTTTAATGCGAACGCGCGTGCTGAAATTTCCGAAGAAGGCCAGACCTTCATTACCAAGGGCCTCAGTGGCTTGAGCTGGGGTGCCGATAACGGTGCGTCCAAGACGTTGACCTTCGCGGACAAGCCAGTCAGCGTGATTGATCATCGTGGACAGACGGTGACCTTGAGCTCCTTCTCTCAGGCGGTTAACTTCGCTTGGATCAGCGGGATGCTGGTTGGTTATGTAGGCGGGAAGCCAGCAAACGCAGATGCATCCAATGTCGTGATGACATTAAAGGCCGATGCGGGCACTGCGAGCTATGACTTCCATCTTCTGCAGCCGCTCGACCATACTGCGCCGCAGGGCAGCAATCCTTTCCTGGATCTCACTTTCAAGGCGATTGCCACGGATGCCGATGGCGATCCTGCAAGCCAGAACTTCACCATCCGTGTCGATGCGGCTGGCACACTGCTTTCCGATGGAACGCTGAGCTACGAAACCCTCTCGGCACCTGTCGCGATCAACCTTTCCGGCAATGGCGTGGAAGGTAGCGTTCTGATGAGCTCGGACAGAGCCATGGATCGTCCGTCCAATACGGGCAGCCACAAGGTGGTTGGCCACGATGGCGCGCAGGGCATCGTCAATGTGACTGGTGGTTCCGGTAATGACGTGATCTACGGCGGCACGGAAAACAACGTCCTCAAGGGCGGTGCGGGTGACGATGAGCTCAATGGCATGGGCGGTAACGACAGGCTTGAGGGTGGCGCTGGCAATGATCTGCTGAGAGGTGGAGAAGGCAGTGATATCCTCAATGGCGGCACCGGTGCTGATACGCTCGATGGCGGTTCCGGCGATGATATTCTGCAGGTTGTTGCCGATGTCACCGGCTCCGGTGATCGTTTCTTCCAGTACGGAGATGGTACAAGCGAACTGGTCAGCATCAACGGCTTGTCTGGCGAAAGCGATAGTCTCCTCGGCGGAACAGGTTTCGATACCGTTCAACTGATCAAGGATGCGGCCGCAAGCGGCTTTGTCTTTGATCGTGCCAACAGCTCTACCATGACATTGGATGGAGTTGAGAAGTTCGTTGGTACCGGCGGCAATGATGTCATCATGCTCCCCACCAGTTACAGTGTTCAGGGCGTTGTGGTTGAAGGTGGTGCTGGCAATGATGTGATCCAGGGTTCCAATCTTGCTTCCGATCAGCTGCATGGCGGCTCCGGCGATGACATGATCTCGGGCCTCGATGGTGACGACAGCATCTACGGCGGCGACGGCAATGACAGCATCTGGGGTGGGGAAGGCAACGACGAAATCTACGGCGGCATCGGTAACGATATCATTTCCGGCGGTGCGGGGAATGATGTCATTCGGGCCGGTGCTGGCAATGACACAATCGAAGCTGGTGTAGGCGACGATACAATCGTCTATACTTCCGAAGATGGTCGAGATGTTGTGTCCGGTGGTGATGGATTCGACCGAGTGATTGTCGAGGGCGGGTTTGCCCAGGCAATGGAATTGACCATTCGCGCTACGGCTGATCAGCGTTCCAACAATACTGCGCAAGCCACAGTCGGGGGCGGCTCGGTTACAACGACGGATGTTGAGAGCTTCCAATTCCAGTTGGGAGATGGCGGTAGCACATTGACCGTTACGAACACGGCTGGATTGTCCCGTCCTTATGTTGGTGTGGGAGGCGGATCCGGTGACGACCTTATCGACCTTTCCATGGCAAGTGGCACGACCTTCGGCGTTTACGGTAACGGTGGATCGGACACCATCCGTCTATCCGGTCTATGGACCGACTACAAATTTGAAGCGGGTTCGCTGCAAGGGTCTTATGTCGTCTACGATAAAGCGGGCAAGCTCCTCGGACTGACCAGCCTCGTAGAGAAGTTCGAGTTCACAGGCACAGACAATGTCGGCGGCTACACAATGCTTGCCGAGAATGTCGTCAATGTAGCGCCGAGCCTTAGCGACGACGTCCACAGCCTCAAGGAGGCAGGCGGGCTGGACAACTCGATGAACAGTAACCCGCAGGCCGGGGGCAATGTGTTCATCAACGATACAGACGGGAACGTCGACATCAACGGTAAGATTGTCGATACACTCGTTGTATCTAGTGTTGTCGCCGGAACACCCAATCCGTTCAATCCTGCAACGGCCGTAAGCATTACCGGAACGGAGCTTGTCGGCACCTATGGCAAACTCTTCATCATGTCGGGTGGTTTCTACATCTACAAGCTGGATGCGGCCAAGAGCGATGGATTGGCCCAGGGCGATGCGGAAAAGGAAGTCTTCACGTACACCGTTACGGACCACGCTGGCACGACGTCCACGGCAAGTCTGATCATCAACATTACCGGCAGCAATGATGTCCCGATGCTTGAACCGGTGAACACACTGACATTCCAGGATACGGCCGCGGATGACAGGCTGTCGGCGCAGGCTGGTCAGCTTGTTGCAAAGGATGTCGATGCTGGCGCGAAGCTCAAGTTCAGCGTTGATGGCGGCAAGACTTCGGCAGATTCATCCAAATTCGATGTGGTCAAGGAAGGGCTATACGGGAAACTTTACCTCAACAGCACCACCGGACAATACGAGTATGTGCCGAACGCATCCGCTATTCAGGCGCTGACGTCCAGCAAGAGTGAGCTATTCACCCTCGCTGTGACCGATGAGCATGGTGGATCTGCATTCAGAACATTGAATGTTGTTGTCAATGGTGCCAACGATACGCCAAGTCTTGGAGTCATTTCTCCGATTGTTATCCAAGACACCGCTGTGAATGACACGTTCCTCCCGCAGAGCGGAAAGCTGGCAGGGGCTGACCGGGATGCGGCAAGTGTACTCGCCTATTCCGTGACAGATGGAAAATCTGTGACGGGCGTTCAGGGCTTCAACCTGGTGAAGACCGGCACTTACGGTACGCTTTATCTGAATAGTACTACGGGCGACTACAAATACGAGCCGAATAACGCTGCTATTCAGGCGCTGAAAGCTGGCACGTCGGAAAGCTTCGAGCTGACCGTTCGCGATCAATTCAACGCAACGGTCAAGCAGACGCTGAGTATCAACCTCACGGCAACCAATGATCCGGCAACGATTACCGGTACCGCAAACGGTTCTGTGACGGAGGCGACGAAGAACAATGCTGGCGTCGACCAGGTGTCGGGAACGCTCACCTCAGTTGACCGCGATGACACTAGCGCTTGGCAAGCAGTCAGCGCCAAAACGGCGACCAAGTACGGTTCCTTCACGATGTCTGCCAACGGCCAGTGGACTTATTATCTGGACAACACCAACAAGGATGTTGACGGGCTGAACAAGGATCAGACGCTGACCGACAAGTTCAAAGTCAAGACGATTGATGGAACCGAAAAGGAAGTTTCGATCACCATCAACGGCGCCACGGATGTCGTGCGACCGGAGGTCAATGAAAATACGTCAGCGACTGGCCGCTATGTCTATACAAACGACGACAAAGGGCTCCCAAAGCTGAATTTTGACGCCGCTTCGCTGTTTTCTGGCTTTACCTCGAAAGCCGAATTCAAGTTTGAGGCGCTATCCAGGAACTGGTCAACTAGTTGGCTCACGTTTGGTAAGGACGGCAAGGTTACAGGCAACCCGTCCCACAGCATCTTAAGCGAAGGGTGGCCGAACGAGGCTGGTCTTTACATTTACAAGGTTACGGCGACTGAAAACGGCGCATCGGTCAGCACATATGTGGCCTTCAGTGCTGTCGATGGCGGTGTTGTCATCGGCAACAGTTCCCAGGCCTGGGGACAGTCTCTGAACGACGTCTTAATTGGTGATTGGGGAGCAGCAAATCCCCTGAATGGTCGCGATGGCAACGATGCCATTTATGGCATGGGTGGCGATGACAATCTCGTCGGTGCAAGCGGCGACGACTTCATTGAAGGCGGTGCTGGAAACGACAGTATTCTTGGGGACCTTGTCAGAGAGGAAAGAACTGACGGCAACGATGTTCTGCTCGGTGGAGCTGGCGATGATACCATCTGGGGCAATGGAGGCAGGGACATCCTTGTTGGTGGAACTGGCAACGACTACTTGGACGGTGGTTCCGGAGACGATCTGCTGATTGGGGGTGAAGGAAATGACAAGCTCGTCGGGGGCGAAGGCGATAACACCTTCCAGTGGGGCACAGAGGCTGCTTCAGCGGCAAATGCGGACATCATCTACGATTATCGCAAATGGGACACCATTGACCTTAGCACCCTGATCAAATCTGCGAACAAGGACTCGATCGGCAATTATGTGAAGGTGGTTCACAACGGCGACGATCTGATCGTCAAGGTAGATCCCAACGGAGCCAAGAATTTCATCGCGATCTACACACTCAAGGATGTCGGCAGATTTTTTGAAGGCAAACCGATCACCGAATACGTCAAGATTGCCGTGGACGGAAAATCCTACAATATCCGCCCCGTGATTGGCACCGATCCAATCGTTCTCGATCTTCATCACACCGGTTTCCACTTCTCCGGTGCACATGATGGCGTGTCATTCGACATCAATGCCGATGGCAAGGCCGATCAGGTGGCCTGGACCAGCAAGAACGGCATTCTTGCCCTTGATGTAAATGGTAACGGCAAGATCGATAACGGCTCGGAAATCTTCACGCCGAGCTTTGCAGGCGGCAACCATGCAGGTGGTCTGGCAGCCCTCGCCACGCTTGACAGCAACGGCGACGGCACAATCGACGCGAAGGACGATGCTTTCTCCAAGCTCTCCATCTGGGAAGACGCCAACCATAACGGCATCAATGACGAGGGCGAAGTTTATTCACTCGCGTCCCGTGGCGTTGCCAGCATTTCGCTTTCTTCCACGGCGGGCGGTGACGCCATCGATGGGCAGGACGTGCTGGCACATGGCAGCTTCACATTCGTCGACGGTTCGCATGGCGATCTGGTGGAGATGGGCTTCGACACCGTGTTCGGTGAGGACAAATTCTCCACCGAGATCTTCGGTACCGAAGGCAATGATATCCTGAATGCCGGTTCCGGCCATTCGATCATGACCGGCGGTGCAGGTGCCGATACCTTCGTGTTCGACGCCTCCGCTCTGCACGACATGGATGTGGCGGATGTCATCACCGATTATCGCTCCGAGCAGGGCGATGCGGTCGATGTCTCCGTGCTGCTCGACAAGGTCCTCGGCCCAGAAGTCAGCACTGAGAGTGCGGCTTCCGCCGTAAGGGCAACAACAGATGGTTCCAACACAACCTTGAGCGTCAATGCGGGCGGCGACAACTGGAAGGATGTTGCCGTTCTGCAGGATCACACTGCGGCCGTGAAGATCCTGTTCGATGACAAGCACGACAGCATCAGCATTCATAGCTGATGAGAACACAGGAGGAGGGGCCCAAGTGGCCCCTCTAACGTTTTTTGTTCAGCCTGGATCTCAGGCTGCCTTGGGCGCCCAGCTGGTGAAGGGGTCTTTCAGGCTTTTCCATTTGTCCGGGGTGAAGCCTTCGGCTTCCACCAGGCACGCGTCTAGTTCCTTGCGCAGACCCGCCTCATCCATCGGATCGGCACCGATAAAGACGATCTCCTGCCGCCGATCACCCCATACCGGGTCCAGATAGGGACCCATCATGTCGAGAAATTCCGGCTCACGGGGCCATTGTTCCTTCGGTACCGAGGCCCACCATAGGCCTTTCTTTCCTGTGCGAACGAGCGCTCCTGCCTGGCTGATCTCACCCACGTGGTGCGGGCGCGTGGCCAACCAGAAGAAGCCTTTCGCGCGGACGACGCCCGGCCAGGAGCGATTGATGAAATCCTGGAACCGAGCCGGATCGAACGGCCTGCGGGCGCGATACACGAAGGAGCGTATGCCATATTCTTCGGTCTCAGGCGTATGATTCTTGAAACCATACAGCTCCTTGAACCAGAGTGGATGCGTTTCCGCCTTCGCAAAATCGAACCGACCTGTGCCAAGAATTTCCTTCGGAGGCACCCGACCAAATTCGGCTTCGATCAGCCTGGCATCCGGGTTCAAGGCCGTGATGATCCTGCGCGCAGCATCGCGCTGTTCTGGCGTCGCCGTGTTGATCTTGTTCAAAACCACGACATCGGCAAATTCAATCTGTTCCACCAGCAGATCCACCAGTGTACGGTTATCGTCTTCGCCCGCTGTTTCGCCGCGATCTGCCAGGAAATCCGCCGATGCGTAATCGTTCAACAGATTGGCTGCATCCACAACCGTCACCATGGTATCGAGTTGCGCGACATCCGAGAGGCTTTGCCCGTCCTCATCGCGAAAATCGAAGGTCGCGGCCACCGGAAGCGGTTCAGCGATGCCGGTGGATTCAATCAGCAGATAATCGAACCGATCCTGCTCGGCCAATGCACGAACCTCTTTCAGGAGATCGTCGCGCAACGTGCAACAGATGCACCCATTCGTCATCTCAACCAGTTGTTCCTGTGTGCGTGAGAGGTTTGCTCCGCCATCCCTGACAAGGGCAGCATCGATATTGACCTCGCTCATGTCGTTGACGATGAGCGCGACCCTCAGGCCCTCGCGATTGGCGAGGATGTGGTTGAGCAGGGTGGTCTTTCCCGCCCCCAGGAAACCGGACAGCACCGTTACTGGCAGCTTTTTCTGCATCTTACTTCCTTTGCTTCGAACTGAAGAGTGAGGCGCTGGCTTGGCCTGAAGCGCACGAGAGATTTCCGGCAAGACGGCATCACCTGAAATTCTCTATCTATTTGTTTTTACGCAGTCCGGACGCAAAACCGCTGACGCGTTTTGTGCTGGACGCGCACTAGAAGACTCGACAGGACAGCGCACACCTTTCTGAAATTTAATGTTATGACATAACGCATACGTTGACGTATGTAATAACATTACATATGGAGAAGGTGTCAATCCCCGAGACGATCTTTGAGAATCCCATGACCGATGCTGCGCTGACATTCACTGACCTGACGCTGGGTTATCGCGGTCATGCGGCGGTGCATCATCTCAGTGCGACTATCCTGCGTGGCTCGCTGACCGCCGTCATCGGTGCCAATGGTTCCGGCAAAAGCACGCTTATGAAGGGGATTGCGGGGATACTGCGCCCCTTGAGTGGCAGCTGCACCATGCAGGCCCGCAGGCTTGCCTATCTGCCGCAACAATCGGAAATCGACCGTACTTTTCCGGCGCGCGTTGTTGATCTCGTTTCACTCGGTTTCTGGCAAAAAACCGGATTGCTTGGCCGCAGAAGCAGGGCAGATCGGGATCGGCTAGAGGGCTGTCTTGAGGCCGTGGGGCTGTTAGGGTTTGAAAACCGTGCGCTCGATAGCCTCTCCGGCGGCCAGATGCAGCGTGCACTCTTTGCACGCACCATGCTTCAGGATGCGGATCTCATCCTGCTTGATGAGCCCTTCAATGCTGTCGATCAGCGTACCATTCGAGACCTGGTGGATTTGACCCGGCAATGGGTGACGGAAGGGCGGACGGTCCTTTGCGTCCTTCACGATCATGCACTCGTCAGCCAGTATTTTCCGCAGACGCTGTTGCTGGCGCGGCGTCCGGTCGCGTTTGGGCCGACCGAAATGGTCGTGACGCCAGAAAATCTTCGCCGAGCGCAGACCTTTCATGAAGCATGGGATGAGGATGCCCGATGGTGCGACGGTGCAGCCGGCGCGCGGGGCGAGGATCTGGCGAATCATGGCGCCGACATACGCAAGGTTGCTGCCCGTGTTTGAGTATCTGTTCGAGCCGTTTTTGCAGTATGGCTTTATGCAGCGGGCCTTGTTTGGCTCGATCATCCTGTCCCTGAGCTGTGCTCCGGTTGGCGTTTTTCTCATGCTGCGGCGCATGAGTCTCACTGGCGATGCCATGTCCCATGCGATTCTGCCCGGCGCAGCGCTCGGCTTTTTGTTCTTTGGTCTCGACATCATGCCGATGACCATTGGTGGTTTGATTGTCGGCCTCGTCGTGGCGCTGGGGTCGGGCCTCGTTTCCCGTTTCACGGTGCAAAAGGAGGACGCTTCGATGGCTGCCTTCTACTTGATGTCCCTGGCTGTCGGCGTCTTGCTGGTGTCCTGGCATGGTTCGAGTGTCGATCTCATGCATGTTCTCTTCGGTTCCGTCCTCGCTTTGAACGATGACGCGCTGACCTTGATTGTCTCCGTGGCAATCGTCACGCTTGCGACGCTCCTCATCTTCTGGCGGGCTCTTGTCGCAGAATGTCTCGATCCGCTTTTCCTGCGGTCGGTGAGCGGCATCGGCTCCGTCGTTCACGTCCTGTTTCTCGTGCTAGTCGTGCTCAATCTCGTCAGTGGCTTTCAGGCCCTGGGTACATTGCTTTCCGTTGGTCTCATGATGTTGCCGGCAGTCGCCTCACGCTTCTGGTCCAACGATGTGCGCTCTCTGTGCGCCATTGCTGTTGCCATTGCACTGGGTGCGTCGGTCGGAGGGCTCTTGCTTTCCTATCATGCGTCCATGCCCTCCGGTCCTGCCATCATCATGCTCGCCGGTGCGGCCTATCTCTTCTCCGCCGTCTTAGGGCGTCGGGGCATTCTCGTCAGCATCCTCCCAGGACGCCGCCACAAAACCGCTTGAAGTTAAACAAGGAGAACTCATGTTTCGTGCACTTCGTTTCGCGGCCTATGTCAGCACGGTCGCGCTTTGCAGCTACGCCTCGGCAGCTTCCGCAGCGGACCTCAAGGTCGTGGCCAGCTTCTCCATCCTCGCCGATCTGGCAAAGAATGTCGGGGGTGATCGTGTCGAGATACAAACCCTGGTGCCGGTTGACGGCGATGCTCATGTTTACGAACCGAAGCCAGTCGATGCTGTGGCACTTCAGAAAGCCGATGTTGTTCTTGTTAACGGTCTGGGCTTGGAAGGCTTCATGTCCCGCCTTATCGAAACAAGCGGCACCAAGGCGCCGATTGTCGAAGCCAGTCGAGGCGTAAAGCCCATCAAGGGTGAAGAGGAAGATCATGAACACGGGCATGATCATGGTCAGGAAGCAAAGGCGGAGACCCACGAAGGACACCATCACGGCGCCTGGGATCCACATGCATGGCAGTCTGTCAGCAATGGGGAAATTTACGTCAAGAACATCACCAAGGCCTTCTGCGAAGCGGATAAGGCCGGATGCCAGACCTATACGCAGAATTCAGAGGCTTATCTGAAGAAACTGGCGCAACTGGATAAGGACGTGAAGGCAGAGATTGCCGCGATTCCGCAGTCCAAGCGTACGATCATCACCACGCATGACGCGTTCGGTTATTTCTCGAAGGCCTATGGGCTGAAATTCGTCGCGCCGGAGGGCATTTCCACGGAAGCTGAAGCATCGGCAGCGGATGTCGCCAAGCTGGTCGACCAGGTCAAGCACGACAAGGCTTCTGCTGTGTTCATGGAGAACATCAGCAATCCTCGGCTGATTGAGCAAATCGCCAAGGAAACGGGCTTGAAGGTGGGCGGCACGCTCTATTCCGACGCCTTGTCTGCGGCGGATGGCCCGGCATCGACCTATATCGATATGTTCCACCACAATGTGAAAACGATGAAGGCGGCGATCCTCGGCAGCTGACCGAAATGACAGCCTGCGCCTCGTCAGGGGCGCGGGCTTTGTGTTTGTGGAGGAGGGTGACAGCTGGAATGTTCAAGGCGCGCGAACCAAAGCCGGCTATCGACGAAGGCCGCGGGCAACACGCCCCCCTGCCTGTAACCATCCTCACAGGATTTCTGGGTTCCGGTAAAACCAGTCTTATCAATAGGCTTCTCAGGCACCCGAATATGGCTGGAACGGCGGTCATCATCAATGAGTTTGGTACGATCCCGGTGGACCACGATCTCGTTCAGGCTGGTTCTGAAACCTATTTTCAGACGACGACAGGCTGCATCTGTTGCACGGCCACCGGCGATATCCGCGCCTCGCTTCACGATTTGCATGAGGCGCAGGCAAAGGGAAGCGTGAGGATCGTGGAGCGGGTTGTCATTGAGACAACGGGCCTCGCCGACCCGGCCCCCATCATCAATAGCCTTATTGCCGGCGGCGCACCTGCGATGTCTTTGCGCGATCATGTCGTTGCCAGACGGTTCTACCTGGCTGGGGTGGTCACTGCTTTCGATGTTATTTCCGGCAGAGACATGCTTGCAAAATTCATGGAGGGCTGGAAGCAGCTGGCTTTTGCAGACCACATTGTTTTGACCAAGACAGACCTGGCAGAGAGCGATCAGGATCTGGCAGATTTGCGTGAGTTAAACCCCTCAGCCCTGCTGCATGATCGCCATTCGGCAGAGTTTGATCTGCCAGCGCTGTTCGGCTCGGCAGCCTATACCATTTCGGGAAAGATTGAGGATGTCGAAGGCTGGCTGGCCATCGAAAGACTGTCGAAGCATGGCGATCACACTCATGATCCCAACCGGCATGGTGCGGAAATCGAAGCGGTCTGTCTGACGCATGATGTTCCGCTCGAACCGGCGGCCGTGGAGACCTTCCTGCATATCGTGACGAGCAATGTGGGCTCTGGCCTCTTGCGGCTGAAAGGTATTTTCGCGTTGGCGGATGATCTTCAAAGACCGATGGTCGCCCATGCGGTTCAGCATCGCCTTTACCCTACGCTACGCCTGCCGGAATGGCCCGGCAGCGACTGCCGCAGCCGCGTTGTTCTCATTGGAAGCAGTATGCCGAAACGCCAGATTCAGGATCTGTTCGAAGTGCTGGCACCGAGAGCAAGACGCAAGCGAGGACAGTCTCTATGAGTGGTTCCTTCAACAATCCGCTGGCGCGCCGAAATCCGGGCGTGGTGCAATCTGCGAGAATGATCAAGCAGTGGGTGAAGGCCTTGCTGAACCTCGGTGAGAGCGCCGTCGTATCGGTGAACGAGCTTGCCTGTCATCTGCCCGGTTGTCCGCCAAAGGAAACGGTGATCATTGTCATGCAAGAGGAAGGGCACGTTCAAGTATCGATCCACAAGGCGTTGACTGAGGTGCAGGAGGATGACGTCGCCAGAGCGTTCGAGCAACCGAGCCAGTCTTGAAGATGTTGCGCGACCTTGCGCACACGCATGAGGATTGCCGAACATCCTGCGTGTGCAACAAGGCTGTGTCAACGTGTCAGCCGAGCGACCGAACCGCTAAAGCGGGCTGACATTCCGCTCTACGTCACAATTCGAACCGGAACAGCCTTTGCCGCCGGCGTCTTCGAGGCTTTGTCGTGATGATCGAGTGGAATGAGAGGGTTGAGCTCCGGATAGTAGCCACCGATACAGCCATTGGGGAGATCGAAGGGCGTCACGGTCAGTCCGCCAATGTACCGTTTCCGGCCATCCTCTGCATCGGAGGCCAACCCCACCACCTGACCTGCCTTCAGGCCTGCGGCGGCAATATCTTCGGGGTTGATGAGCAGCACACTGCGGGTGCCTTCAATGCCCCTTAACCGGTCGCTGTAACCATAGACAGTCGTGTTGAACTGGTCGTTGCTTCTTAATGTGATAAGCCTGTAGCGCCCCGGTGCATTGGCGAACCCGTGGGCCGAAAGCTGCTGTGGTACAGTGAATTCCGCTCGACCGCTCTCGGTTTTCCAGATCCGCTCGCGTGCGCTGTTGCCGCGGTAGAAACCGCCTGGCGTGAAGACCCGTTTATTGAAATCGTGAAACTGATCGGGATAAGTCTGCTCTATGAGATCCCGGACCTTGCTGTAGTCACTCACCCATTCGTCCCATAGAACTTTTGGATTTGGTGGAAGCGTTGCTTTGGCCAGACCGGCCACTATTGCCAATTCCGATTTGAGATGCTCGCTGGCAGGCTTTCTGCGCGCGATGGAGCCGTGGATGCAGCTGAATGTATCTTCGATTGTGACGATCTGGGGACCGCTCTCCTGAAGATCTTCCTCGGAACGGCCCAGGCAGGGAAGAAGATAGGCAATTTCACCATTGATCAAATGGCTTCGATTGAGCTTTGTGGCGATTTGAACGGTCAGTCGCATCCTCTGCCAAGCGGCCTCCATGGCCTCCTGTTCAGGAATGGCGCGCACGAAATTGCCGCCCAATCCGATGAATGCCTTCACATCGCCTTTCATGATTCCGTGGCAGGCGTCTACCGTGGTCAAACCCGTATCTCGTGGCGCGGTGAAGCCGAACATATCCTCAAGCCGGTCCAATGGCACAAGCTCCGGCTTTTCAGAAATGCCGACTGTTCTTTGACCTTGCACATTGGAGTGGCCCCTGACGGGTGAGATACCTGTGCCATCGCGGCCGATATTGCCCTTCATGAGGAGCAGATTGACGAACATGCCAATGTTGTCGAAGCCGTGCACCTGTTGGGTGAGACCCATTCCATAGATGCCGATCACCCGCTCAGCCTCGACGTAGACCTGTCCGGCTTCCTCGAGTGCAACCCGCGTGAGCCCCGAATGTTCCTCGATCTCCTGCCATGAGGTTTGGCGCACCAATTGCTCGAAGGCATCGAAGTCATGCGTGTGTTGTTTGATAAAGTCTCGATCAAGAACGCTGCGACCGTCGCGTTTGGCTTCATCGTCCTTCGCCAGCACATGTTTGCAGAGGCCCAGCAAGGCAGCAATGTCTCCGCCCGCCTTGACCTGAAGGTAATGGCTCGAGATTCTGGTCTCGTGCCCGGTGAGCATTTCCGTCGGGCTTTGCGGATTGATCATGGCCTCAAGCCCGCGTTCGCGCACCGGGTTGAAGGTGACGATGCGACAGCCCCGCTTTACGGCATCCTGCAGCGGATGAAGGAAGCGGGGGCTGTTGGACCCTGTATTCTGGCCGAAGAAAAAGATTGCGTCGCAGGTGGAGAAATCTTCGTAGACAGATGTACCGACCGGTGCCCCGATGATCTTTTTCAAAGCCACAGAAGTTGTTTCGTGGCACATATTGGAACTGTCCGGCAGGTTGTTATGCCCGTAGAGACGGCCGAACAGCGCGTAAAGATAGGATGTTTCCAGGCTGGCGCGACCGGAGGCATAAAACACGGCACTTTTCGGATCGAGTGCTTTCAGTTCCCTGCCAATGCCTTCGAAGGCTTCTTCCCACGAACACGGAACATAACGATCCGATGCATGATCAAAGCGCATCGGATGCGTCAAGCGGCCCGTCTGCTCCAGGTCATGATCTGTCCAGTCCTTCAGGTCCGTCACGGTGTGGTTAGCGAAAAACTCCGGGGTACAGCGGCGTGTGGTCTGCTCCCAAAGGGTTGCCTTGGCGCCATTCTCGCAGAATTCGAAAGCGCTATGGTGCGCAGGCTTGGTCCAGGCGCAGGAGACGCACATGAACCCGCCAGGTTTATTTTGTCGGGCCAGTGTTTCCAGAACACCTGGCGACGGCCACTCCTTGCCGAATATCCGGGTAATGCCGCGAAGGGATCCCCAACCACCTGCGGGACCATCGTATTGCAAGGTATCCTGATCAGCCATGGGGGAGCCTCCTTCAAAATGAGTGCGGGCAAATGCTGCAGCGGAAACGATGGACGGTGGCGGCTCAGGGTGTCCGCCATCTCCACCTTCTGTCTGCGCCCGTTCCCCGGCAACTCAAGGAGGCTAAGTTGGTTCCATCAGAATTTTGTCCGGAGACTTAATAGCCCCGCGTTAGAGCCACTGTTTTGGGCAGCCTGCCGCTGCTTCGCCATTCTGCAATATTGGCCGCGACAATCGAAGCTGCCGTGTCTGGCGTGGTGGGTGCCGATATGTGGGGCAGAACCGTTATTTGCGGATGCGCCCACAAAGGAGAAGCGTCCGGCAGGGGCTCCTGCTCGAAGACGTCCAGAACGGCGTGGTCAAGATGCCGCTCATCAAGAAGGCGAAGCAATGCCTCGTTTTCAACGATGGCTCCGCGCGCGAAGTTTATCAGTGAGGAACCCTTCGGCATTGATGATAGCCTCCGCTCATTGAGCAGGTACCGGGTTTCGCGCGTCAGAGGCAGCAGGCAGACGACGATGTCACTGGTTGATAGCAGATCCATCAGGCCGTCTTCCCCCGTGGACGTGCTGACACCATCGAGCTGTTTCGGGCTGGCGCTCCAGCCCTTGATCCTGAACCCGGCACTCGACAGCCGGGTTGCCGAAGCCTTTCCCAGCTCTCCGAGGCCCAGCATGCCCACTTGCAGCGAGGATGGATGTCGATAAGCGCGTTGCTTCCATTGGGAACATGCTTGTTGCTGCCGGTAGGCGGGCATGTCCCGATGAAGATAATAGGTCCAGGCGAGAACCGCCTCCGCCATGACGCGTGCCAGTTCGGGATCGACCAACCGAACAATGGGCGGCGAGGACGTGCCGAGTTCGGCGACCAGTCGTTCAACACCGGCCCACAGACTGTGAATCCAGGCAAGTCCCGGCAGTGCCGCAACCTCGGTTGGATCGGGATTGGCGACGATGGCAACTTCGATCATCCGGCGCTCATCGGGCGAAATCTGCCGGAAGGGCAAGATCGTTTCCTGCGGCAGTTTTTCCCGCAGCACCTCCAGCCATTGCTGCTCTTCTTCTCTGTCGAGGCGGCAAACAAACGCTATCGGCTTTGGCATGAGGTGATTCTCCAAGTTTTTTTACTGTTGTTCCAGCCACCATGATGCGGGTCAAGCTGAATGGCGGAATGCACTTTGCGGCCTCGCACTTGCCCGAATCATGTAGTTGGTACACCCGGACTTTGGCAGCATGTTTCGGGTGCGCCTCCCGCCTGCAGTGATGGAGAAGAAATGTCACGGATAGTTTATGTGAATGGCCGCTGGGTTCCTGAAGAACAGGCTCAGGTGTCAGTGTTCGACCGTGGGTTTCTTTTTGCAGATGCAATCTATGAGGTGACGGCTGTCATCGACCGAAAGCTGATCGACTACGCTGGACATTTGGCGAGGCTTAAGCGCTCGCTTGAGGCCCTTTCCATTCCGCTACCGTTCACGGATGACGAATTGCTCGGGCTACATCGTGAGATCGTTGCGCGAAACGAGCTGGAGAGTGGCCTCATCTACCTTCAGATTTCGCGCGGCGCAGCCGACCGCGATTTTCTCTTTGCGGCCGATATGGCGCCCAGCATCGTGATGTTCACCCAAAAGAAGAACATTCTGGAAAACCCCAAATGGAAAACCGGGCTGACGGTCAAGACCATGCCAGAAGGCCGCTGGATGAATCGGCAAATCAAGACCGTACAGCTTCTTTACTCTTCCATGATGAAGATGGAGGCCGAGCGTGCTGGCGCAGATGACGCATTTCTGGTCGAGGACGGCTATATAACAGAGGCCACCTCGTCAAACGTCCATATCGTGACGAAGGACAGGCGCCTTGTGACAAGACATCTATCCAATGCCCTCCTTCACGGCATTACAAGAGCCTCCGTCTTATCCTTGGCCAAAGAAGTGGCCCTCCAGGTTGAGGAACGCGCCTTCACTGTCTTGGAAGCCTGCGATGCAGCGGAAGTTTTCATCACATCCGCAAGCGCATTTGTCATGCCTGTCGTGAGGGTGGATGACGCCGTCATTGCTGACGGCAGGCCGGGACCGATTTCACAAAAGCTTTTGGAAATATATATCAAGGACAGAATGGCCAGCGCCATCTGAGGCGCTGAAGCTGACTGGACCCAGTCAGCGACCATATCCGCTAGGGGGCGGCAGACTGTCGGCCCCGTCGGTAGAGGCGGGTGAGCATGTCGATCAAAGACGCACATTCGTCTTCGGATAATACGGCACAGAATTCCTTTTCGTGTTTTTCGATAACCTCATGAACCTCTGCAAGAACTTTCCGTCCTTGATCTGTCAGGCGGATTTCGTGACGCCGGCGATCCGTGAGCGATGGCTTCCGTTCAACCAGGTTCTTGGCCATGAGGCGCTTGATCACGCCCATCATGGTGGCACGGTCCATGGAGAGGACCTGCGCAATATCGACCTGCGATGCGCCCGGGTTTCTTGCGATCAGCTCCATGGCCGCCAACTGTTTCTGCGTGATGTCGAAGCGTGCTGTGCTGAGAGCAAAATCTCGGTGGAGTGCCACATGTGCCATGCGCAGGTGAAAACCAACCAATCCGGTCAGCCAGCCGGGATCCAGTCCTTCCGGGTCATTACTGTCTAAAGCATCCGGTTGGTCAGTAAACGTCATCTCGCTTGCATCTTTCATTTAATTAGAAACTGCGACCTGATGGTTGTTATCACATATACATCAGTAAGAGCTTACACCATCCAAACGACTTGCTTTCAAGTCAAGCCGATTGTAAGTGTTGCATACAAAGATCGTGGAGGCGATCGAAACGCTCGGGAGTTGCTCATGTCCATCATGCTTGGGAATGTTTCTGGGGACCATTTCTCCGAAACGCTGATTGCCAGAGATCCGGTTTCCTACCGTGCACGGATCTCACCGGATCGCATCGCTGCACGCTCTCTTGCTGATGGCATAACGGTTACCTACCGGGAAATGGATGAGCGCATTGCGCGCTGTGCCTCGGTTCTAAATGAGCTTCTCGGTTCTTCTGTTCCGGGCGCTACTGTTGCTGCTCTGGGCCGCAACAGTATCGATCATCTGGTGCTCGCCTTCGCCTGCCAGCGCGTGAATTGTATATTCGTTCCGTTGAACTGGCGTTTGGGGGCCGTCGAGTTGACCGACATCGTTGCCGACTGCGATGCTCGACTGCTCGTCTTCGAAGACGATTTCGGGCCCGTTGCGCGAGAACTCGGCGCCAAGTCCGGCGTCAAGCTTCTTGGCTACCAGGGAGATGAGAGTTCGCTCGATGGCCTCATTCGTAAGGCCGATCCGCTGAAGCCATTGCCGGCCACGGGAAACGAGCCAGCCATCCTGCTCTATACATCGGGCACGACCGGGACGCCGAAAGGTGTGATCCTCACGAGATCGAACCTGTTTTATGCTGCCTACAACTTCTCTGTTGTCGGGGAGGTGGCGCCAGGCGCTGTGACCTTCTGTGACTTGCCCTTTTTTCATACGATCGGCCTTGTGGCGATAGCCAGAACGACCTTGATGATGGGCGGCACCCTCATTGTATCGGATCGTTTTCTGCCGGAGCGAACAATTGATTGCCTGAACGACGAAGATCTCGCCGTGACGCATTATTTCGCTGTCCCGCAGATGGCGACCATTCTGAGAGATCAGCCTGGCTATTCAGGGGAGAGAATGAAACGGCTGAAGGCCATCTTTATAGGGGGCGCGCCGCTGCCGCCGCCATTGGTTGAAGCCTACCTCGCTGATGGCGTCGCTTTGGTCAATGGATATGGCATGAGCGAAGCCGGGACAGTCCTGCACATGCCTATCGATCATCAGGCAATTTCAACCCGCCATGGAAGCGTTGGTTTTCCGGCTCCATTGATTGATGTGAAGATCATGGATGCGCAAGGGCAGGCATGCGAAGCGGGACAGGTGGGTGAGCTTTGGATACGAGGCCCCTCCATATCGAGTGGCTATTGGAAGAAGCCGGAGCAGACAGCGGCCTCCTTCGTTAACGGCTGGTTCCGCACGGGTGACCTGGTGCGCTGCGACGAAGACGGATTCCACATTATCGCCGACCGGCTGAAAGATATGTATATCAGCGGCGGGGAAAACGTTTATCCAGCCGAAGTTGAAGCGGTGCTGCTGAGCCATGATGCAGTGGCCGAAGTTGCTGTCATCGGAGTGCCGGATGAGAAGTGGGGCGAGGTCGGTGTTGCCTTTGTCGTCGCGCGCAATTCCGCAAAGGTTGGCGCTGATGAACTCATCAACCACTGCAAGTCCCGCCTTGCGACCTACAAAAGGCCCGCTCGCATCGAATTTCTGGAAGCCATACCGCGCAATGCTGCGGGCAAACCTCTCAAGCATGTTCTACGGGATCGAGCGACTGGCTGAATGCCTCTGGAGTTGCCTGTTGCGCTGCTGCAAACGCTCCAGCAGGCAGTTCGCTCAAAATAAGCTAATTATATCAACGTCTTACCTGTTTTTTTGTTTTTTTGTTTTTTTGAGTGTTGACGGTTTGCGGGGTGATGCGTATAAGTCCGCT